>JASSUD010000081.1:0-9900 GCA_031963225.1 Mycoavidus cysteinexigens
GAGAACCCCACCATTTGGCAAGATCTTACTGTACGATCAAATCGGAACTAATACACATTAGGTAAGCAACCCACACTATCAGAGCAAGAGCGCACTGCTTTGGAAGCCGCTCTGCAAGATAGCGATGAGAACGTGAAGGCGCAAGCTGCAAATGCACTACGCCGCCATCAACCACCCTTGCTTACACGCTGGTTTAGTAATTTGATAGGCTGATAAGGAGAAGTTTTCCATACATGCATTTGTTAAAAATGCAGACAAGCTTTCTTATCGTTGGTAAGGCATAAAGAAATTTCACGCCTTACCAACAGCAGCTAATTCAACTGAGCCCACTATGAAAGCCATTTGGCTTATATTGACGCGTCATGCACCTTGTACCCTTTACTCTCTAACTCTGCTTGTATCGAACTGCCTCCATCACCAGGTATTTGCTGCACATTACCATTAATCAGTTTAGTCGCGGTTGAGCGTAAATTTTCTGGTAGATGTTCCATCGCATCTATTAGGCTAGATAACAAGTATCGAACATTTATAACGGGTATTTTAGGTAGATATTTGCCTACTAATTCAAAAGCTTGCTGTTTTAAATCTAGATCCAGCAAATGCCATCCTTGCATCATATTGATGCGTACCGGTACGTACCCTTGATCTGTTAATCCTTCCAGCGCATCACGGACAACTATTGGTCCTACCCCCATAAGCCGGGCAAGATGGCTACAGGAAACGCGGAAGATGAAGTTTGAAGAGACCTATAAAAACTGGCACCAGAAAAGGTTGACGCAAGCAGAGGCATCGCAATTATTTGGGATATGCGAACGTGCATTCAGACGGCAAGTTGCGCGTTATGACGCGGATAGGCAAATGAATTAAAATGGCAAAAAAGATATAATTGTGTACACTAGAATCACTTTCATATATTAAAGTCATATTTATGTCTTTATCTGAACACCAACGTTCTACCGGCGAATGGATGCTTCATCTCGGCGACCAACTCCGCGCGCTACGCATCCGGACCGGACTTGATCAAACTGAACTCGCAGCGCTTGCCAATAGCAGCACGGGTGCGATTAAGAATTTGGAAAATGGCAAAGGCTCGTCTCTTAAAACCATGATCAAAGTCATCCGCGCTTTAAACCGCACAGATTGGCTAGAGTTACTTGCCCCCATGCTGCCAATCAGCCCCATGCAAATACTTAAAGCCAAACATAAAAACCAACCGCGCATGAAGGTTTATCGAGCACGTCGGGTTAAAACTGACAATGGATAAAATAAGTGTACGAAGCTGTTGATACGATTGAGGTGCGCATCTGGGGTAAAACCGTTGGCGCGGTGACCTTGGCTCCTACGCTTGGCTACTATGCATTTGAATATGATCCCCTATGGCAAAAGCATGGAATTGAACTCGCGCCGTTGACGATGCCTATTGCACAGGCTTTTTATGTTTTCCCTAGCTTGCCAGAAATCACCTATAAACGCTTGCCAGCGATGCTAGCGGATGCCCTCCCCGACGACTTCGGCAATGCTCTAATAGATGCTTATCTGGCACAGGCAGGGGTCGGGAAAAATGCCATTACACCGCTGGATCGTCTGGCCTATATGGGGAAGCGCGGCATAGGTGCATTAGAATTTCGTCCGGCGCGTGGTCCAAAACGCAGCAAAGCAACCGCCCTCAAACTCCACGAGTTGGTAACCAGTTCACAAAAAGCGCTGGCCGGTCAATTTGTGGGGGATAAAGAAACTGAAGCGGCGATTATGAACTTGATTCAGGTGGGTACTTCAGCGGGTGGTGCGCGCGCCAAAGCCGTCATTGCTTGGAATGCAAAAACCAACGAAATTCGCTCGGGCCAGCTGCCAGCGGATCCCGGTTTTGACTACTGGCTGCTTAAACTCGATGGCGTAGGCCAGGACAGCGAACTTGGAGCAAGCGCTAATTATGGAAGAATCGAGTACGCCTATTATCTGATGGCAACCGCCGCCGGTATTACCATGGCCGAATGCCGTTTACTCGAGGAAAACGGGCGTGCCCATTTTATGACACGGCGCTTCGATCGACAAAATGGTGCAAAACTTCATACACAAACGCTGTGCGCAATGCAGCACCTAGATTACAAGCAACGTGCAACCCATAGCTACAGTCAGTACTTCCAGGTGATCCAAAAGCTCGGCTTAGGGCCTGCTGCGCTAGAAGAAGGTTTTCGTCGCATGGTTTTTAATGTACTTGCTGCGAACTGCGATGACCACACAAAAAATCTGTCGTTTCTTCTAGCGGAAAACGGACAATGGCGGCTTGCGCCAGCATATGATGTTACCCATGCTTATAATTCACAAGGGCAATGGACTTATCAGCATTTAATGTCGGTTAACGGAGCCTTCAAAAATATCACGCGCGATGACTTATTAAACGTAGGTGACCGTTTCTTCGCGCCACGCTGCAAAGAAGTGATTAAACAAGTTAAAGCAGCCATTGCGCATTGGTCAGAATTTGCTGCGCAAGCAGGTATTCCAGAAGTAGAAGCGGCGCGTATTCAGGGTGATTTCGTCGCCATTTAAATAGAGGCCATGCCTTCCGCACGCCTTTTAATTCAAGCCCAGCACCCTTGACTTGCTCTCAGTCACGACGCTTGCTTTGAGCTTGTCCCAGCCAAATTATAGACCTCAACCAATGTCACGCTTAAAAATCTAAATATACGGGGTCAGCTCAGAAAGGGCTTTTTTGTCACTCAGAGGGAGGCAAGTCTGTGTTGATATTTCGTAAGCAATGGGATTGGAAGAGATAAATTGCAAATAATGTGGATTTGTGGTGATGGATTGCAGAAGTGATGCTGTATGGACTGCAAAATTGGGATGGAGGCAGCCCAAGGCTTATCCCCTCCCACACTACCCGGCATGCGGCTCCGTACCAGGCGACTCGAGAAGTTGAGGTTAAGAAAGACTATGTCTATGAGATCACACAAGATTTTTTTCAGTGCTGCCTGCATTAAAACGTACATCGTTTTTAAGGCGCGAAACGGCAGCGGCATAGACGGTTGAGTCTTCTCGTTTATCCACTGCTAAAACTAATACTACAAGCTCATCTTTTTCAACAACATAAACCAAACGATAGCCTTGTTTGAGTAGCTTGATCTTGTAGCAGTTTTGCAGATCGCCATGCAACTTTGCACCAGGTACGCACGGTTCGTCTAAGCGCTTTTTAAGTAATTTGCGTAGCGGCTCCTTGACCGAACCATCTAGCTTATTCCATTCAGCTAACGCGGCAGGAACAAATTTTAGGCGATATTTATGTTTTGACTCCATGTAATCAAATCGCGTCGATGTCTACTTCGATCGCTTCCGTTCGTTGGGCTAGGCGCTCTTGCAATAATGGCATCATAGCATTGTCAGCTAATTGCTCGATTAGCACCTCGAATACCAAGGGATCAACCATGTAAAAGGCTGGCTTGTTGTGGTTCAGCACCGCAACCGGTTTTGTGCCAGCTTCTCGTAAAACCTTAGTTGGATTTCTCTTGAAATCCGACATGCTAATAGTAAGGTTAGTAAACAAGGTATGCATTTGAACAACTCCCCATAGTAATTTAGAGCCTAATTTTACCCTATTTTAAGAGCTTTATTTGACGAATAGTATTAACGACAATGGATAAAAAAGCTAATTTCCGCTTTGCATGTAATGCCTCTACCCTCTGCAAGGCAGCGCTATGGAAAATTAGCAACTTTAATCATTACGCCAAATTTACGCCCCAATAAATAAAAAACTCCCTCCTTGGTTCACAAGGGGAGACAGTAGTACCTATGCCCTACCCTACCGCAGGCTCTCCATTTGCACCCTTTTGCTTCAGCAAAATCTTATCCATCAAGCTTAAACCCCGAGCACCTTCAATCGATACATTCGTTGCCTTAAGTTTCTTTTGAGATGGCCCCCAGTACAAACTTGCTTTCTGCCCATCCACCTTTCGCAACTTCACAGTGCCCATTTCTTTCCACATCAGAACTTTACCGTCCAATGAAAAGTTCACCCATCGAGCGTTATATTTGGGCACCTTAAATGTATGCACTACTTTTCCGCTTTCTGTGTTCCACAATTTGACTGTTCCTTCCCTACTACTAGATGCCAACTGCTTACCATCCGGAGAAAATTGCACGCTGTACACTATATCTTCATGACCCTCAAATTTTTTGCATACCTCTCCACTCTTGATGCTCCATAATTCCCCGTTCATATCATTTATCGAGTGATTAAAAATTGCTAGAAATTGACTATCTGGAGAAAAATTGATGTGGTGTATTGAATTATTAGCATAAGGGTAGTTCCATACGAAGGTGTGTAGATGTTCTCCGCTCTCCACCTTCCATAGCTTAACAGTACAGTCGTAGCTACCTGATAACAAAAAGTCTCCATTAGGTGAGAATTTCAGAGCAATCACCTTACGGTTATGCTTTGGCAGTGTATAGACTTCTTCCCCGCTTTCTACTTCCCAGAGCTTGATCGTCTCATCCCTGCTGCCCGACGCTAAAAATTTACCGTTTGGCGAAAATTTAACACTGTTTACTTTATCCGTATGTCCTACAAGGGTATGCCACGGTTCGCCGCTCTCTACGTTCCACAGCCTCACTGTATTATCCACACCTCCCGTCGCCAAAAACTTACCGTTCGGCGAAAAAGTGACACTTCTTATACTGCCCCCTGTGTGCCCTCTAAAAGTACGCCAGCTATCTCCGGTGTCTGTCCTCCATACTTTCACTAGCGGCTCGTCCCAGTTTTCTTCCCTCCAGTTTTCCATTAATGCCAAAGCCTTACCGTCAGGCGAAAAAGCCATACTATCGGGGTAATAATCTGCAAAGCCTGAAAACGTATGCGCTAAATCCAAACTCTCCGTATCATATAGCTCAACCCTGTTATGCGCTGCGATAGCTAACCAGCGTCCATCTGCTGAATTAGAATAGTGGCTTGACCGGTCATCTGTCTTTATCTTTATATTTGGTAGTTCCCCAAAGTTAACGCCCGTCAACTCTGCTCTCTGTAAGTTTGCTCCGCGCAACCGCGCACGACGAAAATTCACGTGGCTTAAATCCGCTCCTCCAAAGTCAGCCTGATCGAATTGACCTCCACTTAAATCTGCACCTGGCACCCGTATTTCTTTGAAGTCATATCCGCTCATATCCACCTCTGCTTTGACCAATAGCGTCAAAGCGTTGGCTGCTATAGATTGAACTTCCTCCGTCCTTGAGCGCTCGACCCAATTCAATAGCTTGCGCTCAAGCTCAGCGTCTTCTTCGATGCGTTCCTGTAAAAATCTAAATATCACTGGACCACCAACCAACCTCACTAGATCAAAAAGGGGCGGCTTCTCTACCACTTGATCCAGTTGACCAGACTTCCATAATATTTTTAATTGATTCAAAGCAAATATTTGTAAGCTCTTGTCTGATCTTGCCACATCGTACTGATAGTCAATTGGAACTTTTTGCTGTAGTAGATGCAACGTCAAGACAGGTGAATTTATAGGTTCACCGTTGCAAGTTACGATAGCCAGCGCTTTAAAGAAATTCTGCCAATCTGCCACATCTAACTGCTTTTCTATGATTTCTCGAATCTCTGGCGGAAGCCAAACAGGTAACGAAGCTAATGAAGGAATCAGGGATTTTTGTGTTGCGGGATAGTGCGTAATGGCAGAGTTTGAGATATGGGTTAGCATAGATATGCTCTCGTTCAATTAAAGTTACGTCATCAGAAAATTTTTTTTGCAGCGTTCCTCTCAACGTTGCACATTAAAAAAGCCCTCTAGGAGGGCTTTTTTAATGAAGCTTATTTAATAATAATTTTTTATAGTAATTTTCTCATCCTAAATTATTTGGATTAAAAAATTTTCCAAGCATACTTGCCAATTTTTCCTCTGTTAACTGAGAAGCCTGCATTTGCTCAAGGTTTGAATTTACATGAATAAGGGTAGTTTCTAATCCACTAATCTTTTGATCCTGCCTCTTAATTATTGCTTCTAACTCTTCAATTTTTTTTGCTTGTTCTGGGTTAGGAGGCGTATTGGGGCGTGAATCGGATACAGAACCTACTAGTGTTGAGGCCTGGGAATCACTGGAAGAATTGGAACTTAAAGAAGTTATCGAAGTGGTCGAGGTTTTACGTGGCCTTACATACTGATCAATAATTGCATCTTGTTTTTCTACTTTGGCTCTAATAACTTTAACTTCGCCAAGAAGCTCACCTATTGATGTCTGTATACCTGAATTACTTTGAAGAATGGCCGTAGTATTATCTTGAATTGGTTTGTTAAATTGATACATTGCTGCAAAAGTTGCAGGCTGATTTGCCACATCAGGAATTCTTCCACTCCCACTACTATTCATTTTTTTTGCCTTTTTCAATAAATCTAATACGGGTCTAAAGACGTTTTTATTAAGTTCTATTCGCTCTTCTGTAAGCTGCGTAATTTTCTCAGTAGGCGCAAATTTTGATAAATTTAAAACAAGATACAATAAAACGATGCAAGATCCTATTCCCCCCGCGGCGAAAGGAAGAAAAGCCAATAGGGATGTTGCTCCCAAAACATACGCTATTACCGTACCCAACCCTCCTAATAAACTCGGTATCGCCGTTAATATAAAAGAAGCCCGTTCTAATAGACCAGGCTTGGGCGGGGTGTTTTCGTCAAGAGCTAGAAACCTTTCAGTTTGCTCTATATGCTTTTCTATCAGCTTTTGCACCACTCCAATGTTATTGACATGCACAGATATACTATTGTGAACTTGCTCGGATAAAATCGTAGTAAATTCTTCGGGCAACAGGACAATTTCTTTATTTTCTGTCTCACCTGATAAAGAAGCGAGGACGGGTTCTTCAATCCAGTCTATTTCATTCTTGATGTGCTGCACATCTTTACAAATCTGATGAAGACAAACCAATAACTTGCTTGCCTGTTCCATCTCCGCTTTAAGAGCAACACTTTGCTCGGCAGAAAGAAGTTGTTTTTTTGTCCAAGAAGTATGAACCGCTTTATTGCATTTTTCAAAGCGCTTAAAAGCATCGCTCAGGGTGTCGCGTAATATATCATGCGCATTAATATCGACGTTAGTGTCAAAAAGTATATTTATACTAGCGAGACTCAACGGAATTTCGTTCGCAGCCGCTGGAAAAGAAGATAAAGCTACAGTCCCTTCGCCTATTTCATATTCTAGATCTTCTAATCCTGCAATCTCAACGAGCGTTTCTTCGCCACACCTATCACTACTACTGGCGATCGAGGATGCGCTACCACATGGACTGGCGGGGCTTTCCTGATGTAAAGTCTTTGCTTTAATAGAGGGATGCGCAATAGTACAAGCAGTAGTAATACGCATCATTATGCAAAACTCCTTTTTTCTCTAGAAGCGCGGCGAACACAAATCTTACTGGTCAGCCGGATCCTATACTCTGTAAGTAAGGTTCGTACACCCGATATTGGCCTGAATTACCTGCAATTAATCAGTTCCGTCCCAATGCTTACGAAATATTGAGTCAGGGTCAGAACTTTCACTTCAGAAATTTACTGCAACTTTTAGTTATGACAAATTCGATAAACTCCCGCATCTCTTCCTTATTTCCTCAGACTCAAAGCGCTCCACGCATGGATCAGCTTGCCGAAAATGTTGAGTTAAATGAGCCTGGCTTAGTAGCAAACTCTGCCTCCAAAGTACCATTCACCCTCGAAACGCTTCCTCCGGAACTGTTATCGATGATGATGCGCTATTTAGATAGATCGGCGCTCAATACAATGCGGCTAGTCAGTTCTACGCTAAATCAAGTTGCCACCTCTATTCCCGTGCCTATCAAAATTACAAAGAGGAATGAGCTTCAAGAGACACTAAGCGCTTTGGATGAGAGTAAAAGAAAGATTTCTTCACTAATGCTTCATGGATGGGGTTTTAGCAATACAGACTTACAAAATTTGCCCCCATCGCTGTCAATACATAATTTGACTTTAGAAGATTGCTACAGCATTAACGATGCCGGCCTTAAACACTTAAGCAGATTGACAAAGTTGCGGCAGCTCAACCTACAACCTTGGTATGACTCTGACGGTTACACATGTTGGAATGACATTACCGATGTAGGCCTTGAACATATAAGTAGATTGACGCAATTGCAGTACCTAAACCTATATGGCTGCCGCAAAATTACCGATGCAAGCCTTGTGTATGTAAGTAAATTGACACAGTTGCTGCACCTTAACCTAAAAGGCTGCAGAGAAATTACCGATGCAGGCCTTGAGCATGTACGTAAATTGACACAGTTGCTGCACCTAAACCTATTTTGCTGCAGCAAGATTACCGATGTCGGCCTTGAACGTATAAGTAAATTGACACAGTTGCTGCACCTAAACCTATATGGCTGCGGCAAGATTACCGATGCCGGCCTTGAACATGTAAGTAAATTGAAGCAGTTGCAGCACCTAAATCTATCAAGCTGCGGAAGTATTACCGATGTAGGCCTTGAACATGTAAGTAAATTGAAGCAGTTGCAGCAGCTTAACTTAGGATCATGCACAGATATTACTGATGCCGGCCTTGAGTATGTAGGTAGATTGACTCAGTTGCAGCAGCTCGACTTAACATTCAGCGAAAAGATTACCGATGCCGGCTTTGAGCGTGTAAGTAGATTGACACAGTTGCGGCAGCTCAACTTAGGATTTTGCAAAAAGATTACCAATGCATGTCTTGAACATGTAAGTAAATTGAATCAATTGCGGCACCTAAGCCTACGAGGCGTCAAGAATATTACCGGTGCCGGCCTTAAACATATAAGTAATATGACAAAGTTGCAGCAGCTTGATCTACAATTTTGCGACGGCATTACCAATGAAGACCTTGAACATATAAGTAAATTGACACAGCTGAAGCAGCTTAACCTACGGGGCTGTCGCAATATTACTAATCTTGCACAGTTAAGTGGATTAACATCGCTGACTGATCTGAAGATTCTAAGGATATGAAGCAAGACTACTACTGTAAGGCTTACACATCGGCAGTCAACTGGTCGCAGTTCGCCACCAGCCGCCTACAGAATATTGTATAAACCTCTCCATTCAAATCGCTTACTTACGTGTGGCACCACTACGTCGTTTTTCTCGTTTGGATAGCCACGCAAACATTGCGTAGCGGACCGCGATACGCTGCTAATATTTAGACGCTGCTGCGACCACACTCATCACTCGTCTACTGGTTTCATCTAAGCGCGGAGTTGGCTCACCAACGGCCCCGCGCTGCTGCAAGAGCTGCTGATTCATCCCGCTTAAGCCTTGCACGCCTTGGATAGAGGTGTTCGACACGGTCAGTCTGTCATGCATCGAACTCCAATGCAGACGTACCTGATAACCCTCTTTCTCTTCTATGACCTGCCATAGGCGAATAGAGTGATCAGCACAGCCGGTTGCCAAATAGGTGCCGGTGGGTGTTGCTCTCCAGGCAAGGCTAGTGACTGCTCCATTAAAATCTCGCATCACCGCTAAGCACTGACCCGAGGCGATATCCCACAGCCGCACCGTATGGTCCTTACCGCCCGAGGCGATCTGCTGACCGCTCGGCGAATACACCACGCTACTAACAGTGTGGGTATGCCCTTTTAAGGTGTGCGCGAGGACCCCGGTTTGCGCGTCCCACAGCCGCACCGTATCGTCTTCACTGCCCGACGCAATCTGTTGGCCGCTGGCCGAATACACCACGCTACTAACGGAGTCGGTATGCCCTTGTAAAGTGTGCGCGAGGGCCCCGGTTTGCGCGTCCCACAGCCGCACCGTATCGTCCCAACTGCCCGAGGCGATCTGCTGACCGCTCGGAGAATACACCACGCTCCTAACAGCGTGGGTATGCCCTTGTAAGGTGTGCGCGAGGACCCCGGTTTGCGCGTCCCACAGCCGC
>JASSUD010000035.1:0-28182 GCA_031963225.1 Mycoavidus cysteinexigens
TGATATAGGCCTTGGGCATATAAGTAGACTGACTCAGTTACAGCACCTCAATCTACACTACTGCGACCTCATTACTGATATAGGCCTTGGGCATATAAGTAGACTGACTCAGTTACAGCACCTCAATCTACACTACTGCGACCTCATTACTGATATAGGCCTTGGGCATATAAGTAGACTGACTCAGTTACAGCACCTCAATCTACACTACTGCGACCTCATTACTGATATAGGCCTTGGGCATATAAGTAGACTGACTCAGTTACAGCACCTCAATCTACACTACTGCGACCTCATTACTGATATAGGCCTTGGGCATATAAGTAGACTGACTCAGTTACAGCACCTCAATCTATTCAACTGTTCCCTCATTACTGATATAGGCCTTGAACATGTAAGCAGATTGACGCAATTGCAGCAGATCGACCTATCAAACTGCGCCAAAATTACCAATGCAGGCCTTGGGCATATCAGTAGATTGACACAGTTGCGGGAGCTTGAGTTAATGGCCTGCTACGGCATTACCGGTTTAGGTCTTGAACATGTAAGTAGACTGACTCAGTTACAGTACCTTAACCTACACTCCTGTCACTTTATTAATGATGCAGCCCTTGAGCATATCAGTGGATTGACGCAGTTGCAGACACTTGACACAGGCACTACCGATGCAGGGCTTGAACATATAAGTAAACTGACACAGCTGCAGGAGCTCGGCCTATCGGAATGCGACTACATTACCGATGCAGGCCTTGAGCATATAAGTAGGCTACCTCAGTTGCGGTACCTTGAGCTAGAATCCTGCTACAGTATCACCGATGCAGGCCTTGCGTCATTAAGTAGATTGATGCCGCTGCTTGATCTTAGGAGCTGAAGCAAGATTACCGCTGCGGAGCTTTGCATAGCGTGGCAGCACTTCACCATCAGCAGCTATTCAAAATAGTATGTGAACCTTTCTACTTATACCGCTTCCCCTAGGTATATAGGGGAAGCACATCAATGTCTAAATGACAGAATAAGTTCTCTCAACTTTTTCTCCTTAAAGTCCAACTTTTTGTGGTCACATCAATTTCGTCGCAGCGCTTTATATTTGGCACCATTGTCATCACTATTCACCGATGAGGATGAACTACTGCGTACCCACTCCTGGCTCGGTACATAAGGAGCTGGACCTTTTATAAGGTTGTATGGAATCAGGCCAATACCATATAGTTTGAGGCAGATTCAATCACCTAGCCTTAACTTCTCAAATAGCTCTTCATACTCTAGCGCTTTCCTTATCCCAAACTGACGTTATCTTTACTGAAAAATGGAGCGGCCTCTATCAAGCATACCCCGAATTAAAAAAATATCTCGAGCGAAGGCGATACGCTCGTTATTGCACGAAATCTTTTACATAGGAATGCTTGTATGCCGGTATATGGAATATTTAGGTCATTATCTACTTTTACCCATGACCAAGGGAGTGATTCTAATCCTGTCCAGTCGCTTGAAAAATCAGACCAAGCTCTAGAGGAGAAAGGAGCAAAAGAATTTTATGAAAAATTGCCGACAGAGCTATGGAACAAAATATTTGAATATTATTCCTTCAATGATCTTCTAAAAATTAGAGAAGTCAGTAAGCTAGATAATAAATATGCTTCCTCTTTTTTATTATTTAACAAACCTTCTTTATTAAGGGGATATATTCAGCCTAACTCACCTAACAATGACTCATTAGAAAATTTTTCTGAAATATTAGAAGTTCGCAAGCAAGATAAACTCAAGAACAATTTCGCCTGGGCGGAAGTATATTGTAAAAGAGTTTTATCGAGGCAACTTGCCAATCAGGACAAACCTTCTAAACGAATTGAATTACTTGAGAAGTTGGAATTATTGCAAAGGAAAGATAAAAAAATTCCTTTTGGGTTTTGGGGAATAAGCATTGAGAAAATTACCCGTGAGAGACTAGATGCCGTGCAGAAGCTAGGTTTATTAAACAATATCCACTACGAGGCTGACAAGGCAGATCATATTGACAACCTAACTCTTGCAAAATCTATTCTGGAGATCATTGAGCTCGAATCAAAAGGTATACCGTTTAATCTATCAGCCTTTTTGAAAGTACGGCCCAACCTACTCAAGAGCGGGATGATAGATGCTCTCGATGAATTTGAGCAAAATAATTTAACAGATGAACGTGTATCTAAAATATGCGAATTTTTTACTTTATTACGTCCAAAAACACAAAAAGATAATAGTTACCCAGAAGCAATATTGGAAGAAAAATTAGAAGAATTGGAACTACTAGGCTTAAGTAAGAAAAACCTTGATGCTATCCGTCATCTCATACCAATGGTGCAGTGCGGGATATTTGTTAATAGAATTGAAGATTCTATAAATCTTCATGTTCAGGAAAAAGGAATAACGCCCCTTTACTATAGTATTGTCCAGAAAGGCAGCCTCGCTGACGTTCGCATTCTGATAGCAGCTGGAGCAGACCTAAATCGGCAGAACGCGCACTCAGGTTTTACGCCATTGCATAGCAAGTATTTGGAAAGGCGACCTGAGATTGTTAGACTTTTGCTTGACAATGGAGCAGACGCTAATTTTCCCAATTGTTATGACGAGACCCCGCTAACTAGATTCATCCATTTACTCGGGGAACATACCGGTATGATTTCATTGTTGTTGGAAGCGGGTGCAAAAATCGATAGGCAAGATAAGCGCGGATGGACAGCCATGCATCACGCAGTTCGGGAGCGCAAAAACGAGGTTGTAACGCTATTATTGAATGCAGGAGCAGACGTTGATACGCTACGTACATCAGATCGTGCATCAAATCGTACCTCAGATGGTAAGACAGCTAGAGAGCTCGCTAGAGAGCATGCTGAAATGGCTCCTCCTTTTGGTGATAGAAATACTTACCAGATAATTTCTACCATTAGGCCCTTACCATCGCTTGGGGATATTAATCATACAGCTTAGCTTATTAGAACTAAATTGAAAAATTAAGCTCAATCAATATACACAGCTATTTCCCCATTGAATTGTGGGTGCGGTCAAAAAGAGGGGCAACACCACTCTTTATTTTGCAGACTGAGTTAACCAGTTTTCAATCAGTAGGCCTGGAACTCGGCTGAATTCGTTCACATTCCCTGTAACGAGCACCGCATCAATTGACAGGGCATGAGCAGCAATCAACAGATCATTAGCGCCGATTATTTGGCCACTTCGCTCAAGCTGAGCCCGGATTTGCCCATAGCAACGGTCTGCCCCAATAGAAAATGGGAGGACTTCTATGGCATCAAGTATTTGATCTACTCGCTGGGTCAATATTTTTGTATTTTTTTTCTCTGCGCCATAACGCATTTCAGCTGCAACGATAACACTAGTGCATAGCGATTCCAGTGGCTGTATAGCCACTCTTTGCGCAATAGCCCCCTGGGGGTTTTTTATGATGTCAGAAAAAATATTGGTATCGAGTAAATAGAGTGCCATTAAAACTCCACCGCTTCAGGTGGAAGATTAGCGATCTCTGGCAGCCCTTCCTGTAGCGGGACCCAGCTTGCTAAAAGCGCAGATAAGGACTGACGCGGCGCAAGTTCAATAATCAGCCGATTCATTTCACGATGCATAAGTGCATCGCGCCCAGGCAATTCAAATTCAACAGGAATACGCACCGCCTGATTTTTGCCATTCCTGAATAGTTTGACATGGCGGACGGGGTAAACAGAAGCAATAGTCATGGTAAAACTCCTTTGGCATATGTTCCAGCATATGCTAAAGCAATTCTGGGAGATTGTAAAGAGTACTTTACCGTCTGGAAACTGCCCCTTGCCCTGCTGACCAGTAACGGCAGTAAACGCTTAAGCCTGAGAAAATATGCAAAAACACTATTTGATGATCTTGTACGAAGCCTAGGAGAAGCAGAAGCAATTTTATCCACAAATACTGTGCATAACTCCGTTGAAAAGTACGCTTGATCTTTCTTAACGCCAGGCAGGACAACGCCCTTTTCAGATTGATCAAATTTCTGGCACATAGCGTTTTAGGCTAGCTTCAGCTCATCTCTCGATTAAATAAGAATCTTCTTAATAAAAATGATTCTTTTAGTTATACGAAATGTAATAAGGTACTCTATACTTAACCGATGTTACGCGGGTATTTAAAAAGACTGTGGCATGCATGTTAGGGGTTCACGCCTCTAGCTAGACAATATAATCCGGGAAAATAAATGGTAACCCCTATTTCCAATACAGCTATTCAAACCTCTTTTATTCCGAAAAAATCGGCCCAATCTCCATTTCTCTCACTACCTGTAGAGATTCAACAAGAAACAGAAAATCGTCTAGATTCCTCGAGTCGCCAGGCATTATTTGAAGCCTTAACCACAGCCACTCGGAATGGATATGCGGTAGAAGAGCCCGCTTTAAAACTCCATTTAATTAATAGCAGGATTCGAGCAAAGCATCAAAAGGCCTTAGTAAACTCAGACGAAGCACTGCAAAAATTTGCACTCAATCAACTAAAAAAACTATCAGAGTTGGGGCAACTCGATCAGATTGTGACAAAGAGCGCATTTTTTGATCTATTTTGGCCTGTGGATCAACCGGAAATAGTGAAATTTTTACAAGAAAAAATTCAGCAAAACGCTGAATTACAACAAAAGCTGCTGAATTGGGTAGAACGCTCCAAAGTAGAAGAAGTGCAAACCATCGCAGCAAATGCATTCACGCTTTTAGTGAAGGCTGGCGTGCAATTTAATAATAAAGATATCAAAGGAATACGCGTACCTGGAGCAGATTTAAGTTATGGGGTATTTGACGCTGCGCAATTGCAGGGAGCGGATTTGAGAGGGGTAAATTTTCGTCAAGCATGGCTGCGAGGGGCAGATTTAAGCGGAGCGCAAATATCAGGGGCGCAGTTTGGCGAACAAGCGTATTTGCAAGAAGAGAGTAGTGTGACTTCGTGCGCCTATTCCCCAGATGGTAAAACATATGCTGTAGGTCTTGAGGACGGCCACATCAGCGTATATGCGACTTCGAATTGGGAAAAAATACATACTTTAGAAGGGCATGTAGACTATATTAGGAATGTAGTCTACTCGCCAAACGGAGCACAAATCGCCTCAAGCAGTGATGACGAGACAGTCCGTATATGGGATGTGCAAAGCGGCACAGTTATATGCACCTTAGAGGAACATACAGGGCCAGTTACTAGCCTAGCGTATTCGCCAAGCGGAGCACAGATCGCCTCAGGCAGTGTTGACGAGACAGTCCGCATATGGGATGTGCAAAGCGGCACAGTTGTATGCACCTTAGAGGAACATACAGGGCCGGTTACTAGCGTAGCGTATTCGCCAAGCGGAGCGCAGATCGCCTCAGGCAGTGATGACGAGACAGTCCGTGTGTGGGATGTGCAAAGCGGCACAGTGGTGCATACCTTGGAAGGGCATACAGCCTATGTTCGGAGCGTAGCGTACTCTTTGGATGGCACCCAGCTTGCTTCGAGCAGTGATGACAGTACGATCTGTCTGTGGGATACCTCAAGTGGGGTTGCTCTGCACACGCTAAAAGGACATAGAGGTGCGGTCTCCAGCGTCGCATTTTCACCAAACGGGGCTCAGCTTGCTTCGGGTAGCTCTGACGACACAGTCCTTCTATGGGATACACGAAGCGGGGCTGCTCTGTACACGCTAAAAGGACATACAGGTGAGATCTCTAGCCTGGTGTATTCACCAAGCGGGGCACAGCTTGCTTCGGGTAGCTTTGACCAGACAGTCCGTCTGTGGGACATGCCAAGAGAAGCTGCTATGCACACTTTAGAGGGACATACAGACTCTATTAATAGTGCCGTGTATGCGCCGAACGGAGCGCAAATTGCCTCGGGCAGCACTGACTACACAGTCCGTCTATGGGACGCACAAAGCGGGGCTGCTATACACACTCTAAAAGGACATAGAAGCTATGTGTGGAGGGTGGTGTATTCGCCAAATGGAAAGCAGATCGCCTCTAGCAGTAATGACAATACGATCCGTCTGTGGGATGCTCAGAGCGGAGCTGCTGTGCATACCTTAAAAGGGCATACCAAATCGGTTGGTCGAGTGCTGTATTCGCCTCGCGGGTCACAGATTGCCTCAAGTAGCTGGGACAAGACAGTCCGCTTGTGGGATGCGCAAAGCGGCGCGGCTTTGCACACTTTAGTGGGGCATACAGATACTGTTTTTAGCGTGGCGTATTCGCCGAACGGATCACAGATCGCCTCGGGCAGTTATGACAAGACAGTTCGTCTGTGGGATGCGCAGAGCGGAGCGGTTGTGCACACCTTACACGGACATACCAAACAAGTCGGTAATGTGAGGTACTCACCGAATGGGTCGCAGATCGCCTCGGGCGGTGTTGACCACACAATTCGTGTGTGGGACACACAAAGCGGCGCAGCTTTGCATACCTTAATAGGACATACAGACTCTGTTTTGGGTATAGCGTATTCGCCCAGCGGAACACAGATCGCTTCAAGCAGCTCAGACAAAACGGTTCGTTTATGGGATGCGCAAAGCGGCGCTGCTTTGCATATCCTACACGGACATACAGACACTATTTTAGGTGTGGCGTTTTCACCCAGGGGAGCGTTGATTGCTTCAAGTAGTTATGACAATACGATCCGCCTGTGGGAGGTTGCGTCTGGAAAGTGTTTAAAAGTGATTCAAGAATGCAGCGAGGATATCGATAGCGTAGCCTGGAAAGAGACGCTTGAGGGCACTTATCTATTGACAAGCAATAAAGAGCATTTATTGCACCAATGGAAGATAAAAAAAGAAAGAGAAGGATATGCAGTGGAACTGGAATGGATATCATCGCATGCACAACTGAATGTGAGAGATACGATAATCGAAGAAGTAAGCGGTTTAAGTGAGGCCAATGAGAAGCTGCTAAAGCAAAGAGGAGCGGTAAAAAGCGCTAGCCAAGAAAACGCTGATTGAATCGCGCTTTTGATTCGACAAGGCAGGACCCGCAGGTGCATACTAAAATCGACGATTAAAGGTGAGTGACGTGCCCTGCTGAGGAACCTTGCTCACCACCAACTTTGCGGCTGAACTACTATTTTTGCTGCAAACATGCTGGAATTTGCCCCTACCCTCCTCCGCAAACAGCCCTTTTCCTATAAAAAATAAAAAAATTTACATTTTTTCTTATAATAGGCTTGGTTCTAGACAAAATATTGCTTATACTTCGCGCCGCTTCACAGTTAACAGCGCAGCGGCTGTAGCTCAGTTGGATAGAGTACTTGGCTACGAACCAAGGGGTCGTGGGTTCGAATCCTGCCAGCCGCACCAGTATTTAAAAGCCTCCCAGTGATTTTTCGCTGGGAGGCTTTTCCTTATGTGGGGGACTACTTTTTGGGGACTGGAAGAAGAAGGCCGCCATAGGCAAAAAATAGCCGATACAAACTGGCAGTTTTAGCTAGAGTAACCGTTGTGTAAGCATCCGCCCACCAGCTGTATACTCAGACTAAATTCAAAGAAGCTTGCAATTTTTAGGAGTAAGCTTCTTTGAATTTATTTCTTACGTCCAACTTTCTGGGGTCACGTCAAAAAGGGTACAACTCCGGCCACAGAGCAATCTGTGCTTCCGCCCAGACAGATCCAAAGGCCTTAGTCAGCATGGTGCGTTGTTCAGATGTCAGAGAAACAGGCTGTCCCAGCCCAGCTTCCGTATAAAAATGCAATCTATTATCTTGAATATAGAGCGGGGCAATCTGTCTACAACTCCGTGGAAACAAGACTCTGGCATAGAGGATTCGGACCTGATCCAATGCTAAGCTTGGGAGCAGCGTGTAAAGTTGATCAAGATGCCAGCCTAATGCCCTGGCGGCTGCAGAACTAACTGTATTGTTTTCATCCTGTATAGCAGAGATCAAGGCCGAGACGGCATCGGCCGGGAGCGTTTTCTGTTCGCCTAATGCATCGGCCGCCACAGATCTGACCCCTCTATCTTCATCCTGTAGCGCGTTGGTCAAAGCAGAAATGGCGGCTTCTGGCCGCGTTTTCTCCTTACCCAATGCCTGGGCCGCCCAAGATCTAACGTTCGGACCTTCATCCTGTAGCGCATTGGTCAAAGCGGAAATAGCATCTTCTGGCAGCATTTCCTGCTCACCTAATGCCCTGGCTACCGCAGATCTGACGTCCGAATTTTCATCCTGTAGCGCGTTGGTCAAAGCGGAAATGGCGGCCTCTGGCAGCGTTTTCTGCTGAGCTAATGCCTGAGCCACCGCAGATCTGACGTCCGGCTCTTCATCCTGTAGCGCATTGATCAAAGCGGAAACAGTGGCTTCTGGCAGCGTTTGCTGCTCACCTACTGCCCAGGCTACCGCAGATCTGACGTCCGGCTCTTCATCCTGTAGCGCCTTGGTCAGAGCGGAAACAGTGGCTTCTGGCAGCGTTTTCTGCTCACCTAATGCCCAGGCTACCGCAGATCTGACGTCCGGCTCTTCATCCTGTAGCGCGTTGGTCAAAGCGGAAATGGCATCTTCTGGCCGCGTTTCTTGCTCACGCAATGCCCGAGCCACCGCATACCTGACGTCCGGATCTTCATCCTGTAGCGCGTTGGTCAAAGCGGAAATGGCGGCTTCTGGCAGCATTTCCTGCTCACCTAATGCCCTGGCTACCGCAGATCTGACGACCGGGTTTTCATCCTGTAGCGGGTTGGTCAAAGCGGCAATGGCGGCTTCTGGCAACGTTTTCTGTTTACCTAATGTCCAGGCCACCGCAGATCTGACGTCCGGATTTTCATCCTGTAGCGCGTTGGTCAAAGCGGAAATGGCGGCTTCTGGTAGCGCTTTCTGCTGACCTAATGCCTGGGCCGCCGCAGATCTGACGACCGCGTCTTCATCCTGTAGCGCATTGGTCAAAGTGGCAATAGAGCCTTCTGGCAGCGCTTTCTGCTTACCTAATGCTCGGGCCACCGCAGATCTGACGTCCGGCTCTTCATCCTGTAACGCGTCGGTCAAAGCGGAAATGGTGGCTCCTGGTAGCGCTTTCTGCTTATCTAATGCCTGGGCCGCCCCAGACCTGACTTTTTTGTCTTCATCCTGTAGCGCATTGGTCAAAGCGGTAATAGCAGCTTCTGGCAACGTTTCCTGCTCACCTAATGCCTCGGTCACCTTAGACCTGACTTTTTTGTCTTCATCCTGTAGCGCGTTGGTCAAAGCAGAAATGGCGGCTTCTGGCACCGTTTTATGCTCCCGTAATGCCTGGGCCGCCGCAGATCTGACAAACCTGTCTTCATCCTGTAGCGCGTTGGTCAAAGCGGAAATAGCGGCCTTTGGCTGAGTTTTCTGGACCTCTATTATCCAAGCAGCTGTAGATCTAATCTGCTCGCTATCATCCTTTAGTGCATTGTTCAAGGCAGAAATAGCGGCCTCTGGCAGCGTTTTTTGGGTAACTAATGCAATAGCAGCTGCATCCCTGGTAGATCTGCTGCCATCCTGTAACACGCCGATCAAAGCGAGAATTGCGCCCTCAGATAAAGTTAAGCGTGCGCCTAAAGTTGAAATTATTCTCTCTTCCTTACCTTTAAGCTGATCCAGGCATGTGAGCAACAAATGCTCCGGAAAAGCATTCTGGCGGCCTAATTCGCTAACGCCAGACCCGCTAAATTTCAACTCAAAGAGCATCCACTGCATTAACTCTCTTTCCAGCTTCTTGACCGTTTTTTTATCCAATAGTATGCGCGCCTCGTTCAAACACCCCATTATCACTTGCTGATGACGAACACCGATCAGGTCATGCGGTGCTTCTTCTAGCAAAGTAAAAAAACGCTCTAGCGCAGTGCTTCTCAGCAACCCTGCCACCAGCCACCAGACAATCTCATATCGGGGGTCATATTTATGCGCAGCGATAAACGCTTGTAGTTGCTCTTGACTAAGCACTAAACCAGACATTCCAGCGGCTTCTGAATACGCTTGAAGATGCCGCACAATGAACTTAGCCGCAAAAAACTCCTGAAAAGTTAAATGCAGAAAATGATAGCGTTTCTCGGCTTCAGGCAGTTCTGCATCAGCTGTTTGTAAATAGGAGGTCTTTTCCAGATTAGTGGTAAAGTTGATAGAGAGTACTCCCCCTGTCTGAGCGCTCTTATTCAATTCTTGCCTGAGATCATCCAGCTCTTGCCTGCTGAATTCCATCAGCCCTTCCTCTAATCCTTTAAACGCTAAATAACCGAGATAATGGATCTCGGCTGCCATCAGTTCCTCCAGCTCTGCTTCTGACAAACTATCAATGACAACAGTTCCTAATACTTTCCCCCCCTCTTCTTTGTCCAAACGTATACTATCTTTGCGCCATAATTTATCGACCATCGCTTCATAGAGCATCGATATCGCCACCGCTTGATTTTTGGGAAGTCTGTCCCAGCTATAGCACAGCGCATCCAACTGAATGGGAATATTGACTAAGCTTTGAACTATAGGAGTGTGATGGATAAAGTGCAAAATCGCAGCTTGGGTCGATGGAGGCGCAAATTTTTCAATATAGGTTTGGACATTCTCTGGACTAAACCCAATAGTTTCTAACTCTAAATCCAGATGACCAAGTATATTAGTGCCTACACCAGCTGGTCGAGAGGTAATCACTATATGCTTTTGCTTAAGCAGCTCCTCTAAAAATCCCTTGAACAGACTACGATCATCTGCTAATTCACTTATCACCTCATCCAAGCCATCTAAGATAAAAAGCGTCTTGTCTCGATGATCGTAAAAAGTTTTAGCTAACGCTTCCGCTCGGCTTCTCTCATGGCTTCTAAAGTATTGGTTACAGAGCAAGTCTTCAAAGCGTTGCAAAGAAGAAGTTTTGAGTTGCCGTAATGGCACCCACAAGATACAGTCAAACTGATCTTGCCAAAGTTTATTGTGGTGATATTCATAAACCAGTTTTTTGCATAAAGTCGTCTTGCCAATGCCTGCTCGTCCCTGAATTAAAATCCGCTTGGGGATAGCCTCTAACCCATTGCGCAGCTTCTGCTTCTTAAAAAGCTGGTCTAACGGAATCAATTTATTGAGATTCGTCGCCTCAAGCTGCTCACCACTGGGTAGGCGCTTAAACGTTTTTGCTTGCTTTTCCAGCTTTTCCCTATCTTTTTTGCATTTCGCCTGACTTTCCACAATAGCCAGATTGACGTAACACGCCTCTAGCGGGGCTTTCTCTCCTGACACTCGCTGAATTGATAAATCGGGTCCCTCGTAATGCCGACGCAGCGCTTCACGTAGCTCAATTGACGAGAAATGAGGAGGAAGCAGTCTTTGTAAGACTTCGGCGTTCTGCATGCAGAGCGGAAATAAATTCTGCAATTGATCTAATAGCTGCACAGCGGCTTGCTGCCAGCCAGAATCGCAAAACTGCTGCGCTGCCGAGAAGAGCTTTTTATGCAGCTCTTTTTCTACGTCGCCGAAGATATGGTCTATGAGCCTGACCAACTCAGGTCCACGCCCGCCAAGTGTAGATGTGGATGGCTCATTCTTTAACCAGGATAAAAGATTGCTATACCCCTGCCAAAACTTATCCAGAAACGTCTGAGCTTCCTCGTTGCCAACTAGTAATCGCTCAATGAGTTTAAACAGTACCCCATGCTGACTTTGATTGGGGTAGATTTCTTGCCCTGCTTTAGCTTGCCTCTCCAAGCGAGGGA
This sequence comes from Mycoavidus cysteinexigens, assembly GCA_031963225.1. Lineage (GTDB taxonomy): Bacteria > Pseudomonadota > Gammaproteobacteria > Burkholderiales > Burkholderiaceae > JASSUD01. The sequence continues at coordinate 11,664 of JASSUD010000035.1, forward strand.
TATCTTCCATCCGAACCGTTGTGGCAGGAATAAAGCTCGCCAAGTATTGTTCATAGCTATTCGGCGTTAACGGCACGGGAATAATGCCGTGTTGGTCTCCTCGCTTTCCTGCACGGATTTGCAAAAAGGCAATTTCTATGAGCACATGATGGAAATCTTTTTCTTGGGAGAATGCTTTGACAACCTCACGAATGGCTGAGGTGCTCTTCCGCTCGAGGTCTTGTTCATAAGCTTTTTGAAGAGCCTGATAGAAATCTTCATAGCGCGACCATCCTTTCAAGTAGTTACCTAATACCTCAGAGCAACACACCACCACCTTATCGACTGGTTCCACATCGTTGCTTAACGGATCCGGCAGCAAACAGAGCCGACTGGTTAAGATGTCTGCCAGTTGGACGTCCTGCTTCCAGGTTTTCCGCACACTAGAGTATGGTTGCCCCAGGGGAGTTTGATCCGAATACAGATTAAGCACTTGGATTTGTTTTAACTTTTTGATTAAGTAATGGGAGATCTCCGCCTCGGCCTGTCCCTGAGCAGAATTGTCGTGCGCATAGACGAGAAACAGGCTGGGGATACCGGAGACTTCCAAGGTTCCTAATGTTGAGAACATCTTCTCAAACAGATAATCCACCAGCTCGCCTTTTGTTTGGATAGAGGGAGTAACCGATCGCTGCGGTAAAGCGCTTGAGGCAGGCTGAGGTGCCTGGGTTAAAGGCGACGCACTGCTTGTATATGGCGACACAGTAGGAGCGCGGGGAGCATGATGTGGTAATGAGCTAGGATCTAGCTTTTGGATTTTCTGTTTAAGAAGACGTGTTTCTTCTTCTACTCCTCCCCGAGCTAAGAGAGTTAAGTAGCCTCGATATATCTCAAGAAGCTTCTCTTTCTTTTGCGGATCATGAGGATCTCGCTGTTGTTCTGCTTCGGCCTTTTGTATTGCGCTGTCATACAGTCTTTTAATCGGATCTGAACTTTGTCTCTGAAGGTTATCCGCATCTAAAAAAGCGGCTTGCGCCAAATACGTTTGAAGCAAAGAGTCTTCTTTTGCCTGCTGCAAAGAGGGATCTTGTTTTTCAGCTTCCCCCGTGTTGATAGTGGCGCCAGCCGCTTTTTCATCCTTTACTGGGTTTTCATTTTCACTTTGCCCGCGTGCCCGTTGGAGATAATCTGAGGCAGTGAGCTCAGGAGAAATCCGATTGGCCCCAACACTGAGTCGATTGGATACATTACCCCACATTTTTTCCTCCGCCTTAGGAAATTTTTTTATATTCCAATAACCCATTCTCAGAGCATCCCACATCCAGATGCTGCCCCGTCTTTTGCTGACGGGCCTGATCCAAATAGCTTTGCGCTGCTAATACCTGCGCTTGGTGGCTTTTCCAGGCTTGGGAAATAGGATTATCAAACTGCGCTTCAGCCTCATTCTTAAACGGCCCTTGATACAGGCTGGTGCGCGCCTCAACTGGCGATCCTAATCGATACCTGTAAACATCAGGACGTACCTGCCAGGACGGGAGATACACTGCTTGCCTCACTTGCCCCTTTTTCTCCGTCTCCACCCTGCCCCCAGGTTTGGCAAAAAATCCTCGGACGCTCCAGCGCTCCTTTGACGCCTGTCCCTGCTCTCCCACTTTGCGCTGAGTCAAGCGGGTATTCGCTTCGCCCGTCATTAAGGCAAATATCACCAATTCCTGAGAAGAATTGGACCTAAGCCTTAAACATAGGTACCAGTGTGAGCCGAAACTAGCTCCAATTTAAACAAACCGGTCACTGTGAAGCAGCCGAACACCAGTTTTCTCCTTCTAGCGTCATCACGATAATTGACGCCCGAGGTCTGTTTATTACTGAAGACCGAAATCTTTGCATATCAGGTAATGCACTGTATTGATGAGGTGATGCAAATATAGAAATATTGCGCGTTGAAGAACTCCCGCAATTTTGAGTGGACTGACGTCTAGTAGCCGAGACCTATTGCTATACCCTGGCTACCTGATGTCAGTCCAAAATGAGCTTTCTTCTTTTCCCAGCTGACCCTCTCCCAAAAAATCGGACCGTTTAAAAGTAGAAAAAAATGGCACAATTTTTCATAAGAAAAAGGAGGGTGCGCCATGAAGAAATCGAGGTATACGGAAGAATATCTAGTAAACCACTACGGGGTAAGCCAGCGCCAAGCGTGTGGGGCCATTAAATTGCCCGTTCGGTCTACTATTATGCCTCTGAGGCAAAGAATAGCACCGCATTGGTCATGCGTATAAAAGAAATTACGACCACCCGTGTGCATTATGGCTATCGACGTGTTCAGGTGCTTTTACGGCAGCCAAAGCAGCGAGCAGGAAAGATAAATGAAATCTGGAGCATGGATTTTGTCGCCGATGCATTATTTGACGCTAGCTGTTAAAAGAAATATTTTCTACTGTATTTTGCCCCTGTCCCGTCCTAAAATAGATTGACAATTTGTGATGCGGTCAGTCATCGAGCAGAGTAAGCACCAAACTTAAGTTGAAAATGCCCCAGATGAATGTGAGGCATGTCTAATTACTATGCTCCTTTTAGAGTGTAGCTAAATTACATCAATGACAATTTTGTTTACGATGGAATAAGGCTTTGCAGCCTGGGTTTTCAATTGTGCGAATTCAGAATTCGGACGAAAACATACGATAGCTGCGCCGCACAACCATAATAATCAACGGCTTGCACCATTTCATTTTCGACTCTAGTTGATGCGAAGCAGAGTTTATACCGAGTCTCACGTAGCGAGGCTGATCGGGGCGCTGGCGTGATATTTTTTCCATTTATTAGCCATAAAGGCTAACTAATTACGAAATAGGCCAACTTTTTTGGTTGGAGAAAGAGGAATGCCTAGAGTCTGTTGCGTTTGTTGAATCGCTTGCTTGAATACCACTTCGTTGTACACATGGTTAAATGGAATGCCTAACCCATTAATCGCAGAGCGGCTCACATCCTTGTCCTCCTCTTTCGCCAACGCGCTCAAGGTCTGGAGTCAATGTGCCTCTACCTGCCTGTCGCCATTGCGATAAATTCTGCATTAGCCTGTCTCGCATGCTGGACGCCAACCCAACATCAGGTGAGTGAGACGCCTCATGCATACAGTTCATCATCAAACGCTGATGAGCGATACCGCTCAAATCACGCGGTTCAGCTTCAAGGAGATCAAAGAATCGATTTAACGCCTGTCCGCGCAGCAACCCAGAGACGAACCACCACACAATCTCATAACGCGGGTTGTCAATCTCATAACGACGGTTGTATTTGTATTGGCGAACAAAGGCTTCAGCCGACGCTTTCGTCCATCGCTTGGCATCCGCTGACAATAGGTTAATCTCTCGTCCTGTTTCCCAACACTGAACAAAATGTTTAGCCGCAAAGAATTCCTGAAACGTCAAATGCATAAAATGGTAACTGCGTTGCCCTTCCTCGGCATCATCGGTATGTAAGAACGAGAGCTTTTTGAGGTTATCTTCCAACGTAAGGGGGAGATCCACACCTTCGGTCTCAAGCTGCTCAATGAGTGCATGCAGATCACTATGACTGAATTCAATTTGATTGCGCTGCAATCCTCTAAAAGCTAAGGTACTCAGGAAATTCTGTTCGGCCCTGACCAATTTTTCGATCCGAGAAGGTCTTTCAAGCGCGTTTACTTGGCTCTCGGTTAATAATTTCCCGCCTTCTTGCTTGCCCAGGCGCAGCATATCTTTACGCCATAATTTATTCATTATGGCTTGATATAACGAGGTGATCGTCACAGAGCCTTGCGCTTCTCGCTGCACGCGCTTGATTTCATCCCAGCTGTAACACAGAGCATCCAACTGAATCGGCACATTAACCAATCCTTGAATGAAAGGCGTGGATTGAATAAAGTGCTTCATCTCCTGGGCCTGTGAAACCGGCATCATGGCCTGATTGTCGAGATACTCAGTGACGTTTTCCGGACTAAATCCCACCGTCTCCAACTCTAAATCCATCGACTGCGCTTGCTTCAAATCGACATAAGGCCGAGAAGTGATAAGTACTGCAGGTTGATTAAGCAAGCTCTTCAGAAACTCGGCCATCGGCTCGTGTTCGCCCCATTCCTGGGCCACTTCATCCCAACCGTCGAGTACAAGCAGGGTTTTCTCTTTCGCTGGCCCGTTAATTTGCGTTTCTAGCATTTTGGCTAACGCCAACCCTTTTGGATGATGCTGGAAATAGGTTTCATGGAACAAAGTGACCCAATCACACTTTTTTTTGCCCTTCAGGGTGCGCAATGGAATCCAAAGCAAATAGTCAAAGCGGTCCCGCCATTGCCCTTTCTGCGTATATTCGTAGACAATCTTTTTGGATAACGTCGTTTTACCCGCACCCGCTCGACCGCGAATCAGAATCCGCTTCGGGGTTACCGTCGTGCCTTTGCTTAATTCTCTCGGATCAAAGAGTTTATGGAGAGGTACTAATTTTTGTTGATTGGAATTCATCGCTTCAAAATTCGGTAAACGATGAAAGCGGTCTAGCACAACTTTTTCTTCTTTAGACTGTTCCTCTTCCTTGCAAATTTTTTCGTACTCCACAATGGCGAGATTGATATAGCAATGCTCCATCGACAGCGTTGGGCCAGATAGGCGTTGGATATCCAAGCCCTTGGCAGTATACGAGGCTGCTAAAGTCAAGCGAAGCTGATCAGGCGCGATCAGCACTTCACCCTTGATTTGTTTGATTTCTGTGCGCAGGTTCTCATAGGCACGCTGAACATTCAGTTCCCGTAAACCCGATACACTGTCTTTTTTCAATGCCTCTAATGCCGTCAGACAAGCTTGACTCAAGGACGACAAAAATGCCTCCGCGGTCAATGTATGCGCCTGATCTTCTCGCAATTTCTGCAAGCAGGCCTGATAGATGTGCTCCTCCACCAGCGCAATGCACCGCTCTTGCTTCACTACAAGCCGTTTTAATAGCTTAAAGAAACCAATATGCAAGCCTTCATCCCGGTACGTCTGACTCTTCCAGTTGCTAGGCATGCGCCATCTCGAGTCTTCGATGCGAATCGTGGTCGAGTCGAGAATAAATTTCGGTAAGCATTGCTCAGCTGTACTGTTAAGCAACAGAGGGATAACGCCGTGCTGGTCCTGGTTGTACGCATAGCGGATTTGCAAAAAGGCTAATTCCGTTAGCACATGGTGGAAGTCTTTTTCGTTTAAGTTAGCATTAACAACTTCTCGAATCGCTGCCTCGATCTGAGCAAAATCATTTGTGCCAGAGGCTCGCTGATAAGCGTGTTGAATCGCCTTGCAAAAATTCTGATAGTACGGTAAGGCCATATAGTGGTGGCCCAACAGTTCTGAGCCGCAGAGCACCACATGATCTACCGTGCCTTTGTGGTTGGGTAATAAGCAGAGTTGGCTGGAGAGAATATCGTTGGCTTTGGCTTTGGCTTTGGCTTTTTCCTCTAACGTTGCAGAAAGCGGTAAAGCTTGGTGGCCGCCAGCTGTGCGATCTGAATATAAATTGAAGCGCAAGTTGGATAACCATTGAATAACACGCTGAGAGACTTCGGCATCGGCCTTGCCCAGCTTATTATTGTGCGCATAGACCAAAAAAAGACTCGGTGAGCTTTGGCATAAGTCCAAATCTTGAAATTGTTTCAATATGGTTTCAAAGACTTGCGCAACCCACTGATGTTTTTCCTGTGGGTCCGCCTCTGATATCTGAGGTGAAGGAGTAAGAGAAACATTCGCGGCAAAAAAGGCAGAGGACTGAGCCAAGCTAATGGCATGATTCGCAGAAGGGCTCGCATCAGTAGCTGATACAGCGGATATCGTTGGATAGCCCCACTTTTGTGCTTTTTGATAACTTGCCTTTGCTTTGCCCTCATCGCCCAATTGTTCTAAGAGTTGGGCGCGCTCAAAATACACCTCTGCAATACGTTGTCGTAAAGCTTTGTCTTCAGCTGTCTGAGTTGTCTGGGCTTGAATGACCGCATCTTTTACTTGGGATAAGGAAGGCTTTATCTGGCGTGCTTTGGCAATACGTGTAAAGGCGACTTTGGCATGACCATAAAAGATTAAGGCCATCTCAAAATTCTGCGTTTCCTTATACAAACTCGCTTGATATAGAGCATTTTGCGCTAAGGCCTGCATTTGGTTGATTATGAGGGAGGGAGAAGCAGCGCGGCCTAACATGATCCATTTTCCTTATTCAGTGTCTACTTCGCTGAAGCAAACGGGAAGCGAGGCACTTAACAGTGTATAGGCATACACAGCTTATTTACCAAAATTTCAGTATTGTATGATTCATGGCAGACTCAATCATACTGACTATAACGACGTGGGATCCCTAATCAGCAAAGCGCCAGGCATGCTCTAGCAAAGGATTCTGTCAGTATGTGATGCCTAAGAAATGGTCACAATGACATGCTCCGTGTTCTAAGAAAATTCTTTGTGTGGAATGGGATTCAAGGTGGAAATACAAAACCCTTACAGCCTCCAAAATGTCATCATCGAGGAGCAGGAGGCTTGTTGCGTCATGGTTTAGAAGTGGCCATTTGGGCGGCATAGGCTTCTGACGCTCTGATATTTTCAATGGAAAGTATGCCCCGCGAGCGGCGAGAGAGTGAACCGCGTTGGTCATTGGCTACCTGTTTAGCGGAGCTGCTTCATCATTGGCCCGTGAGTGTATTAATACACTTTTCGGCCGTACTGAACTGTCTTCAAACTTTTTTGTCTAGGGATCAATTTTATAGCGGCAGCTCGCCAAGACCGTTAGCTAATAATAGGCTCATAATTTTTCTGCTATTTAGGCGCGCAGCTTTTAACTCCTTTGGATAGCTTTAGAGCATTCCCCATTTCATTTATTACACCGACTATGCCAATTGACTGCAGTAATTTGAAGCCAATGGCAAATGTAGTAAAAGTGCTTTAAATTAAAATGAAAATGCTTTAAGAAAATGTACTAACACCCCAATCCTTCTATCAAAACCTCCATTTCCTCCGGCAAAGGAGCAATTTGTACCTCCTTCCTGGCCGATTCAAAAGCCTTAATCAACATAGTGCGTTGTTCAAAGGTAAGAGAAACAGGCCGCCCCATCCCCGCCTCTGTATAAAAATACAATTGGTAGTCTTGAATATAGAGCGGAGCAATTTGCCTACAACTGCGCGGAAAAAAGACACGAGTATAGAGCGTTTGGATTTGATTAAATGCCAGGCTTGGGAGTAGCGTATACAGTTGATCTAAATGCCGACCTAAGGCTCTGGTTGCTGCGGCACTTACTTTTTTGTTTTCATTTTGTATAGCAAAGATTAATGCTGAGATGACATTAGCTGGGAGTATTTTCTGTGCACCTAATGCATCAGCAGTTGCAGACTTAACATCCTCGTTTTTATCCTGCAGCATGTGGATCAAAGCGGCAATGGCCGTTTCTGGTAGGGTTCCTTGCTTACCTAATACCAGGGCTGCCTCAGCTCGGACATCCCTCTCACCATCCTGTAAGGCGTTGGTCAAAGCAGCAATGGCTGTCTCTGACAGGGTTTCTCGCCGACCTAGTGCATTGGCTGCCCAAGATCTGATCCCCTTGTGTACATCCTGTAAAGCGTTGATCAAAGCGGCAATGGCTGTCTCTGGCAAGGTTTTTTGCTTACCTAATGCACGGGCCGCCCAAGATCTTACATTCTCATCATTATCCTGTAAGGCGTGGGTCAAAGCGGAAATGGCCGTTTCTGGCAGGGTTTCTTGCTTAAATAATGCCTGGGTTGCAGCAGATCGGACATTCTTATAGTCATCCTGTAAGACATTGATCAAAACGGCAATAGCAACTTCTGGCAGTTTTTTTCGCTTACCTAATGCATGGGCTGCCCAAAATCTAACATTCTTATCATTATCCTGTAAGGCGTGGATCAAAGCGGAAATAGTCGTTTCTAGCAGGGTTTCTTGCTTAAATAATGCCTGGGTTGCCGTAGATCGGACATTCCTGTCGTCATCCTGTAAGGCGTGGATCAAAGCGGAAATGGCTGTTTCAGGCAAGATTTTCTGATTACCTAATGCCTGGGCTGCAGCAAGTCTGATGATCTCATCATCATCCTGTAAAGCGTAGGTCAAAGCAGCAATGGCTGTTTCAGGCAGGGCTTTTTGCTTACCTAATGCCTGGGTTGCAGCAAGTCTGATGATCTCATCGTCATCCTGTAAAGTGTAGGTCAAAGCAGCAACGGCTGTTTTAGGCAGGGTTTCTTGCTTACCTAATGCCAAGGCTGCCGCACATAGGACATCTTTGTCGTCATCCTGTAAGGCATTGATCAAAAAGGCAATGACAACTTCTGGCAGTTTTTTTCGCTTACCTAATGCATGGACAGCCCAATATCTAACATCCTCATCATTATCTTGTAAGGCGTCGATCAAAGCGGAAATGGCCGTTTCTGGCAGAGTTTCTCGGCCGCCTAATGCATCGGCAGCCTCATCTCTGACGTCCTCGTCGTTATTTTGTAAGGTATTGATCAAAGGGGCAATAGTCATTTCGGATAGAGTTTTTTGCTTATCTAATGCCCGAGTTGCCCAATGTCTGACCTCCTTTTCTTCATCCTGCAAGGCGTTGGTCAAAGCGGTAATGGCAGCTTCTGGAAGGGTTTCTTGCGTAAATAATGCCGCGGCTGCAAAATGTCTGACGTTCTTGTCGTCACCCTGTAAAGCGTTGGTCAAAGGAGCAATGGCCGTTTCTGGCAGGATTTCCTGCTGAGCTAATGCCATGCTAGCCAAAAATCTGACCTCCTTGTCGTTATCCTGTAAGGCTTGAGTCAAGGCAGCAATAGTAGTTTTTGGCAGTTTTTTTTGCTGACTTAATACCTTGGCTGCCAACGATCTGACGATCTTGTAGTTATCCTGTAAGATGTTGGTCAGGGCGATAATGGCCGTTTCTGGTAGGGTTCCTTGCTTATCTAATGCCAAGGCTGCTGCAGCTCGGACATCCCACTCGCCATCCTGTAAAGTGTTGGTCAAAGCGGTAATAGACATTTCTGGCAATGTTCTCTGTTTGGCTAATGCCTGAGCTGCCCTACCTCTGACATTCTTGTAGTCATCCTGCAAGGCGTGGGTCAAAGTGGTAATGGTAGTTTCGGGTAGAGTTTTCTGCTGACCTAATGCTTCGGCTACTCTATATCTGAAATCCTTGTCGTCATCTTGTAGGGCACGGGTCAAAGCGGCAATGGCCGCTTCTGGCAGAGTTTCCTGCTTACCTAATACCTCAGCTGCAACAACCCTGATGTCCTTCTCTTCATCCTGTAGAGCATTAATCAAGGCAGAAATAGCCACTTCCAGCAGCATTTCTTGCTCACCTAATGCTTTAGCCGCTGCACCCCTGACATCCTTATCTTCATCGCGTAAATCGTAGAGCAAGCTAGAAATAGCCGCCTCGGGTGGATTTTTATGGGCCTCTATTACCCAAGCAACGGTAGATCTAATCTGCTCGTTACTACCCTGTAATGCCTGATTCAAAGCAGAAATAGTCGAGTCTGTCAGTGTTTTCTGCATAATTAATACCATAGCAGCAGCATTTCCAATAAAGTTATTTTCGTCCCGTAATGCGTTAATCAAAGCTAAAAGTGCACCATCCGACAAAGTAAAACGTGCTCCTAAGGTTTGAATAATCTGTTTTTTGTTGCTTGCACGTTGATCCAAAGATGCAAGCAATAAGCATTCCGGAAAAGCCTTCTGACGGCCTAATTCGCTCACACCAGATCCACTACATTTCAATTCAAAATCCACCCACTGCATCAATGCGCTTTCTAGCTTTTTGATCGTTGTCTTATTCAATTGAGGGCGCGCTTCACTCAGGCATCCCATCACCAGCTGTTGATGACGGCCACCGATGAGATCCCGCGGCACAGCTTCTAACTCTGTAAAAAAATGCTCTAACCCTGTGCCCTTCAGTAACCCAGCTGTGAATAACCACACTACCTCATATCGTGGATCGTATTTATGCGCTACGATAAACGTGTGAAGTTGCGCTGAGCTCAACACTAAGCCAGACATGCCCGGTGCTTGGGAATACGCTTGCAGGTGATGTGCCAGAAATTTAGCCGCAAAGAATTCTTGGAAAGTTAAATGTATAAAGTGATAGCTACGCTTGGATTCAGATCGTTCGACATCCAGCGTATGTAAATACGAGGTCTTTTTAAGATCGGTGGTGAAGCGCAAAGGCAGTTTAGTTCCAGCAAGAGCAGTGATATTAAATGCGCCTCGATACTGATTTAACTCCCTCACACTAAATTCAATTTTGATTGAATCTTCTAAACCTTTAAAGGCGACATAACCTAAATACTGCAGCTCTGCAGACATCAATGCTTCTACATCGGACTCCAGCAACGTGGCTATAACGGCAGGGTCTACGACCTCTCCTTCCTCCTTTTTCTCTAAGCGCACACTGTCTTTGCGCCATAATTTATCGACCATTGCCTCGTATAGCATTGTCATAGTCATGGCATCTTGATCGGTAGGTAACCTATCCGAGCTGTAACACAGCGCATCGAGCTGGATCGGAATATTGACCAAATCTTGGATCAACGGAGTACGGTCTATTAATTGTTGAATAGCGGCTTGATTGGATGCAGGCGCGAATTTATGGATATAGGTTTGCACATCCTCTGAACTAAATCCCACTGTTTCTAACTCTAAATCTAAGGGACCGCATAGTTCAGGGTCTACGCCAGCTGGGCGGGAAGTGATGATTACCTGTGGTTTATTGAGTAATTCTTTAAGCAAGCGGCTTAAAGGCCGACTGGGATGGAGCTCATTGATGACCTCATCAAGGCCATCTAAGATAAAGAGCGTGGTGTCTTTATGATCCAACACACTTTGTGCAAGCTCCTGTGCTTTGCGGCCGCCTGCACTGGCGAAATAGTGTTCGCAGAGCAATTTTTCGAGGGTGTAGAGGTGTAAGGTTTTGAGTTGCCGTAAGGGTAGCCATACCACGCTCTCAAAGCGATCTTGCCACGTTGCATTATGCTGATAATCATAGACGAACTTTTTGCATAAAGTGGTTTTACCTATACCTGCTCGCCCTTGAATAAAGATGCGTTTGGGCATATCGATTGTGCCATCGCGTAACTGTTGTGGTTCAAAAAGAGCACCCAGCGTAATCAGTTTATTGAGATTGGTGGCTTCCAGTTGCTCACCGCTAGGTAGACGATGTACGGCTGTGGCTTGCTGTTTGAGGGTAGCTTGATCTTTTTCTCGCTGGGCATGACTCTCTACGATAGCAAGATTGATATAGCAGTCGTCCAGCGACGCGTGCTCACCTGATATCCTTTGAATCGAGAGATTAGATAATTGGTAATGCTTGTACAAAGCTTCGTGCAGATCGGCTGAGGAGAGCCTGGGCGGAAGTAATTTTTGTATGATCTCCTTATGTTGCATGCGCATTTGGGATAGATACTGCGCTTGCTCTCTGAGCTGCTTCATCCATATATCATCAAAGATGCCGTCTAACAGCTTGACGAATTCAGACCACTCTAGCGTTGACGGCTTATTCTGTAACCTGGAAATTAAATCGTTATACCCATCCCAAAACTTGTCTAAGAACAGTTTTGTTTCGCGACTCTCCCCTAATAACCGCTCAATTAACTTAAATAAGACGAGGTGCAAGCGTTGGTTTGGATACGCCTCTCGTCCCGTTTGAGCTTGCACTTCAAATCGCGGAATATCTTCTATTCGCACCGCAGTTTCCGAGATAAAGTGCGCAAGGCAAGACGCGTGACTTTCTGGCGTCAAGGGAATGGAGATAATGCCGTGCCGATCTTTAAGATACTCTTCCCGAATTTGTAAGAACGCGATTTCCGTTAAGACATGATGAAACCCCGCCTTATATTCGGGTTCTTGTGAGAATTGCCTTACCACCTCACGAATAGCCGATGCACTTGCTTGAGTGCCGTCGGTGCGATAGCTTTGTTGATCTTTGAAGTAGGCTTCTCGAAGCGCCTGGTAAAATTTTTTATAGTCTGGCCATTTTAAGTAATTGCCTAATACTTCAGAACAACAGACAACCACCTTATCAACGGGTACTACTCCGTCTATTAACTGAGTGGGCAGCAAGCAGAGCTGGCTGGTTAAGATATCTTCTAATTGCTGAACGCTTCCAAAGCTTTCCGTGGAAATCGCTGGTTGCCCTATTGGCGTTTGGTCAGAATATAGATTGACGCGGATGTCAGATAATTTCTTGATTAAATATTTGACAATACTGGCCTTAGCTTGTCCGTAATTAGAATTATCGTGTGCATAGACCAAAAATAGGCTGACTTTATTCAATACCTCTAAGCGTTCAAATGTGGAGAGTGCCTTCTCAAACAAGTGATCAACCTGCTCACTTTGCGCAGCACTGGGCACTGATAGACTCGCATCACCTGCTGTGCTAACAGGTACTGGATTCTGGGGGCGCGAAGTAGAGATTTGTCCCTCAAGAGGAGCTACCGCCCTTTTTTCTTGATGCCCTCTTAACGGCAGTTCTTGTAAAAAAACGTGGTACTTATCACGTATCGCGTCAAAGGCTTGTTTGGCCTGCAGATCAGTAGGATTTCTTTCATGTTCGGCTTTAGCCTTCTCTATTGCCTCTAGATACCATTTTTGGGCCTCTTCTAGATTGCTCATAGCTTGATGGGCCTGTGCTTGAGCTAGCAGATGCTGCGAAGATAGGGAGGAATGCTGCGAAGTTGCAGCGGGCGAAAGCGGACGTACTCCGGCTACGAAATTAAACAATTTTTCCTCTTACTTGGGCTATTTTGGAAGGTGTTGAGGCAGTGTCATAGCTTTTGCATAACCCGACGCTCTTTCTAACAAACAACTGGCTGCTGATTGTAGGAAAGGGGATTCATTTGCGCAAAACATTTCCAAGTCGTATTGATTATCCTTTCTCGATTTCAGTCAGCAGGGAATTTTTAGGGATTGCCAAGAATGAAAAGATCATCACATCGTGCAATCAGCGCGCGCTATTAATCGTATCTCAGTTACTAGACGTTGAAGATTGGGCGCCTTTTGAACAGAGATATGCTGCGACGAGGCAGGCACCTTATCATCTACATCATATGATGGGTTTGATGTGGGAGGCGTTTATTACATTCCTTAAAAAGGAAAAAAATGCTACGGTCTTAATTCCAAAAAGCAGAAAGACCTTCCTTTTTGCTTTACTTAACAGGGGCATTCATGGAAAGATTTAATCTATCGGACTATGAAAATATTGAAAAAGCCAAGCATGAATTGGATAAGGAGCACGAAGAAGCTTTAGCTAAATTCAAGAAGGGAAAGGAACTACCTCTTGATGAGCATATGCAAATATCTCTTGAACGCATAAAACAAAGTATCCAAGCTGCAAAAGAAGAAGGGGCTGAGGCAGGAGAATATGAAAAACTTATTTTATGTGCGGATGAGGCGAAGAATATTGAATGCGATATTTTGCACACACTCTTTAAGCATTTGTCGAAAGACATCATATTGAAAAAGTGATGCTAGGGATGGCAAGCCGCTTTTAAACTGGAAAATCTGTAAGGCTTTTTATCAAGGTTTTGATGAAACACGTCCGAAAAAATGCCCTCTGAAATTTTATGTCACTGAATCACACAATTAAGCAAATTTCTCGGATTACTTTAAGCCAATTTAAGAGCATGTCAAACCAAAGTTTAATGTAAGAAGGCACAGAAAACTCCTGTGCCCACTGATTAGTTCGCGCTTCTACCAGAAATTACGCTTTCTCTAGTAGAGATGCAATACCAGCTTCCGCTTGAACAGCGCTAAAAGCCCGAATAATTACCGTACTTTGTTCGGGAGTGAGATCAATCGATTGCCCAATACCCGTCGCCGTATAAAAATGAAGTTGGTGCGCTTGTACATAAAGAGGCAAGATTTGTTCACGACTGCGCGGGAACAAAACATGGGTGTAGAGCGCTTCCACCTCATTTTGTTCCAAGTACGCAAGCAAATTCATATGGCGGCCTAAGACCTCAGCTGCCCTCGATCTGATCTCATCGTTTTCAACCTTCAACGCCGCGAGCAACGCCTTGGCGGCTTCTCTTGACAGTATATTCTGCTGCCTTAAGGCAGAGGCTGCCCTCGACCTGACCTGCTCGCTGTCATCCTTCAACGCATCAAGCAACGCCATAATGGCTTCGCCTGGCAGCGTCTTCTGCCGGTCTAAGGCAGAGGCTACCCTCCACCTGACCTGCTCGCTTTCATCCTTCAACGCATGAAGCAACGCCGTGATGGCTTCGCCTGGCAGCGTCTTCTGCTGGCCTAAGGCATAGGCTGCACTCGACCTGACATCCTTGTTTTCATCCTTCAACGCATCAAGCAACGCCATAATGGCTTCGTCTGGCAGCGTATTCTCTTGGTCTAAGGCATAGGCTGCACTCAACCGGACATCCTTGTTTTCATCCTTCAACGCATCAAGCAACGCCGTGATGGCTTCGCCTGATAGCGTCTTCTGCTTGCTTAAGGCAGAGGCTGCACTCCACCGGACATCCTCGTTTTTATCCTTTAGCGCATCAAGCAACGCCATGATGGCTTTGCCTGGCAGCGTCTTCTGCTTGCCTAAGGCAGAGGCTGTTCTCCACCGGACATCCTCGTTTTCATCCTTCAACGCATCAAGCAACGCCGTAATGGCTTCGCCTGGCAGCGTGTTCTCCCGGCCTAAGGCATAGGCTGCTGTCGACCTAACCTGCTCGCTTTCATCCTTCAACGCATCAAGCAACGCCATAATGGCTTCGCCTGGCATCGTATTCTGCTGGCCTAAGGCAGAGGCTGCACTCGACCGGACCTGCTCGCTTTCATCCTTCAGCGCATCAAGCAACGCCATAATGGCTTCGCCTGGCAGCGTCTTCTGCTGGTCTAAGGCAGAGGCTGCCTTAGACCGGACATACGCGTTTTCATCCTTTAGCGCATCAAGCAACGCCGTAATGGCTTCGCCTGATCGCGTCTTCTGCTTGCTTAAGGCAGAGGCTGCACTCGACCTGACCTGCTCGCTTTCATCCTTCAGCGCATCAAGCAACGCCGTGATGGCTTCGCCTGGCAGCGTATTCCGCTGGCCTAAGGCAGAGGCTGCACTCGACCGGACCTGCGCGCTTTCATCCTTCAACGCATCAAGCAACGCCGTGACGGCTTCGCCTGACAGCGTCTTCTGCTGGTCTAAGGCAGAAGCGGCT
Organism: Mycoavidus cysteinexigens; assembly: GCA_031963225.1. Taxonomy (GTDB): domain Bacteria; phylum Pseudomonadota; class Gammaproteobacteria; order Burkholderiales; family Burkholderiaceae; genus JASSUD01. The sequence continues at coordinate 26,825 of JASSUD010000035.1, forward strand.
TTCCACCTGACATCCTTGTTTTTATCCTTCAACGCATCAAGCAACGCCGTGATGGCTTCGCCTGGCAGCGCCTTCTGCTTGTCTAAGGCAGAGGATGCACTCGACCGGATAGACGCATTTTCATCCTTCAACGCCGCACGCAATGCCGTGACGGCTTCGCCTGGCAGTGTCTTCTGCCGGCCTAAGGCCTCGACCGCCCTCAACCGGACAGACATTTTTTCATCTCCCAAAGCCTTGAGCAACGCGGTGATAGCTTCACCTGGCAGCGCATCCTGCTTGCCTAAGGCCTCAGCTGCCCTCAACCTAACAGACACGTTTTTTTCATCCTTCAATGCGGCGAGCAACGGTGTGACGGCTTCGTCTGACAGCATATTCTGCTGGCTTAAGGCAGAAGCGGCACTCAACCTGACCTGCGCGTTTTCATCCTTCAACGCCTCGAGCAACGCTGCGATGGCCTCGCCTGATAGCGTACGCTGCCAGCCTAAGGCAGAGGCTGCACTCGATTTGACCTGCGCGTTTTTTTCATCCTTCAACGCTTTAAGCAATACCGACATAGCGTGGGCTGATAACGCTGGGCGCCTTCCTAAAATGTTAAGAATCCCGCTCTTTTCACTCTCCGGTAGATATAATAGCCCTCTACACAATAGCGCTTCCGGGAAAGTGCCCTGACGACCTAATTCGCTGAAGGAAAAATTTCCGCGCCGCTGTTTTAGCTCAAAGCGCACCCACTGCATCGCCTTCGTTTCTAACCTATCGACAGTGGGTGTCTCCAATTGAGCACGTGCCTCATTTAAACATCCCATCATAACCTGCTGATGGCGTATACCTATCAAATCCCGGGGCGATTCGCCCAATACTTTAAAGAAAGTCTCCAGCGCCTTTCCTTTAAGCAATCCTGCCACCATCCACCACACAATCTCATAGCGAGGATGGTATTTATTCGTCGCGATAAACCCTTGCAACTCAGCCACACTAGGCACGGCCTCTAATGTGCGTGTGACAGGTGGTGCCTCAGTCAATCTGCCGAGTGCCTGGGCATATTTCTGCATATGCTGAACCAGGAATTTCGCCGCAAAGAATTCCTGAAACGTTAAATGTAAAAAATGATAGAGACGTTTCTTTTCAGATTTCTCACTATCCGCCGTATGTAAATACGAGGTCTTTTTCAGATCAATCACCAAATCATCCGGCAAACTTAGCCCTAGACTATTCTGGTCCTCTAATTCTGATTGATACTTATCCAATTCGTCTAAACTGAATTCGATTTTGCCGGTCTCTAATCCTTTAAAGGCCAGATAGCCTAAGGTTGCGGTAGGGACGGCGGTTACCCGTCGCCCCCCGCACAGATCCGTACTTGC
>JASSUD010000082.1:0-9820 GCA_031963225.1 Mycoavidus cysteinexigens
ACAGCGGTCTTATCAGCGCGACCGGAGCTTTGTATTTTAGGTTAGCGCTTATGGGCACGAACCCCAACATGCAGACCACTGACTTTTGATCTTTGGGGTTGAACGTTTGTAAGCCGGTCATCAAGGAGTGAGTGGCCTGCATGTTGGGGTTCCTTCGTCACCACCAACCTACCGACAAGTAAAAGCAACCAAAAATACATTTGCTTCCAGTTTGGACACCTTTCGTGTGCTAATATCCGCGCTTCCTCGCTTGGGTAACTGGCAAGGAATACGCAGTTTTTATTTCATTCACGGTACAGCCATTCTTCTGTATCCGCTTGTTTACAATTTAAGGAATAACTATGTCGCAGCAAGATAAAGTCATCGATAAAGCAAAAATTATTGCGCAATATGCGCGTGCGCAAAATGATACTGGGTCTCCAGAGGTGCAGGTTGCTATTTTAACTGCTGAAATTCAACACCTCACCGAACACTTCAAAATCCATAAAAAAGACAATCATAGCCGCCGTGGTTTGATGCAAAAAGTAAGCCGTCGCCGTAGTCTGCTTGATTATTTGAAGAAAAAATCGCTCGATCGTTATCGTACGATTATTAAAAAGCTCGAATTGCGTAAATAAGCATTTGGCTTTGTATAAGCTGCACACGTTGAGGCGCAGATGCTTGCTCAACGTGTTGCCATGAAAGTAGATGTAGTGATAGTCATATTGGGGAACACTGCTTACCCCAACTTACATTTTGGTTCTAATGTGAGCCAATATCTGGAAATAAGAAATGTATTTTAAAAACCTAATGGTCTATTCAACGTCTTAGGTTAAGAATGCCTGCATGCCGCTTGGATGCAGGCATTATTTTTTTGAAATGAGTGGGTTGTAATGTAATTGCTACCGAATGCGGTAGTCAATTTAAAATCTTCTGAATATGGCAGCTCTCCTTATCTATTTATAAAGAGCGCCCAATATTTTGCTTGAGCGAGAAAGGAATAAAAATGTCTGAAAGTAAAGTGGTAAAAGAATTCCAATGGGGTGCGCAGCAAGTTCGGATGGAGACTGGCGAGATTGCTCGTCAGGCCGGTGGCGCAGTCTTGGTCAATATCGATGAAACTATTGTGTTAGCTACAGTGGTTGGTGCAAAGCAAGCCAAACCTGGTCAGGATTTTTTCCCATTGACTGTTGACTACATGGAAAAATCGTACGCAGCAGGCCGTATTCCTGGAGGTTTTTTCCGTCGTGAAGGGCGTCCCTCAGAAGGCGAAATATTAATTTCCCGCTTGATTGACCGTCCGTTGCGCCCGTTATTTCCTGAAGGGTTTTATAACGAAGTGCAGGTGGTTGTACAGGTGTTATCCGTGAATCCTGATGTGCCTACGGATATTCCATCTTTGCTCGCTGCTTCTGCGGCATTAGCCGTATCAGGCATTCCATTTAATGGACCCGTTGGTGCAGCGCGTGTTGCGTATATAGATGATCAATATGTACTCAATCCTACTTATAGCCAACTCAAGGCTCAGGCTCAAAAATCAGGATTAGATTTAATCGTAGCAGGTACAGAGACCGGTGTGTTGATGGTTGAAGCACAAGCACAACAGCTCTCTGAAGAAGTGATGCTCGATGCCGTTGTTTTTGCCCATGAGCAAATGCAAACAGCTATTCAAGCAATCGATGAATTGGCGCAAGAAGCAGGTAAGCCAGAATGGGATTGGGCACCTGCAGCTCAAGATGCTGCACTTGCTGCGCATATCACAGCATTAGCTGAAAACAGCCTAAGAGCGGCGTATCAAATTCGGGAAAAACAAGCGCGTACAGATAGCATTCGCGATGTATATACCTCCGTCAATGAAAAATTGGCTCAGGAAGCAGCCGCCTCAGCGGATGCAGGTGCAGGTGGTGTATTACCTTCACAACAAGTAATCGGCTCGCTCTTATTCGATCTAGAATCTAAAATCGTGCGTGATCAGATTTTATCTGGTGAGCCGCGTATCGATGGACGTAGTACACGTGAAGTGCGCCCCATCTCTATCCGTACCGGTGTATTGCCCCGTACGCACGGCTCTGCGCTTTTCACGCGAGGCGAAACGCAAGCCCTCGCAGTGGCTACCTTGGGTACCAAGAGCGATGAGCAAATTATCGATGCGATTGAAGGCGAGTATCGTGACCGCTTTATGTTGCACTACAACATGCCTCCATTTGCAACCGGTGAAGTAGGGCGTACAGGCACCCCTAAGCGCCGAGAAATCGGTCATGGCCGACTTGCTAAACGCGCCTTAGCCGCTTGCTTACCCAGTGAGCAAGAATTTGGCTACACCATCCGTGTGGTCTCTGAAATCACAGAATCAAACGGTTCCTCCTCGATGGCTTCTGTATGCGGTGGTTGCTTGGCATTATTAGACGCTGGCGTACCGATGAAAGAGCATGTCGCTGGAATCGCGATGGGTCTAATTCTCGATCTGAAAGACCAACGTTTTGCTGTGCTAACTGACATCCTAGGTGATGAAGATCACTTAGGCGATATGGATTTCAAAGTTGCGGGTACCGAGCAGGGCATTACTGCTTTGCAAATGGATATCAAAATCCAAGGTGTGCCTAAAGAAATCATGCGATGTGCATTAGAACAAGCTAGAGAAGGGCGCTTGCATATCTTAAAAATTATGCAAAATTCTGTTGCAGGTGCGCGCGATGAACTGTCTGCTTTCGCTCCCAGAATGGTTACGATGAAAATCAATCCTGAAAAAATTCGGGATGTGATCGGCAAGGGCGGCTCAGTTATCCGTGGATTAACAGAAGAAACTGGTACGAATATTGACATTGGTGATGATGGTACTTTGACTATTTCAGGCACCAGCCCAGACGCTATTGCTGATGCCCAACGCCGCATCAAAGAAATCGTTGCTGATGTTGAAGTTGGACAGGTATATAAAGGTACGATTATCAAATTGCTTGAGTTTGGCGCAATTGTGAATGTTATGCCTGGCCGAGATGGTTTGCTGCACAAGTCAGAAATTACGCGTGAGCAAGCGCCTGATATTCAAGAAGGCAAAGTCATCGATGTCAAAGTGATTCAAGCAGATGGCAAGGGCCGTTTTAGACTCTCCGCCAAAGCAGTGCATGATGTACCTCCTGCCTCTAATCATCCAGAGATGGAACATGCGGAGCCTGAGGAAGATTTTGCACCTGCTACTCATTAGAGCGCGTCTATAAACGTGTGATCGTGGTTGTTTCTCTTACCCTAGGTACCGATAAGGTATCTAGGGTTGCTGCCTTCTTATGCAGGGTAATTACCTATGCGTGCTATTCAAATTACCGAATACGGAGCGCCTTCAGTTCTTGCGATAAGCGAGTTCCCACAGCCAACGCCTAAGTATGGAGAAGTATTGATTCGAGTGCGGGCAGCAGGGATCAATCGCCCGGACATACTGCAACGTAAAGGATATTACCCAGCTCCTCCAGGTGCTTCAGACATTCTAGGGTTAGAAGTGTCCGGCGAGATTGTGGCGGGAGAACTGACGCATCCCGATAATGTGTACGACCTGCAAAAAGAACAGAGCGTGTGCGCACTCCTGCAAGGAGGAGGGTATGCCGAGTATGTAGTAGCGCCGATTGCCCAATGCCTACCTATTCCAAAAGGCTTAAGCGATGTGGAGGCTGCTTCGTTACCGGAGACTTTTTTTACCGTTTGGAGCAATCTGTTTGACTATGCACGATTAGGTCAAGATGAATCAGGTCAACCCGAAACGCTGCTGGTTCAGGGAGGATCAAGCGGTATTGGTGTAACTGCCATCCAAATTGCCCATGCCTTAGGCCACCCTGTTTTTGCAACCGCTAAAACGAAGCAAAAATGCGAAGCGTGTGAAGCCTTAGGAGCCAAGCGGGCTGTGTGTTACCCACAAGAAGATTTTGTTGATGTGGTTCGAGAATGCACAGACGGCGCTGGGGTAGATGTTATCTTGGATATGGTCGCAGGCACCTATGTACCGCGTGAGCTAGATTTACTACGAGAAGGTGGGCGTTTAGTATTAATTGGACTGCAGGGCGGAGCGCGTACAGAAATTGCGCTCGCTCAATTATTGACTAAGCGCTTAACGGTAATGGGCTCTACATTGCGCCCACGTTCTATCGCTTTTAAAGCGCGGATTGCCGCGCAGCTCAAGCAACATATCTGGCCGCTTCTTGAAGCCGGCACAATACGCCCAGTTATCCATCAAACATTTGCTATGGAGCAGGCTGCACAGGCCCATACTTTGATGGAAGAAAGTGGCCATATAGGGAAGCTGGTGTTGACCTGGTGAGTGGCGGGTAAAACGCCATTCAAGGTCTTAAAAAAATACGAATCAGCCTCAATAACAATGAGATTTGTAGGAATGGAATGGACAATACAATGCATCCAACACAACCCTCTGGCCTTGGCTCGCATGCACGCCAAAAATTAATAGTTGCAAACTGGAAAATGCATGGCACGCTTAGCGCCAATGCAGCCCTGCTTGCAGCCATTCAAAATGGGCTAACTGCAGAGTTGGCACAACAACAGGCAGAGCATGTAAAGAGTAAGCGCCCCGTGCAAATAGCGGTATGCGTGCCATTTCCCTATCTTGCGCAGGTGCAAGCGACTTTACAGGGGAGTGCATTGGCCTGGGGTGCCCAAGATGTCTCTAATCATGCACATGGCGCTTATACTGGGGAAGTAGCTGCTTCCATGCTGAGTGAATTTGGAGCGCAGTATGTGTTAGTGGGGCATTCGGAGCGGCGGACTTATCATCATGAAACCGATGAAACCATTGCGCAAAAAACGCTGCGCGCATTAGAAGCAGGAATAACGCCGATTGTCTGTGTAGGAGAATCTAGGCAAGCGCGAGATGCTGGAGATACTGAACAAGTAGTAGGTGAGCAGCTGCAAGCTGTGTTGAATAGGCTATCGGCAACACAAACCCAAAACATCGTAGTGGCTTACGAGCCAGTATGGGCAATTGGCGCTGCGCGCAGTGCTAGCCCCGATGAAGCGCAGGCAGTACACGCTTATCTGCGTGCACAGCTCGCCAAAAAGCTAGAATTACCAGCAGAAAATAGCACTCACGCAAGGGGTACAAAAATCCCTGCACAAGAAGGGCATAGCAATACTGCATCCGCACCTTCCATTCCTTTATTATACGGCGGCAGTATGAAAGCTGCAAACGCTACTGCACTGCTTGCACAGCCCGATATTGACGGAGGTCTCATCGGAGGCGCCTCGCTAGATGCATCTGAATTTCTAGCGATTTATGCCGCTGCACAATAGCTATACGAATGCATGCAGAGCCCCTATGCTCTAAATGACAATTTTTACTTTTCCTGCTCCTTGCAAGTCAACCTTATAAGAGCTGGGACCCCTATTTAAAAACATGAGGTAAAACAATGTGGCTCAAAACAGCAATGATGGTTGGACAAATGCTCAGCGCGCTAGGCGTAATTGGGCTGGTCCTTATTCAACAAGGTAAGGGCGCAGACATGGGCACAGGCCTAGGCAGTGGCTCTTCAGGCAGCTTATTTGGCCCCAGTGGCTCAGCCAACTTTTTATCGCGTACCACGGCAGTATTAGCCATACTTTTCTTCGCGTGCACCTTAACACTCACTTTCCTAGGCTCTAGAAAAGCACCTATTTCAGCAGGTGTTTTAGGCGCATCCCAACCCGCCACCCCCTCATCACCCGCTTCCTCAACCGCGCCTCCAAAACCAGAGCAAGCCCAAATGAATGAACAAGATATTCCCAAGTAAAAAATAGGGAGTAAATAAAGCAAAGCAGAAAAGTGGTGCCTTATAAGAGCCCTGCCTCTGTAAAAAGAGGAGGGGAAATTCCATGATTTCGAATGGTTTCCCCTCAAAACACATCTTGCGCCAAGTTTATTTCATAAATTACGCGAAACGCTGTTGACAGCATGCGCCCACGCCAATAAAATCGCCGTTCTTCAATTCCTCGATAGCTCAGTCGGTAGAGCGACGGACTGTTAATCCGCAGGTCCCAGGTTCGAGCCCTGGTCGAGGAGCCACCTACAGTAAAGGGTTTCACAAAGTTAGAAGCCCAATGTAATCGGCAATATAGCCTGCCTATTTACGCATTATCTAAATCGCATTCAGGCTTGGACCATTTCCAAGCCTTTTTGATTGGAGCACATACCGCTCACGGTAAGATAAACGTACATAGTGCATATTGCCTATATTAAGCATGCCGGCTTAGCTCATCAGGTAGAGCAGTTGATTTGTAATCATCAGGTAGCGGGTTCGAGTCCTGCAGCCGGCACCAGAAATACATTTTAAGCCCTTGATTTTTAAGGGCTTTTTTTTGGCGTAAATTTGGCGTAATGCCTAAAATTAGCTGTGCCGTTCTTTACGTATGAGAAGCTTTTTTTATATAAGAAGCGGCAAAGAAAGGCTGAGGCAAAGGTAATTTTTAGCTAAAACTAGCGAAAACCCTTTATCTATAAGGGAAAGAAGAAAAATATAAAAGGTAATTTAAAGGTAATAAATACATTTTAAGAAAGTTGTACCCATCTACTCAAGAATAGTTCTCCCTTTGTATTGCTCTTCTCAAGAGCGCAAAAGCGCTTTTTATCTTTGTGCATCAATCTGCATCACTTTTTAAACCCCTCTATACGCTAAACCCTTTGTAATATAGGTCTCGCAGCCATATCCTCATGCATCAAAAATTGCGCGTTAAATAAAAATCGCGGGCGTTGGAGAGCGCGTTTATTGGCATATGACTACCATTAAACAAGAATTGTCTTGCAAAGGTTTCAGAGCATTATCCCATGATCTATATGCATTATTAGACTTATCTCTATGTATGACTGTTTTGCCTTAAGCCACTTACTAGAGGGCGGCATGCGTTGCTATAAGGCGTATACCCGTGTAAGCAGAGCAGCTTGTTTCAGTGCTTTATATGATTGTGCCGCACGTTCTAAAAATTATAAAAATACCATTTTGAAATAATTGATTGTCTTATTACTTGAGGCGTCGGTTTTTCTCATACCCCGCCTATTTCCCAGCATTACAAAACGGACTCCTCATGTTTGCACGCGTTTCTGCTCGAGTAACTGAATTAACGCAGTCTCCAGCTACGGCGCTTGAGCGCGGTAAAGCCGCATTACAGCAAGCGGAGGAGCATCAAAAAAATCGAAAATTTTATCAAGCATGGAGCAGCCTTCTTACCGTCAAAGCTGCTCTAGAGCATGAAGCGCTTATTGAAGCAGAAGCAGAAACCCAACCCCTACTGGGGCATGTCTATCAGAAACAAGCCGAACTTTTTCACCGTCAAGAAAGCTTTAATGTGGACGTTGTACGTGAGCGCTATGCGCGCGCATTGGAATATTTTGCCAGTTGTACGGATTCGGCCAGTGTGGCGCGCAAAGTCGAAGTGCAAAGAAGATTGACTCTTTTGTCAGGCGGCTCTGACATTGCTCAAATAGCGCGTGCGGTGTGGGAACAAAGTCAGCAGGCGCCGGCGGTAAAAGAAACGGCATTACTCAATACACGGAATTTGGTGAACGATCCGGCGGTGCTGGACGTTTTAGCAGGATGGGCGAAGCAGTACCCTGCCTTTGCAGCATACCTGCACGCATGGATAGAAGCTTCAAAAGCTCCCCATGCACCGGTTACAACTGGTGCAGCCAATGCCATAACCATTTTGGTGCGAGCCAGTGTGCCGTTTAAGGAGGCAGATTTACGTGGGATACGCATTCCCGGTGCGGATTTAAGTTTTGGGGTATTTGATAAGGCCCAGTTGCAAGGTGCAGATTTACGCCATACTTCTCTTCATACTATCTGGCTCCGTCAGGCTGATTTACGGGGTGCCCAGATGGAGGGGGTACAGTTTGGGGAGTCCCCTTTTATCGATGTAGAGAGAGAAGTCGGTGCCTGCACGTATTCACCCGATGGGCAAACCTGCGCGGTAGGACTCTATAGCGGCAACATCCATCTCTATAACACGCAGAGCTGGGAGAAAATCGGCACGTTAAATGGCCATACGGATTGGGTCACGAGCGTGGTGTATTCGCCGAACGGTCAGCAGATTGTTTCTGGGAGTCATGACGAGACGGTGCGGCTGTGGGATACACACTCAGGGGCGCTTACTGCGACTTTAAAGGGCCATACTAGCTTGGTGAGTAGCGTGGCCTATTCACCCAATGGTGAGCAGATCGCATCGGGGAGTGATGATCATACAGTGCGGCTGTGGGATGCGGCCTCTGGAGCACTTACTGCGACTTTAGAGGGCCATACTGGCTATGTTAATAGCATGGTGTATTCACCGAACGGTCAGCAGATCGCCTCTGGGAGTCAGGATCATACAGTGCGACTGTGGGATGCCGCCTCTGGAGCGTTGACTGCCACATTAAAGGGCCATACTGACGTGGTTACTAGCGTGGTGTATTCGCCGAACGGTGAGCAGATCGCATCGGGAAGTTATGACGGTACGGTGCGGGTGTGGGATATAGACTCTGGGGAGCCACTCCACACGTTAACGGGCCATACTGACTGGGTTCATAGTGTGGTGTATTCGCCGAATAGTCAGCAGATCGCCTCGGGGAGTAGAGATAATACGGTGCGGCTGTGGAATGCGGACTCAGGAGCGCTTATCGACACGTTAAAGGGCCATACTAACCGGGTGCAGAGTGTGGTGTACTCGCCGGACGGTGAGCAAATCGCCTCAGGGGGCTGGGATAAGACGGTGCGGCTGTGGAATGCGCGCTTTGTTCAGCCTAGCCATAAAGTCATTGGCCATACTGACCGGGTTATTGGCGTGATGTATTCGCCGAACGGTGAGCAGATCGCCTCGGGGAGTGCGGATAATACGGTGCGCCTGTGGAATGCAGACTCAGGGACGCTTACCGCCACGTTAAAGAACCATACTAACTGGGTTAGTAGCGTAGCGTATTCGCCGAGCGGTCAGCAGATCGCCTCGGGCGGTTATGACCAGACGGTGCAGCTGTGGGACGCACAAACCGGAGCCCTCGCGCACGCCTTACAAGGGCATACCTCCGAGGTTTTGAGCGTGGTGTATTCGCCCAGCGGCCAGCAGATCGCCTCGGGCAGTGATGACCATATGGTGCGGCTGTGGGACGCGCAAACCGGGGCCCTCGCGCACATTTTACAAGGGCATGCCGGCTGTGTTTTTAGCGTGGTGTATTCGCCCAGCGGCCAGAAGATTGCCTCGGGCAGTCAGGACCATGCGGTGCGGCTGTGGGATGCGCAAACCGGGGCCATTGTATACATCTTACAAGGGCATACTGACTGGGTTTTGAGCGTGGTGTATTCGCCCAGCGGCCAGCAGATCGCCTCGGGCAGTGGTGACCATACGGTGCGGCTGTGGGGCGCGCAAACCGGGGGCCTCGCGCACACCTTACAAGGGCATACCGATTGGGTTAATAGCGTTGTGTATTCGTCCAGCGGCCAGCAGATCGCGTCGTGCAGTGATGACAAGACGGTGCGGTTGTGGGACGCGCAAACTGGGGCCCTCGCGCATACCTTACAAGGGCATACCGACCATGTTTGGAGAATGGTGTATTCGCAGAATGGTCAGCAGATCGCCTCGGCAAGTAAGGATCAGACGGTACGGCTGTGGGATACGGCATCAGGGCGGTGTGTGGCGGTGATTCGAGATTTCAATGGATCTGTCAGCAGTCTTGCCTGGAAGGTTACCTCCAACGGCCAGTACTTAGTGGCGGGTAGTGGAGATACATCGGTTCGTGTGTGGCAAGTGATAGAAGCAGAAGGTGACTGCCAGATACGCTTGTGCTGGAGTTCAACACACGCTGCACTTAACGTGAAAAATGCCTCTATCTGGGAAGTGCAAGGCTTAA
>JASSUD010000083.1:0-9795 GCA_031963225.1 Mycoavidus cysteinexigens
CATACCACCATCTTTTGATATGCGCGCTGCTTTCCCAGCTGTGGTGACAGAACGGTAGGTTGGGGTGAGGAACGAACCCCAACATGCACACCACCAACTTTTAATCATCGCTTTTGGCGTGCACATGCTGGTTTTAAAAGGACAGCGGTCATCATGTTGGGGTTCGCGCCTCAACCAACCTACCGATTATTCAACCGTAGTGCGGCGCCAAGAACTGAAGAAGTTTTTAATAAAAGCGGTATTCGAGGAGGCTAACGCTTTTAATGAGATGGTCAGGCTAGATAACAGAGTTATATTCATCTGTAGAGTAGGTAAGGGATTCACTAGCTCTGTCGGCGCATTTACCCGTTTTGTGGTTGAATCTAACACGGACGCTATTTCTGTTTTCCTCTCTATCTCCCCTGAGGTATTGGCTGTGGCAAGTACATAAAAAGCATATTGCGCATATTGCGTATTGGCTGGTAGTTTCTTGAAATCGGGATGTAATGCAGGATTGCCAGCCGCTTTAACCGCTTCTTTTTGCGTGCCATCTAAGGCATTCCAAGCTGAAACCACATTGTCAAAGGGTAAGTAATACGCTTGATTTTTGCGCAACTCTACCTGCTGCTGCATCGTTTGCACCGCTGCTTTTTGGGCTGCTTTAAATTTAGTAGTAGAGGGCCTCATATCGAAAACGCCGATACGATCGTTATCTATTACAACCGCATTGGGACCTGCAGCGTACAGTTTTCGGTTGTCATCTCCGACGGCCGCGGCATACCCGGGGTAACCTAAAAACCATTCGATAGCCTTGCTCAACAGGGATTTATCGGGGCCATTTGCAGGTTTTTTATACAAAACAGGGCTGAGCGTATCTCCAAAACTATGGCTTTTAAAATCGAGCACTAGTGTTTGAGCATAGGCATTTGCAGCAGCCAGCGGGTCGTTAGAAGCGTCTGCTGAGTGAAAACTTTCTGTAGGAATGCGGTTCGTCATTGCACCATCTGAATAGGCTGCACCGCTTTGCGATAGAAATTCAAAGTAAAACGGAATAGACATCGAGGCCCGAGCGGCTATAGCAATGGGCATATCAGGATGGTTAACAGCATTGAAAACGGTTGGTGTCACATGGGTGGTGCTGTGCGCTGCATCATCTTGTGCGGCAGCCATATGAGAACTAACCAGTGTGAGTTCTTTAAATTTCGAAGGGGCAATGCTCTGAAGCAGTTTTAAGTCCCCAAAAGTGATCATGTGTTTGATGCGGGAAGTATGGGATGCACTAGGCTCACAAAACCAGGGGCTATTTTTTAAAAATGTGAGTCGTCCCATTTGCTGGTCAGTAATGCGGCCAGTAGTATGTGCGGCAATGCAGGTATCCCAAATGGCAGCATCTTGTAGATGCATAGATACGGCCTGCGAACTCCATTTATCCAACAATTGCATAATACCTTGAGCCGTTCTTTGCCAATTGCCTAGAAAGAGGGTCATAAGGATCATGCGACTAAGATGGGCAGTCAGGTGCCAAAGATTCAAATCGCTCTTGGCCGGTATGCAAGCTACGCCGGGATAGAGTTCTTCAAAATAAGGTACGGGGCCTAAGTAGTTTGCAATGGGATTTTTTTCTAATTTTTCATTCAGAGCTGCAGGCTTCATGCCTGATGCGATCAGTGATGCAACGAGCCCTCCGCCTGAACACCCTGCAAAGTGTTCAACACCATCGAGCACTTCCTCATTGAGCGAGGCCAACGCGAAGGGTATGACGATAGCGGAGGCTCCGCCACCTGGAAATTCTATATTTTTAATTTTTGGAGCAGGCAATACCAGAGAAATTTTCCCATCCTCTGTTGCATATACCTGAGGAGTAGGGTCAGGCTTAGTAGCCAAGGTGCTTTGTGGGTTTGATCGAGTGAGCCCTGCCTTATGATTTAGATCTAAATCAATAGCGATATCGCTGTAAAGATATTTGGATATAGAGTGGGATACCGAATGTAGTGAGGGTATCCCTGGTAGGAATCTGCCAAGAGAATGAGTAGTGTTCAGCATGAGTGGAGAGGGGCAGGAAGAGGAAAAGGAATATAGAGGCCTAGGCCCTAGTACTTGCCCACAATGGTAGAAAATCGAATACTTTTAGTCTTTTGCTGCCCCTCGTATATCCTGCTGCGAAAGCTCGGCATTTGAATCGGATAGTTAGGCAAAGTGGCGTGCGGAAAAATTACTGCTGCATCCTCAGAATGCTGGCAAAATAGACCTCTTTCGCAGCCACGTAGCTGCGTTATTTTTATTTTCTTGGAGTCTAGGGCATGTCCTCAATTGTCCAAAAGGTGAACCCTTTGGGGCAACTGAGGACATGCCCTAAACAGGCTCATAGCACTGGACCATTTTTTTCTTATGAGTATTAAATCCGATCGCTGGATTCGCGAGATGGCGCAGTCTCACCGCATGATTGAACCTTTTGCGCCTGCGCAGGTGTCTGAAGCTAATGGACAAAAAATTGTCAGCTATGGCACCTCTAGCTATGGTTACGATATTCGCTGCGCCAATGAATTCAAGATTTTCACCAATATCAATTCCACATTGATTGACCCGAAAAATTTCGATGAAAAATCCTTTGTCGATTTTCAAGGAGATGTGTGCATTATTCCGCCCAATTCTTTCGCACTGGCTCGCACGATCGAATACTTTCGCATCCCGCGCAATGTATTGACCGTATGTCTAGGGAAATCTACGTATGCACGCTGCGGCATTATTGTGAACGTCACGCCATTTGAGCCGGAGTGGGAGGGTCATGTGACATTGGAATTTTCAAATACCACCCCACTGCCTGCCAAAATTTACGCAAATGAAGGCGTGGCCCAGGTGCTATTTTTCGAAGGGGATGAGGTGTGTGAAGTATCTTATCTGGATAGAAAAGGAAAATACCAAGGGCAGTCTGGCGTAACGCTACCAAAAACGTAAGCGGTATGCATGGTAAAAGGGCTTTAAAAAAACTCCACCAACCAAAAGGGTGGTAGGTTGGTGGTGACGAAGGAACCCCAACATGCAAGCCACGACGTCCTTGAAGACCAGCTTATAAATTCTTAAAACCAAAGATTAAAAGCTTATGGCGCGCATGTTGGGGTTCGTGCCTCACCACCAACCTACCGTCCATAAAAGGCTTTGATATAGAAAAAACCCTCTGTAAGACTACAATTCATAGTCTTACAGAGGGTTTTTCTATATTGAACAATTACTCTCCAGTAACCGATTTTGGTGAAGCAGCCGTCTCGACCTGTTTAATCTCCATCGTAGGCATCGCCGGTTTTGGCTTGCGTGTACGAGGTGCGCGAGGCGGCTTAGGCGTAGAAGCGTTTTGATTCGGTAATTGAGCTGCCTTTGCCTTGTTAGTATCAGTATTGACCCACACAAGACCTGCGGCATCTAACATGGGTTTAAGCGCCTCTAGAGGAGGGTGTGCAGGCCCAGCCGTTTGAGGTTTAGGCTTTTGCGGCTGTTTGTTTGCAGCAGGCGGCGTGGCCTCTTCAGTTACGACAGGCGCATTACCCGAGGTGCTAGGTGCTTTAGCAATCGGAGTTTGCCGCGCAGGGGCTTGCTCAAAAATAGGTGCGGGCTTTGCCACTGGCGTACTGTTAGCAAAGGTCAGCGTGAGTTCTGGCTTTTGTCCGAAATCTGCAAAGGGATCTTGGACAGAGGTACGCCGGGTAGCAGAATTATTGCGAGGGCGCGCAGGAGCAGGAGCCTGATCATAGGTTTGAATAGGCGCTGCCTGTGCCTCACTTGGAGGGGGTGTGAAGTCCTCTTCTGTGGAAGCTATATCTAATTTACCCTGCATTTGACCATCACGGCCGCTGCGTTGTCTTCCACCGCGTCGGCCTCGACGACGGCGACGACGTTCTTCACTATCTTGATCTTGCGATGTATAGGCAGTATTTGCATCTGGTACGCCTTGCTGCCCATTTTCATTGGTGGGTTCTAAAGCAAATCTCGATGTGCGGCGCGTCAAACCTTCTATAGGCGTATTTTGAGCAGGAGCAGTTTTAACCGTTTCAGGCTCTTGCGTGCTCTGGCTCTGACGACGGCCACGTGAAGGTCTAGCAGGAAAGGTGGCTCCTGCTGCTTCCGTAGAAGCGGGGCGTGTACGCTGGGGGCGTCGCACATCAGTAGCAGCTGCTTCCTGAGCTTCGGGATTATCCATCTCGGTCGAGGAGCGTTGCTGTGCAGATTGCTGAGATCTGCGCTGCGTATTGTTCCGTTCGCCTTGTGGTTGGTTGCGCCGGTTTTGTGGCGCTTGCAAAGAGACAGGACGTTGTGCCGCTACAGCTGGCGGTATAGTTAGATCCGAAGTGGAGGAAGCAGTAGCGGAGGTGTTACTGGGTAAGCGCAATAAACGCTTGACCCATCCGACTAGTCCTTCTTCTTGGAAAACACGGCTTACGGATGATCTATCAGAAGCATTTTGAAGACTAGAACGGCCTGGAGCAGGCTGATCAGGCGTAATACGCTTTACTGCAGCCTCTGGGCGCACACGTTCTTCTGAGCGTCGGCTACTATAGGGTGAAGTAGTCTCAAGCTCACGTGCTGCTTCCTCTGCCATTTTATAGCTAGCACGCGGATCATCAAGGCGAGGGTCATCATGCTTTAAGCGTTCTAATTTGTAATGCGGTGTTTCCAAATGTTTATTAGGAATAAGCACCACGCTTACATTAAAGCGCGCTTCAATTTTATTGATTTCCTGGCGCTTTTCATTGAGCAAAAAGGCTGTGACTTCAACGGGAACCTGGCAATGAATCGTTGCGGTGCCTTCTTTAATAGCTTCTTCTTGGATCAAGCGCAACACTTGTAGCCCAGAAGATTCAGTATCTCGAATATGGCCTGTGCCATTGCACCGCACACAAGTGACGTGGCTACCTTCTGATAGAGAAGGTCGGATGCGTTGACGAGAGAGCTCTAATAGCCCAAAGCGTGAAATTTTGCCGATCTGTACACGTGCACGATCATGGCGAATGCTTTCTTTAAAGCGTTGCTCCACCTCTCGCTGGCTTTTTGCTGCATCCATATCAATAAAATCGATGACGACCAGTCCGCCCAGATCACGCAAGCGTAATTGTCTAGCGACTTCATCTGCGGCTTCTAAATTGGTACGCAATGCGGTTTCTTCAATGTCAGAGCCACGCGTAGAACGCGCAGAGTTCACATCGATGGAGACGAGTGCTTCCGTGTGATCGATGACAATAGCGCCGCCTGAAGGCAAGGGCACCATCCGTGAATACGCCGTTTCAATTTGATGTTCGATCTGAAAGCGTGAAAACAGCGGCACATCGTCGTGATAGCGCTTGAGCTTGGGTAGATTGTCCGGCATGACCATGCCCATAAACGCGCAGGCTTGGTCATAAATATCTGGCGTATCGATGAGAATTTCGCCGATATCGGGATGGAAATAATCCCGAATTGCTCGAATAATCAAGCTCGATTCGAGATAGATCAAAAGAGGGCCACGCATATGCGCAGCGCCTTCAATAGCTTGCCAGAGTTGAGCGAGATAATTCAGATCCCATTGCAATTCTTCCAAATTGCGGCCAATACCAGCTGTACGAGCAATGATGCTCATTCCTTCCGGAATATGGAGCTGCGACATAACTTCACGCAGTTCCTGGCGATCTTCGCCTTCAATACGCCGAGAAACGCCACCGCCGCGTGGATTATTGGGCATTAAGACCAAGTAACGACCTGCAAGCGAGATAAAAGTCGTAAGTGCGGCGCCTTTATTGCCTCGCTCTTCTTTGTCGACTTGAACAATAATCTCTTGCCCTTCTGTCAGCGCATCTTGAATGCGCATGGAGCGTGCATCAAAACCGGCTTTGTAATACTGGCGAGCGACTTCTTTAAAAGGCAAAAATCCATGGCGCTCTTCACTGTAATTTATGAAGCATGCATCTAGTGAGGGCTCGATGCGCGTGATAATGCCTTTGTAAATATTGCCTTTACGCTGTTCGCGGCCAGCGGTTTCAATATCAATATCGATGAGTTTTTGCCCATCGACAATCGCAACGCGCAATTCCTCTTGCTGCGTTGCGTTAAATAACATTCGTTTCATCTATAAGGCTCCGGTGCGACTCAACCAACTGCGGCGCCAGAGCACGATTCATTGGATGAAGCTAAGCCTATTAAAGTGAGAAGGCCTATAGCTTGGGTGCCCTATACAAGGCATCCAATGAGAAGTGCTCAAAAATGCTGTGAATCCAATTTGAAATCATCCGAGATGGCTGGAAATTCCTGTAGAACTTATCCAAAATCTTCAAAAAGCATTTTTTGCGATCATGCGGTGCTCAAAATAAGAGCGCCTGCTCTGTCCAATAAAGGCATTTAAGGGGATGGAATAAGTCTTGGAACCTCAACAGGCTCTGAAGAGAGTCAAAATGGCCAGTAAATAAATGGGCGCAACGCGTATGGTGAGCGCTACTTGGGTGAGGGAGAACCCATCATTGATGGATCCTCCAAGAGTTCTTTTGGGAAACCACGCGGCGTTAGCATGAAAGGTTCATCTATTAGCTTGGATTAGCTTGGAATTTTCGCGAGTGGGCGATATGCTCGGCCTTTTCTTTTTCCTAGCCCGCTTAAGCTTTAAGAATCTGTTTAAGAGCTGGTATTTTTCAGCTTCAGAATCCTTCTTTTGCTCTTCTATCGGAGTACATTGCCGATTTAACGCGACCTTCATGGTCTTTGGGCGGTTTCTTGAGCGCAGATTATATTCACAATGAGTACAGTAAGCAAAAATAAGCACACAACAAGCGCCGGCGGCTTCTATAAAGAAGCGGTATCTTTTATAACTATTGACGAAGATAGTGCTGGCCAGCGCCTAGATGGTTTTTTATGCCGTCTCTATACAGGGGTGCCGAAAAGCCATATTTATCGGCTGTTGCGCAGTGGTGAAGTACGCGTAAATAAGGGGCGTAAGGACGGCGCTTACCGACTGCTTGAAGCCGATATCGTGCGTGTGCCTCCTATGCGTGAAGGTCCAGCCTCACAGCGTGATCAAGTCAAAGCGCCAGCGACATCACATTTCCCCCCTTTGGATTTGCCCATCCTATACGAGGACGAGAGCCTTTTGGTCGTGGATAAGCCCTCAGGGATGGCAGTGCATGGAGGGAGTGGGATACGCTTTGGCGTGATTGAGAAGCTGCGTCAAGCGCGTCCAGACGCCCGTTTTTTGGAGCTGGTTCATCGTTTAGATCGAGAGACCTCAGGTATTTTGTTAATTGCTAAAAAACGCCAGGCCTTAGTCACGCTGCATGAGCAGTTTCGCAATAATCAAATTGATAAACGCTATCTCGCTTGCGTTTGGGGGGCATGGTCCTTACCTACGCGGGTAGTAGAATTGCCTCTCTATAAATATGTGACAGCAGAGGGGGAGCGGCGGGTTAGGGTGCAGGAAGAAGGCAAGCCGTCGAAGACTATTTTTAAGCTGATACAGCGCTTCGCAGGCTATGCACTGCTTGAAGCGCAGCTTAAAACCGGTCGCACCCATCAAATTCGCGTACATCTAGCTGAAATACGCACACCTATTATTGGCGATGAAAAATACGGCGATTTCTCATTAAATCGAGAGTGGGCCCGCCCTGGCGCGCAACCGGGTTTAAAGCGTATGTTTTTGCATGCGTACAAATTGAGTTTGCGTCACCCCGTCACAGGAGTGGCGCTGAAATTTGAAGCACCGTTACCAAAAGACTGTGAGCGCTTTTTACAGCAATGCCCGCGCGAAACCACTCTTGAATTTTCTTAACAGCTTTAATATTACCCATTGATGTTACGCAGGTATTCAAAAACACATTAAATTAACGCTAATAGGCACAGAAGCTCGCTTTCCTCGATGCTTTTTTTGTATCCTTCTTTTTTACTCCTATTTCTCTGGCCCTGAACGACCCATGTCTGAACATTCTCCGGATTCAACCTCTAATGCGTCTGCCTCTAATCAGCCTAAGCCTCTTGAGACTGGTTGGGAGCGTTCTGTGCTTGAAAAATTGTCCTTCGCGGCCATTAATGAGCAGCGTGCTTCAAGGCGCTGGAAGATTTTTTTCCGGCTCTCCTTCCTGTTTTTACTAGCATTGATCACTTGGCGAGCAATGACTTTTTCAAGTGATAAAGCGGCAACCAATACCAAACATACCGCGTTAGTCACTATAGAAGGGGAGATCGCGCCAAATTCCCAGGCCAGCGCAGACAATATTAATGCTTCGTTGCAAGCCGCTTTTGCAAATCAAAATGCAGTGGGTGTGATTTTACAAATCAACAGCCCAGGTGGCAGCCCTGTGCAATCAGGTTTGGTTAATCAAGAAATACAACGCTTACGCAAGCAATATAAAAATAAGCCACTGTATGTAGTGGTCAATGATTTATGTGCTTCAGGGGGCTATTACATCGCCGTAGCAGCGGATAAGATTTTTGTAGATAAAGCCAGTTTGGTCGGCTCAATCGGTGTGCGTATGGATAACTTTGGCGTGACAGGCTTAATGTCTAAGCTTGGTGTAGAACGGCGCCTGGTCACTGCAGGTATTAATAAAGGATTTTATGATCCCTTCCTCCCTGAAGTGCCTTCACAAAAAATATATGCGCAAAAAATGGTAAACCAAATCCATCAGCAATTTATTGACGCAGTCAAACAAGGACGTGGTGAGCGTTTGAAAGAGGCTCCAGAGATGTTTTCTGGCTTATTTTGGACAGGTCAACAAAGTGTTGAACTTGGTTTGGCTGATGCATTAGGCGATGTAAATGGGGTAGCACGCGATGTATTAAAAGTAGAAACAGTGGTCGATTACAGCGTAAAAGAAGGCTTTTCAGACCGTTTTGCGCGCAAATTTGGCCTGGCATTGGGTGCAGGTGTGGTTCGCGCTTTAGGTTTAACCTCTCTAAGCACAGAAGAGGCAGTGGCAGTGCATTAAAGTCAATTTGCACGATTTGCTCCTGCAACCTGCTTGAGCAGCGCTACAAATATATCGAAACGACAAGGCGGGCATAGACCCGCCTTTTTACTAAATACGCCCAGTCCACTATGCATGCAACCCCGCACGTTAACCGCCCAACGCTTCCTATTAAAGACAGCCATAGCTATTTCGACATAGCGCGAGTATTTGGTATTGGTCTGAACTATTGTGCTAACCCCAGCACTGCAACAAAAAATGAGCAGGATGCGGTGTTATTTATGAAAGACCCTTTCATGGTTTCACCCGCACAGGGAACATTACTTTATCCAAGCGGAACAAAAAAGCTACGCTATGAGCTTGAATTGATAGTTGCAATTGGAAAAGGGGGGATAGCCATCAAGCCCGAGGCAGCCCCGGCCCATATTTTTGGCTATGCCATAGGCATTGACTTCACTAAATACGATATTCAAGAATATGCCAAAAAAGCAGGCCACCCTTGGGATAAAAGTAAATCCTTCCCAGGATGCGCTCCGTGCACAGCCATTATTCCAAAAGAAAAATTTCAGCCAAACAACCAGCAAATTTGGCTAAAACGCAATGGCAAAAAAGTGCAAGAAGGGCACTTGGGGCAAATGATCTGGAAGATTCCAGAAATTATATCTATGGTATCCCACCATTTTCACCTACTCCCAGGAGACCTTATCTTTACCGGCACACCCCAAGGAGTTGGAATGGCAGAGCCAGGCGATAATTTGGAAGGTGCAATAGAAGACCTAGATACCTTTAACCTAACGATCAAGCCGTAGGTTGGCGGTGAGGAACGAACCCCAACATGCACACCACAGGTTTTTGATTATCGCTTTTGATATGGATATGCAGGCTTTAAAAGGGCAGCGTTCAT
>JASSUD010000036.1:0-27904 GCA_031963225.1 Mycoavidus cysteinexigens
CTGCCTGTAGTACACCATCTGCTTTAGGCATAACAAGCGCAGGGTTACGTTGGAAGAAACGTAAGGCCCCCAAAGTGAGATAGGGAGCAGGGGTATCCTGATTGGACTGCGCAAGCCGAGTAGTACTCCCGCTCAACACATGGCTAATGTGCCGTAACGTATCGGGACGATAGGCCTGCAGCAGGCGCTGTAGTGTGCGGTATTGCACACTACAGCGCGCCAATACCGGTTGCCACGTAATGGGGTGCGCTTGAAGCTTGGCGAGTAGCCAGTCGTCTGCACCAAGCCATCGTGGTTTAGCAAATTGGCCACTTTGTAAGTAGGATTCGAATTGGGCTGCAAGGTATACATCAGAAAGAAGCTTAGACGCATCAGACGATACAGACGTTAGTGGCTGGCTAGGATTATCAGCAGTAACTTGTTGATATTTGAAATCCACCCTCTTTTGGCGGGCTGTGCTCGCAGGTATTTGCGTAGGCTCCGTCTTCATCGTTTTTGCTATAGCCGCTAACGTTGATAACTGCAGCGTCAATTGTTGTAATACCCGTTCCTGCAGATAGGTATCAAACATCGGCCAAGCAATTTGGCCTACTTTTAAGGACAATGTATCGATTCGCATCGAACCATATTGGCTCAATACGTCACTGAGCTTGGCGCGTAATTGCTGATGGAATAATGTAGAGCACCGCTGCTGTATCTCTGCCGCCCACCCCTCATCCGTTTGCAATATAAATCGCACCTTCCCAATATGATGTGACTTAGCTTCTTGGCCCCGCATGCTTTAGAGTTCCTATATAAAATCCACGTTTTTTACACTGGGTATAGCACGGGGATGCGATGAAGCGGCTTCCGATCACTGCAGAGATACTAGAGCAGGCCGATAGTACGTTTGCGCAGAACGCGAATATTCGATACAACTGCTATATGGATGCCTTTCTCCTCCTTGCACGCACTCGTTGGCAACCGCGCCGAGCGGTACGGCGTTTGAATCTATTTTTTCATGCATTTGGTTTTCAGCAACATCCAGACAAAACTTTTATTGGGAAGACTGAAAAAGGGTTTGACTGGATGAGATATTTTTTTACTGCGCAAGGCACTGTTTCCATCAGCCTGCGCGCTTGGACAAAACACCTAATTACACTCTGCCAGCATTATGAGCAAACGCGCCGCATGCCGTGGTATAAGCGATGGCGGCGTGTGGCGGAGTATCGCCTGCGGTGGGTTAGTCGATGGGCAGGACCGTAGGCGGGAGTTGCGTCGCCTGTGGATATAATATGTGCTAGTCGTGTATCGCATCTGACTGTCCGGTGTACTTGATGAAGTGCGTCCACCTTGACAGCACCCCCAAACTCTCTATCACGTCGTCCAACACGTCCCGGAACGGCCAATATCCGTACGGAGAATTCCCCGTTCTCCCATCCCTTATCTCCTCCACCATTTCCTCTACTATCCCCCTCCTCTCTTCCTCTGTAACCGGTTCAATTTTCTGCCGATACATCGCAAAACTCCATGCTACAAACGCCCCCACAAACCCGCCGTACCCTGCCTCGACAATATCCTCCACTGTAGCTTTACCCTCTGCCACCTCCCTCTCAATTTTGGGGCTCTCACTCTTCCACCTCTCCAATACCTTGATCAATTCTCCGTATTCCTCAGTCTCCCATAATTTCCTGACATCCTCCGACATAAAACTTTTACCTAAAATACTCTCCACATTCTCCAACTTCTCCATCCTTCGCGTCTCGTTACCGCCATCGCCTAGTACTTGAAGCATCCAATCCGGGCCTTCGCTAACACTCCAAGGTCTGGAAATATCTCTCTTCTTCCCTGTGTACATAGTTAACATGCCTTTAAACAGGTTTGCAGTATCGACGCCTAACTGACCCGCGGTGTTGTAGGTTAGATAAGAACCCTCCGCTAAATTTACCTTTAATCTCCCTTCATTGTTGATTTTCAAACCGGGACCAGGTCCTTTCTTTTTTTGATCCGGTGACTGTCCAACCGCCTTTCGTCCATAGTCTGCGATATCAATCAAGTCAGAAAAATCCCTCGCCCGTGGAATACATTGCGCACCGAACCTACCCTTAATAACCTTTATTTCTGGACCAACTGCTTTCATTGTGTTTGGCAAAGTAACCTCTATTTCTGGAACGAATGCTACCGGTTGGTTACTGGGCGAATTTTGATTTCCATTTTTTGAATTACCACTTGAGCTTGAAGCCGGCTGATCACTCATTATTCAATCTCCAATTTATTTTAAATATCTTTTTAATTCTTACTGAATACATGCATCAATTATGGGCTACATAGAAAAAGCGCAAGGCTTGCGTGCTTATCAATTTTATATTGATAAATACCGCCACCTCATTCTATAAATGCACGCTATGCCATTATCAAGATGTTTTTTAATACCTGATTGATAAAATTGCTTAAGAGTATAGTGTGTTATGGGCAGTTCATTGTTTCGCCATATAAAATAAGAGCGTTACTACACCCTATAACTAAGTAGTAGTCGCGAAAGCCTGCCTATATATCGGCTAATATCCATAATATATCATGACTGGAATGCGAAGCCAGCGACGCATTTTCCTCTAATTAAACTGATTATTAAATTTATACAGTATCTCTTTACATCCCAGAAAATGTACTCAGGTTTTCGCCTAATTATTAGAAAAATATTTGCTTAATTGCAGTCTACATTTGTGAACCGAGCGAGGTGCTTCTAGAGTTTTTGCGTGCGTTCTATCCTTTTATACGAATAGAATGGTAATCAAATAGGTTTTTTGCCAGTGCGCATAGGTCAGCAAGAAAAGCCCCTTCTACAAAAGCATCTTATCGATATGTATAGACATGGCCTCATCCGGATTCTCTTCTCTTCCGCAAAAACCATAACGAGTATAGGGTTTACTACTCAAAAAAATGGACTTGCCATTCCTAGTTTAGCCAGCATTTGGTACAAAAAATATCCCTGTTTCCCCCACTTCATCATCACCCCATCGTCGTCTGGATGCCCTATTAGCATTAATATAGTCGTCTCTAAACTCACTATTATCTGGCGCAATCATCATCATACCAATACCGTTAATTGGTGTAGGACGTTCACCTAATGATAAATCCGAAAGTAATTCATACGGTATCGCCCCCCAACGTGAGGTGCCTTCGTCTTGCCATTGCGCATACTTATCTGCAAAACGCTCAAATTTTTCTTCACTAAACCAATGAATTTTGGCTGAAATATGGTAAGGAACTTCTTCTGATATTATTTTCTTCACCCATTCTTCCGTAGCATAAGGGTCGATTGCACCTTTTAACCATGTTTGACTAAACACTACGCTGATTGCAAAATTAAAATTGCTTCCTATTTTATTTTTTTTTATATAAAAAATATCTTTATTTTTATTAATTTTATGCCTTCCACCTTTTAATGTGAAACCATTTATTGCGGGGTTAACTGACTCAACTTCGGCTAAGAAATCATTTTTTCCTATTTCTTTTGAAACTATGATAATTTCATCTCCTGGGTTCAAACATGTGTCTGACACCATCCACTGTTTATTTTTTTCATCCAATTTTATTGGATGTGCTTTATCTTTTAACCAAATAATGCTTGGGTGTAGGTTTATATTTTCTTTTTTAATTTTGCCAATACTGTTTATCGTGTTTTTTAGCTGCATATTATTGCGCAGATAAAATATAATCTGATCTTTATCATCATGTGCCTCATCTATCTTTACGCTGAAGACAGTATGGCTTTTTATTTTTATATCTACTATTTGTCCTTCCTTAAAAGCTAATTTTCTTTGCTTTCTGTTTATGGTAATCGTTAATTTTTCTTCTGTTAAAGAAAATTGCTTCACAAGATTACATGATTGTAATTTTCTTTTTAAATTATTAATATATTCTTCTGAATTGCTATTTATATAATTTTCAAGCTGTTCATGCTCATTCAAATAAACGACAATTTCTTTTTCATTAGTATAATTTGCCTTTACATCGATAAAAACATATTTATCCAATTTCAAATTAATATATTTCCATTTTTGCAATCCGGATGACGTCTCCATTATTATTTTAATGCTCGATGCATTGGGATCCTTCATAATTCTAGTAATATTTTCCCATTTTGATTCATCCTTTTCCGCATCAAGAAAAATCTTGGGCAGCAGTGCGCGGTGCTCTACAATATAAAATGGGGGATTATTTGGATAGTCAAATTTCTTTTTGACGTCCTTTTGGATTTTCCAGAATAATTCCACGTCATACCCTATTCTGGCCGCAATGCGCCGCTGCAAAGCAGATACCGCATTCATCTGAATACTGGCCCGTTCATAGCCAAGTTCGCCTTGCTGTGCCAAGTAGGCGCGTTGTATAGAGAGCAGATTTTTTTTGCAGGCCTCTTTTCTCCCTTCTAAAAAAACTTTTAATAGAGGAGGCGCACCGAAGTAACTCAGTAGATAATTGATGATTGCTTGTTCTTTATCATGATCTTGAGCTTTATTCTTTAAAATGGTAATCAACTCAGCATTAGAACTTTGCTCTCGCTTTATAAAATCTAAGTGCTTACCCCAAACTTGATTATTATTTTTATCATGCTCAAATGACAACAATTCCGGTAATAAAGCCAATTGAGCGCAGCCATCGGCCAATTGCTGCTCGAAGAGTAATAAGAATTGACGCAGTTGTGCTTGCTTTGGATCTGGATTAGGTGCGTGCAAACCGTAACAGGGTGGGAGGTATTTTCTGGCTTCGTGATAGTCAATAGGATTGCGATAACGCGGGCGAGGCTGTGGCACACTTTGCGAATCTATCAATGGGGTATGCAGGCGATCTATACGCTCGTGCATTTTTTTTGCATCTGGCATGACGCGACGGCCATGGTGGAGCAAGATCACTTGTTTGCTCAATGCTTTGATATCGTCCGGAGTATTGAAAGTTTTCCCTTGCCAAATCTGAAGGTATTTATTAGCCGGTATAGTGCAGCTCCATTCCACATCGACAGAATCGCATTCCTTGCCAAAACCCAATTTTTGTATACGTTTGATGCCCTTAATCTCTAACAGGTCATTGACTAATCGACTGATCGTAATTGGTAATTCGTCAGCATAATTCCGCCGTTTTGGGAGTTCAGGAAGCCATCCATTTTTGAGCTGTGGCCCTTGATAAATATCTTCGTTTTTCTTTCCAAGCTTGGTGAGCTCGCTTACGGTTAGATGCGAGACAACTGGACAAACCATTGCTTGTGCCTTTGTTAAAACCTGCACCATAACCTCTTCCGGATTTTGACAGTCATCATCTAGTTCGATATCAGCCCGAAATACAGATTCTGTGTGCGGTTTAACCCATATTATGTCCCTCACTTCTTCACAAAAATTGCGATGGGTTTCCAAAAACTGTTCTAACTGCGGTTGAGCGCGTTCTTGGGTCATCCCTAAATTGAGTTCGACATAGAGATCAAAGCCCCCCAACACTACCTGCTCTTGAATATCCTCAACAGCCGAATCAATCGCGTCGCCTGGATATACTAATAGCCATTCCCTTTTTTTGGAGTCATACCAATATCGTGGATGTTTTTCTACGGGCTCTTTCGTCAATTGCACATTTCTAAAATAGAAATCGTGATGCGTGTATTTACGCTTATTTTTTGTATCATCCAAACTGTGCAAATCAAGTAAAGCGCGCCGGTAGTCGTCTTCGGTAATTGGACCACTGGTTAGCATGTTTTCTGGCGCAAACTTTTTACTAAAAATCTCCGCTGTGCCGGATTCAGGCGTGAGTAAATCTTCCAACGGTAAGGTATGGCGGTATGCCAGATCAGAAACGCCATAGCATAACGCTTGCAGCAGGGTAATACCTGGATCATGCTCGGCTAGATCAGACCAAGTCCCGCTAGCATAATCGCTTATTATCTGCTTGGCTTGCTCTAACAGGGTGTCAAAATGAATACGATTATGCACATCTTCAGAGGGCGTAAGGCTGTTTGCCATGGTTGTTCCTATACTTTAAAAAGTTAAGATCCATATTTCTTCTGGTTTGGAACTCTCCAAGATGGTCTGTTCCTGCCCTTGGCTGTCCTTAATCGTGAGCGTATTCACACGTTTCACAAAATCCAGCTGCTGGATAAATTTGATCATTTCGAATTTATCGAAGTGGGCGCCAGTTTTTACAACGCTTTTGTGATCCCAACCCCAAGGCATGTAGCGATACTGCAAGGCTTTCTCTAATTGATGCTGCGCATAGTCTTGATTAACGTGTGCGGCAAAGTCCACATTGTAGGAAATGTTAGGATAATTATTAAAATTACCTGATTTATTATCTGACTCATTGTTTACGTCATCATCTTCTTCACCATATTGATAATCTGATTGATTAATGCCTCCTATGATCATGGTAACCTTCACCTCTATGTAACTCGGATTTTCCAGCTTCAAATTCAACCACGGCGACGCGATACTGCGCACAAACTCGGTCATTCGCTCAAGCCGAGCAAGATTGAACACCGGTTTGAGCGAATTGTTGTTATCCATTTTTCCGTTAGCTGGAATAACTACTAAGCGTTGTGTCGGATACTCTAGAGCCTTTTCGACAGGCGCAGGCTCTGCGAGACGTACATCATGGACTTCTGGATATTTTTCGTGTAGCAGCGTAGTGATATTGCGCCAAGTTAGTGCACGGCCACGGTGTTTTAAATGTTTGGCCGCGCGCTGTAAAAATTCAGGCGTTGACTCTGGCGCTCGCCCACCATGCGAGGGCCAAGGCTGTATGATTGCGTTGAGCCCGTCTATATTTTTGACCGTCCGCGTAATCGTAAAAGCGGGCAAAGCTTGTTCAAAATGCGCGGCCTCAAGCGAATTGCCATCTACTAGCGTCGCCGTCGTACTGTTAGTATGCAGGCCGAACAACCTAGGATAGCTAGAAGGAGAATGATTATTTACTTTTGACGAATTCTCTTTCGATGGAGGTGTCACTACCCCCCGTATCCAGTAACGGCCACTCGGCATCCAAGGCGCCTCTTTTGATGCATCAAGTGGTAATAGCGAAGACCATAAGCCGGATTCAAACAAGCCATTGCTCTGGTCATAGACAGTCTTATTGAATGATTTCCAGACATTATCTGTATGTAGATACTGCCATTGCACTTCTAACGCATGTGGGCTATGTAATTGCCAATATAAATTTATATTCTGCCCGGGAAGAATGCCGGTAAAACCTAGATAGAGTTGAGGATTTTTAGCATCTTTATCCTCCATACCGTCGGCGTCCTTCCGATAACCGAACGGTGTGAGTAGATACTGATTATTGGTCAGATTATTATCTGTACAGGAGTAATCAACTTTTAGCGCTTTCAGTTGTGGCGTGTAGGGCGGGTTAATTTCTGGTGGCGGGATTACCTCTGTTGTGAAGACTTTGTATCCCACCGCTTCTTCTGCCAGGTCTAGCCACGCTAGACGGTCTTGAGTATTCTCCCGCGTTTTAAACGTGTTTTTTAGGTGCGAATTTGCCAGTGCCTTTGGATATTCCCGATGCAGAAAATCCTGTTTGCCCAATTCAATACGTACCCATCTAGGCCCATCTTTAGGGTCTAGACTGTTAGTAGGCTCGGTAGCCACGGCTAGTGCCGGCGGAATGCGGACCAAAATTTCTTTTTCAGTTGGAGCAATACCCAACTCATTACCATTAAATAAAGACTTATCCCTATTAACAAATACCGAGCTGCTAGCTGAGCATAATCCACTTTTGACAACGAATGCGTCATTACTTTTAGGTTTATTAGTATATGATTTATACCACTCCTCAAATGAAATTTTCGGCAAATCGTCCCATTGTGGTGTCAAAGTTAATTTAATTGCAAACGGATTCGCATACCAATCAGGTGAAAATAGATTAAAGCCTGATCCTGTCCTCGGAAGTAGTCCAAACGGATAGCTTTTTTCATTAATCTGTGCTATGCCATCGTCGGTGCTCATTAATACATTTTGCAGATTCTCAACCTTAACCCTAATAGATGCTATCTGTGGCACCGGCTTACCATCCGCGCGCGTTATCTTTAATAAGGGTGCAGTCGCCATCGGGCCTGTTGTTGGATACCCATCTAGACCAGGTGCTGGGTTGATTGGTCCTAGCTCAGGCGATATTGTCAGTTTTAATGTCATTCCATCATTTTTTATTGCTTCTGGATCAATGGTCAGCCATTTACCCTCACTACTCAGTTGTACCGTGACAGCAGCGCTCTGCTCTATCACCTTATTAAACGTGACGGTGACAATGCGTGTTCCCCCAGACATTGCTAACACAGGCGAACTCACCACACGCCCCTGTTTGGCTATTGCCTTGCTTTCCTCTTGCTGCAGCTCAAACAGCCTGACACCTCCCTCTGGCCAAGGCATGGACATACTTTTATCGAAGGATATTTGAGCATACTGCGTCCCTGCTTCCAGCTCAGATCCGCCACTAGCCACTTTATCCCTACGCCTTACCCACCGCAAATCAGTCCATTCTCCCTGATTAGCAAGCACAGGAGCATCAAGTTGGTAGCGTTTTGGCATACCTTGGCTGTCTTGCCCTGCATCTAATTCTAGTCCTTTGGACAGCATCAACTGCGTCGTGCCTTTTGTGAGGGAGCAAGACACCACCACTTGATCAGGAGTCATGCCGTGTTCAGTCAACCCAAGTACCTTGCGGTAATATAGTTGTCGATGTGCGTCGGGAAAAGCATTGAGTAATTGGCGTGGCGTTTCAAGCAGTTTGTAAAATGCCAGCAAAAAAGCTTTGTGTGGCTGTAGCTTGCCGTCGGACAGCGTTGGATTATTTAGCAGTTTGACTAATTCTTCAGGGGCCGTTTTTGCAAACATAACATCACCCCAAGTCTTATCCGTTGCTTCCCCTTTGTCATCAACGAACGGTATAAGCTGGCAATACTCTTTAAACTCAGTCAAACGCTGCAACGTATCACGATCATCTAGCACAAACTGGCTATCTTCTTGAGGTACATCTACCCTATGCATACTTATCTCTCAATAAAGAAATCGTGTGGAGGTTGCTAGCCAACGCTGGCTAGATACTGTGTGGTCATAAAACGCCCTTTGCCAATACCGGGTGCAGGCGGATCTGGTGTATTAGGGGGAGCGGTTAATATGGCTGGCGCCAATGGCGTAAAACGTGCGATAAATTCTTGGCCTTTGAGAATCAAGCCGGCTTGGCTACGGCAAAGTGGCGCCTGCTGATCTGGCATCAAGGTCATAATGGTCAGCATTCCTGTTCCTGGACTGTAGCCAGGCACCATATAGGTCGCTGGCACTTGTACCTGCTTCTCGTCTCCCATCACGCAAACCCGGCGGCCATTGATCTTGGCATGGCCCGTCGCTTGCATCATTGCCGGTCCAGTCGGTGTGACCATCCGATGCGCAAACTGGGGATCAAAAAGCAGCATGTCTCCCTCTAGCACAATAAAATTCTTCATGGAAATACCACTCCACTACGGCCTCTAGTATCTAGTTGAGTGGTAAGTTGATAGAGGTTCTCACTTCCATGAAGCCGATAACACACGTGTATCTGCAAGCAATCTCGCTCGTTTGGATCTTGTCCAATCTCTACCGCACTGAGTTGAATGCGCTTTTCATAGCGCAAAATGCTATCGGTAATTTGGGTGGTAAGCTTAGCGATCAAATCCCCGCTAATGTTTTCAAATACGAAGGATTGCAAATCACAACCGTAATTTGGACGCAGTAAGCGTTCTCCAGGTTGTGTGCTCAATAGAATCTGCAAACTCTCGTGGATATCCTGCGCATCCTCTACCATCACAGCCCCTTCGTCTTTATCGAAGACTACGGGGAACGCCCAGCCTCGCCCTAATATCCCTGCATGCTCCATCACACCTTCACCTCTTTCATTATTTTTGTATGTGTTATGACCTATGCCCAATAGAAGTAGCCATTAAATGCCATGCTTGTGTTTGGATAATGTGGGGAATGAGGTTTTATGAGTTATTTTGCCGCCCCCCCCACTACCCTCTTGCTGAACAAGCTCTAATTTGATAGATCTACCATCGCCCCTTTAATTTTTACCCCAGCTGAACCTTCCAAGGTAAGCTGTGATTTAGCATGGG
The DNA here is from genome assembly GCA_031963225.1 of Mycoavidus cysteinexigens. Taxonomy (GTDB): domain Bacteria; phylum Pseudomonadota; class Gammaproteobacteria; order Burkholderiales; family Burkholderiaceae; genus JASSUD01. Next base: position 10,103 of record JASSUD010000036.1, read on the forward strand.
CCTCCACTTTGGTAGCCTCCATGGCAATCCCTTTTTGGCTCTCCAGTTTAAGATCCTGCGTCGCTTGCAATTGCATTCCCTCATCGGCTTTGAACACGACTTTTTTCGCACTACTACTCAACTGCTCATCGCCCTCAATCTGAATCCCTTGCTTCAGGGTGATGCGCTCTTTAGCATTGTTTTCTAATAGCATGGACGCTTCTTGCACATTAAAAACCAACTTCTGTTTGGTCTCGCCGCGCACCAAAATCATGGCTTTTTCTGGATTGTCTTTGCTTGGGGGAAACGGTGCCTTATTCTTAGGGTTGTGCATCGCGCCCAAAATAACGGGATAGCGGGGGTCTGCCTCAAAAAAACCTAGCACCACCTCATCGTTGACTTCCGGATAAAAGCACAACCCACTGTCATTGCTAGCGTAGGGCATCGCAAAGCGTGCCCATAATGGTTTATTCCCCAGTAAAGCGGGTACGCTTACTCGCAAACGGTTTAATCCGCTGGGATCTTCTTCATAGCTCTCTACCACCCCTATATGCAAACCCACTGCCTCCGGCACGACTTTACTATCCACAGTGGAGGCTGGTTCCAGGCCCAATGCAATCGTGGTGTGCCACTGACCATCCGCTATCTTGTGATTCACTTCTGTAATTATTCCTGCGCCTTCAAAACACGGTCCCAGGCCTTCTAAATGCAGGGTGTCGCCTAACTTATATTTTGTATTTCCGTTCAGCGTAAAACGCGCCCTTATTCCCGCTGCTTGCTGTGTTAGCAATCGCGCTTGTGCAAGGGCAAGCTGCTCGTCAACAGTCAGCGGTAAACTACGGGTAAACGACCAGGGTGTTTTATTAAGTGCTTGAAGCGTGGAGGGACTCAACGCCTCTTTTCCCAACTCGCACGCCTGACCCTTGGCCGCGTCTGACATCTTTTGTTCCGTGATATCCCAGCCAGACACCTCCACTGCAGGCGGGAGGTTCTGGATATCTAGCTCTAGCTCTACTCTTTCTAAATATTGCTCTTGTTTATCTGCCGTACACATATTTAATGTGTGGCTTTCCCCCCCCATAGCAGGCTTAACCACATCTACTACCTCATGGGATTCCGGAGTTGGGCTTAGCCAAACACCATTAGCCCCTAGTCGGGCCTTCAAAAACTGCCAATCTGAACATCCAAACTGCACCATTTGTGCATGTTCTATTTGCATCTCCTCCAACTTGCCCGGTTTCATGCCATTGGCATTGAGCAAACTGGAAATAATCTGCTTATCATTTTGCTTTTCAAACACTTGACTTTGATAAGACGCTACCAAACGTTGCAAACCATGCTTTAGTTTTAAGGTCAATTCCCAAAATCCGACCCGTAACTCCAAACGTTGGGCCACTACGATGCCAGTAAACAGCTTTCCTCCTGAGTGACTAATAATAGCTTCGGTGCCAGGTTTGCAAAGCTCGATATCTTTTGCTTGGTCAGCATTGCGCTTTGCATCTATAGTTTGCATTCCACGTAAGCATATCTTTGCAGATGGAATTTGATTTATTCCGTAGCACGTTTCTAACCGAACTGGTTTTAATTTTAATAATGGATTTTGACCATTACCAAAAAGCACTTTCAATTCAGATAGTGCAAAAGTTTGTGGAGTGGAAGCGGCCATCATCCCCCTCCCATCTTAGACGTGACGACTAGTTGCTTACCGGGTGTAATGTCATTAAGATGATTTAACTGATTACCTGCTGCTAATGCCAGGTAATCTATATCCGGCAGATGGACCGAAGCGGCTGCAGTCGAGGCAAGCAGCGGCAAGCTGACTCCAGCAGGCGCTTTTACTACCACGTTCTTCGGTGCAGATATCGCTTGGGCCGATTTTTGTAATTCTGGGCTCTTATCGGCCCTCACCCCTAAACGCACTACAGCATGTAATGGGGATGCATCTCGATCGAATAAGGTGTATTCCACGTCCAAAGACTCTATGCGGCCCGCATAGCAGCCTTCACCATCCCAGCGCATCTTGCCCCATTCAATTCTCAAAAAACGCGGCTCTCTGCTGACTGGATCTATTGAACAACAAAGCGTTTTGAGATTCTCTAATTGATCATTAATTGAGTTATTGGTATTACCAGGCAATTTCGCGTCAAAAATCAGCTGCAGATTTAAGGTACTGGGCTTCATAACGCTGAACTGATTGACGACTTCGTCCTTTTTATTAAGATATTCGAGTGCACGGTACTCGTTTGTATATTGCAGATTGATGGTGCTCGGGTTGTACATTACCTCCATGCTACCTACAGATTGTTGCGTATCGCGATCTACATAGGCATGGATAACTAGCTTGGACAAACTGCGTTCTAAGAGAGTCATAATATTCTCTCCTGATTTTCACGAAATTGTTCCCACACCTGGCGGCTGATCTCCTCTACCAAACGATCCTGTTCATTACGATCTAAACCCACAAAGCTGGTTGTAGGCTCTGAAGAGGGGCGCGTCACTTGCGCTTGAATCACCAGTTCTCGAATTTCGATCGTCATGCTTTTATCCCCACACAGTGCATGTCTTTATAGGCAAGCTCTAATGTATTGATTAAAACGGCATTGCTGTTAGCATCTAGATCGCTGGTATGCCATTTGACAGGCAATGCGTGGGTGAGTGTCCAGGTACATACTGGTTCTGCTACATGGTTGAGTAATATGATGACCACCGTCGCATGGTGGAGGTTGAACCCTTCCATCACATCGTTAAATACTTGCGTTAACGGGGTTAAGTTTGTAACGCCCCGTTCCAGTACTAGAGCGCCATGCCGGACTTGTTCAGGAAAATGTAGATTGCCTACATTCTCGCCACCCTCACGATGCGAGCTAATCTCTAATTCTCGGCTAAAGCCCGAGATTTTTTGAAAACGCATATCTAGCGGGCTAGGGACATCGTCAAAAAAAAAGGTCACAAGAAACCGGTGCGAAACCTCAGGGGGAGGAAAATCCATTATGCTGGCGTCCTTATATCCTGTTGCAGTGCGTACGATGCGCTTTTTGCCACGTTACTTTCATTGGTGTAAAACTGCAGGGTGATATCAATAAATTCCGCTCGATACAGCGGAGCAGTACTTACCCGCATGATCAGTTTGCCTGCCTGAATATCGGCATGAGTCATCGTCTCATGTAGGCCGACCGATACACGAAATGCCTCGTCTTCGGTGGCACCAAATAAGCCGCCTTTAAACCATAATTGCCGCAACCAAGCTTTTGCCAATCCTTTGAGTTTGATCCACGTAATTTCATTATTCGGCTCAAATGCTGCGAATCGCGCGATCTTGGTCAAATTAGATTCAATATAGGTCAATAGTCGACGTGTTTGTATGTATTGTCGTTGTGATGGTGTACTACCTGCCAAGGTACGGCACCCCCATACCCGCACGCCACGCTTGGCAAAGCTGCGGATCACGTTGATTGATTTTCCTTGGGGGTTAAATACATTCTGCGCGTCCCAATGATCGTGCTCAGGGGCAATCACCTGTGGCAATGCTTCATTGGCTGGAGCCTTCCAAATCCCTCTCTCTCGGTCTACACGCTGTATCATCGCAGCGACTGCGCTGGAAGGAGGAATAGCGTGAAAAATATTGGAAGATGCTCCGCTACTATTTACCTTCAGGTGCGGCCAGTAGGCTGCTCCATACTCTGCGTATATCCCGAAATTACCCTGGGTAAGCAACAGCTTGGCATCCTCAATTTCGTTCGGACTGTCTAATACGGCAAACCAGTTGTGCTTTTTGCAAGTGTCCAGCATAGCTTTGTATACCGTAGCCCATTGTGCTGGAGTGCCGGCTTCATCCAATAGCGCTAAATCTGGCATGGACATCAATGTGATGCTGGATTCTTCAGACAACGCACTCGATAGCGCTGCAGCTTCCAACTTTTCCACAAGTTCAATAGTCTCAATGTTCCAATTACCCAGATCGCGCTTATCAACTGACAATACAAAGCAATGGTCACCACCGACCTCAAAGTAATGCTGAATCGCAGCGTATAGATACCCTTTTTTTTCTGTCCAGAGCTTTCCAGAATCCAGCTTCACATAATCAGAAAATGCATTGATTTTATATAGGCAATGTTTTCCCCCCGTCTCGGTATACCCAATAAAGACAGGAACCGCAGTCGCCATTTCAGGACGTGATATAGGAATGCTCCGCTGCTCTATATATACGCCCGGCTGGATATGATTCGCCATCGCTCTTTCACCTTTATTACCCAGAAACCGGGCATCAGCCTTTATGTTGTGCGCTATACGCTATAGAGTTATCCGTAATAGCGCACTTCAACACCCATCTATTGCACTTTGCACACGCGCTATGCCATGTCTTGTGTGAATTGCAAAATGATGAATTCGGCAGGCCGTACAGCGGCCATTCCTACTTTAACGATCATCCTGCCTTGCTCGATATCGTCCTCGGTCATCGTAATGCCTTTGCCGATCTGCACAAAATAGGCTTCTTTCTGGCTAATACCCATCAATGCCCCTTGCTGCCACAAACGGTAGAGATAATGATCTATCGCAGATCTAACACTTTCCCAAGTCGGCGCACTATTGGGTTCAAACATCGCCACGCTCATTGCTTTTTTAATGTCACGCTCTGCTGCATTGTAAAGTCGACGTACTGGGATATAGCGCCAGAGATCTGATGTGGCGTCCAACGTACGGGCACCCCAAATGATTGTGCCTTGACCAGTGAAGGTACGAATGACGTTGATGCCCTTGTCATTCATCAGGCCTTGATCAGCATCGGTGATGACGGTTTCAACACGCTCGACTGCGTTAAGTGGCACATTGGCTGGCGCTTTCCATACACCACGTTCTAGATCAGTACGTGCATAGGCTCCTGCTACTGCGGCGCTGGGGGGAAGGATAATTTGCGGAGTCGTTTTTATGATTTTCTTCAACGCTTCCTCAACCTTGGCCATCACTATTTCGCGCAATGTGTCGAAGTCTGGCCCTGTCATTTTGGCGAGGGTAAGCTGTATGGGTTTAGCAGCTTCATCAGTGAACGAAATATCCCCAACGGCAGGCATAGATGGCTGCAACGTTGTTACTAGATTCGGGTAATACACTGCGGTTTGCGCAGCAATGGTGCCTGGGCCTTCTTGTCCATCCGCCAATAAAAAGTAACCCTCCTGTTTGCCGAGTAGCCCATTCAGCGCCGTATAAACAGCTTGTTTTTTCTTTGACGTCATACCGCCTTCCACAACCGGCTCTGGACACACTAGCAAGGAAATATCGGGATACTTTTGAATTTCCTCAGGCAACGTTAGCAGATGTCTATCCTCTGCTAACGGGAAAAGGTAACAGCCAGTCCCACCGTTACTGAAATAGTGTTGTAGCGCGAACGCGCCGTAATTGAGATTGACTGTTGCAGAGTAAGCGGTTTCATCGGGCAAATGGACTTTCTTGTCTACAATAAATGCGGGCTTTCCAGTGACAATCGTCACAGCATTCACGTCTAAACGTTCTGTTACTTCATTTGGAATAGCGTCAACCGCCTGAACCGCCAATGCTTCTTCTTCCGTTTTGAGTGCCTGGTTATCCGCTTGATCAGTATTAAATTCCTGCCACGCTAACTGCAGTGTTTTGTTAATCCATTTATCTATCCAGCCTGCTGCACCCTCTTCTGGGAAGTTTATTGCATCAGCTTGAGTGAATTTTTTGTCTACTGCCGTTGCCCAAGTAGTTAGAAGGGTAAGATCGTTTATATATGTCTTGAGATCTGTCGTTGCTTTCACGACCCACTTTTTATCCTCAAGAGTCTCTAACAGCGACCGCAATTCTGCCTTTAATTGGCTCTTAATCGAGGTCTCGCCGCCTGCTGCCGTCACTTCACTAGCCAGCTTTTCAGCCCACTCTTTTGTCTGTTCCTTCTTCCAAGCGTCAGTCACCTCAGTCGTCAAAGTGACGTTCATCTCAGCTCTCGTTGGCCCTTCAAACCGCGCTGTAAAATCAAGCCAGTTAGCAATCGCGATGCATCTGTCGCTGGTATTTTTAGGTCCGACAAAATCGGCCCTCTCTTTAAAATTCCCCACAAACACCGGCACCGCAGTGGCACCAGAACGTACAGACAAGGCCAAAGAGGAATTTTCCTCGATGTATACACCTGGAGCTGGCATAGAAAATCTCCTTAATCGATCTCAATCAATACATCGCTAGTGCTTTTAGCTCTGCACCATGTCCTGCGTAAATTGCAAAATAATGAATTCGGCGGGCCGTACTGCAGCCATGCCGATTTTGACAATCATCTTGCCTTGATCGATATCAGTCTGGGTCATCGTGATGCCTTTGCCGATCTGTACAAAATAGGCTTCTTTTTCGGTGTTGCCCGTCAAGCCACCTTGCTTCCAGATGCCGTACAAATAATGATCAATCGCAGCACGTACCTTTTCCCAGGTAGGCTGGCTATTGGGCTCGAACATCGCCACGCTCATCGCTTTTTTGATATCACGCTCTGCGGTATTAAATAAACGACGAACAGGGATATATTTCCAATTACCAGAAGTATCCAAAGTACGCGCGCCCCAGATCGTCGTACCTGTGCCACGGAATTGGCGAATCATATTAATGGATGGCTTGTCATCTCCCATGTATGCGGCCTGATCCTCATCAGAAACTTTGACAGCAGGAGTCACACCACCATTGAGCTCTACATTCGCCGGGGCCTTCCATACGCCACGCTCAATATCTACTCTACAGTAGGCACCAGCGACTGCAGCGCTTGGAGGGATGGGATTGGAATCAGCCCATTTAGCGTTCAACCAAGGGTAATACGCGGCCGCATAGGCATTTTTAGTGTATTCCTCTACTGTAACTGTCTTAAGAGTTTCCAACGGTTTAGGGCCATCAAGAATGGCAAAGCATGTACCATTTTTAGGGCATAAAGTTGCTACTTTTCCTTTAATATCCTCTCCCGCGGCCACTATCAATGTCACATCATCCAGCTTTGGCACTTCTGTTTCTAATTTGCTTATGTCAACGATATAGCAATAACCCCCACCATTTTGGAAGTACGTTTGCATCGAAAGATAGAGGTTGTCGGTCTTTTTAAAATCAAATACCTTTATCTTTTCTGTACCCCCATTGGGGTCATTAATCTCTTTGGGATCAAGCTCTGTCATCAACTGTGTAAAATCTAACCACGAATTAACACGTTTAGCAGTTTCGAAGTGTTTTATATATTTCTTTTCTAAGGCGGCAGAAGCACCGGCGGGTGGGGGAATGGTTTTGCCACAGGCAAACACGGGCACAGCTGTTGGGCTATGGCTAATCGACAGCGATAACCCGGATAATTCTTCGATATAGACACCGGGATAGGTAGGAGTAACTGGCATGTATTTTTCCTTCAGGATGAAGCATTCTCAAAGCACCAAACGCCATGCGCCGCATGCGTTCGTGTAATTACCGCGCATTTAGTGGAATTCGACTGACAGCCGATCAGCCATCAAGCTAAGCTCTTCGATCGCCACTTCGTTGCTACTGGCATCAAAACTAGGAGCACTCAGTTTGGTTGGAAACGCATTCGACACATTCCAAGTCACCAATAATTCACTGCCTGCGTCATTGGTTAAGCTAATAGAAATATCCTTCTTCTCTACCTGATTCAATGTAATGGAATTAATCCATTCATAAAATTGCTTCTGCCCCTTTACCACTCCACGTTTAAGGGTAATATTGAGAGCCTGACGCTGCCCAGGCATCTGAAACCAGCCTCCAACACCGTCCTTATATTCAATGGTTTCAACACCTAAATCCAAGCCAGATGCACCATTAAAAGCCATCTTTTCTTCTCCCACCGATACAACAAAACGATAGGTTGGTATTGGGTAACTGACTGCAATTTGTTCAGATGTGGTAGACATCGCCCTTCCTTTAACAAGTTAACTAGTTAATAAGATGGCTATAAAAAGTGCCTGGCCATCCATTAACATATTCCCGCCCTTTCTTAAGAGCGCTTTATAAGGTGCACCTAGTACTAGGCGCGCTTTGCTGCTGAATACTCTCAATACCCTGCAATAGTCACAGCCATATGCTCTTTTGTTTTAGTTGGAATAGGGTAATTCACGGCAATTTGCGCAGCTCCATCAGACATCTCTATTCCTTTAGATAAGTTATAAGCTAGCTGTGGCTTTCGCGGCGGCCAGCGATTTACGAAGTGTGGGTAGAAGCAAAATCCAATAAAAATGGATATGCATTTTGGTATGCCAAAGTCTTTTTTTCTAATGTTTTTTAGGCAGCACAAAACCCATAGGATTTTTAGATAAGCTGTCCATTCCAGGTGGATAAAATTCCTCTGGTTCGCTAAACGTAATAATTTCTAGTTCACGCTGTGGCAATGCTTTACTTTGTGTCAAGGGTATATTCAGTACGGCGCTGTGCAATTTAAATTGATTCGTTGGTAATGGAGCCTGGAGCACGTTTTTGCCAAGCGATGACATATCGGTTGGTAACGGTGGTAATAGGTTAAACGGCAATGACGCCTTATCTTGATAATGGTTATCGTTTTTTTCCGACTTAATCGATTCTATTTTTTTGGCTAACTCTTCAATGGTACCGAGCATCGGCAACATCACGGATTGTGGCTTTTCGCGCAATGCTTTAGGGTCTTGATCAAATAAGAACATCCCTGAAAACACCACAACGCTCATCCCGCTTAATATGCCACCAATAATCAAGCGTTGGCTTTTCTTTGTATTCTTATTTGAATCATTCATCATAATGGCGCTCACGCACAATAAAAACGGACGTTGAATATATAGGATTCAACGTGTAATACTCCACAGTAATAGTTTGTACTCCAAAACGGTATAACTCTTTCTCAATAATGGTCATCGCTTTAATATAGCGTTTATAAGCCAACGCATAATGAGTGCAATTCGATGTAGATGTGTTTGTTTTTTTAGCATTATGATTTGTGATGCATAAGCATTAAAACGCACCAACCCTATGCACAGCAGCATTCTTTTTAAGAATTTCTTCAATATTAAGCACATACAACCGCCCGGATACACTCAACGTAAATTGAACGAGATATTCCTTGTCTCGCTCTGACGTCAGTTTGTTGGTAATAAAGGTTTTAAGCTTGCCGCTAATCCGTACTTGCTTTGATGCAGTATCTACAGACTCTTTAAGCGGCACCCAAATAGTCGTAATACATTCTCGCTTAATCTGTTGTGCAGCTGCATTTAACGCATGGTGCAAGTGTGCATGTCCATCTGGATAGGCCATTTTGAGAATAACGCCATTGTTATAATCCACAGTCTCCGGTGTGACGGTAAGTACCTTGTCTAATACATAATTCCCCATATCTAACAGGTACCCTTTATTTGCGTAGTTTGCACCTATTTCATACGGGCGTTTTATCTCCGGAGGGACAATGCGGGTGGTTTCGCGCAGCAATACTAAACCCAATAACAGCAGATAAACAAAGAGGATAACCAGCAAGCCTCCATTCATTAACCGATGGAAGCGTACTTGGGCTTTAAGCACATCTCTCTCATTTTGCGCAATATCAGATGACATAGTTATCCACCACCGCTAGGAGGGACGGCTCACCAGGTGCATCTATGATTTTGACTTGTGTAAAAAAGGCAAACGCTACGGTCTGTATAAGAATGAATACAAGCCCATGATGGTTCATGCGCACAGTGATACCCCCCTTCTCTCTTCCACTTCTATATTTATATTTTTATCGTGGATATTTTTTTATGTATGGGAATGCAGTCCTGTTGTAAAACCTACTTCATACCTTATACGTATTTAACTGTAGCGTTGCCGAAAGAACGTATTCTTCATCAAATAAGACCACATTACCCACGGTGAGAATGCAATTCAAGACTAGATCTCACATTCGGTTTATTAGTACCTTCAACGTTATGCTTTATGTTAAACAAGCTAATGGTTCATCCCATTCAAAAATAAACATTTAGATAAGCACTGTCATCTCGAACATGGCATACCATCATAAAAAAATTAGATGCATTGGTATTAGATAATAATGTGTATGCACTGGTAGATGAACATCTCTGCACTTTGCCCATGAAGACACAACATAATTTTGAAAAGGAAGTAAAAAATAATATGGAAATTTGCAGCCAGTCTTTAAAAAACTTAAATAATATACAAAATCTTAAAGCGCCCTCTCCTAGTCTGCTCTTTGAATCTTTTACGAAGCTATTAAGCTATGAAGGAATTAATAGTATCTATGAAGGCATGCGTAGTGTATATACAGACCTAGAAAAGATAACTCAAGCATTCCATGGCATTATGCAAGTGCTTACTGATGTGTATGAAATCATTCCAGAGCACTGTATCTATGCATGGCAGGCTAAGTTAAAGCAACTGTGTACCAGGGCCATCGATGAAAGTATCAATACGTTTGCCCAGCAATATCTGAATACCTTTCCAAGTAAATCATATGGCTTTTTAAAGCAAAAAGCACAAACCAATTTGGAAAGCTGCCACCAAGCTTTAAAAGACCTGAAAAAAGCACATGTCGTAGCACCCAGTCTGCTTTTTGAATTTTTTACTTGTTTATTAACAGTAGGAATGCGCTTTTTTGAATGTTTAAATGATCTTTTACAACCATTGGTAGAAAAGCAAAACAACTTGCACGTTGATAAGCTTGACGTTGCAACTGCAGCCTAAGCAAAAAGTGGGGACGCTCTCTACCTCTTCGCGTAAGCACACGCCGTATCGCATTATTTTTTAGTTATGCTGAACACTTGTTCGGACAAAATGGACAGTTAATAGTAGTGTGTTGATGAATAGAACTGAAATAAGAAACCTCACATGACCGGCAGTACTTTATATACGCTTTCTTATCTTGAAGCTCCCGTGCCATAGACCAGGCATCACCAATATCAATGTCCATCCAATCATTAATTTTATTTACGCTTTGAATTCTCTGACATAATCTAAAAGCTTTCTGCAAAGAAGATAGCTGAATCGGTGCAGAGTCAGAATGACTACCCACAAGCTTAAAATACACTTGCATGAGCAAAGTAATTTGAATTTTTCCTTCTCGATTTGGAAGCAGCGTAAAACTACCCCGCAGTCTTTGTTTGCGCTGCTGCTTTTGAATCGGATAACCTTGCTTCTCCAAACTATCAAAAAAATATTTGCTTTGCCGGTAATCAATTCCTATTTGCTGAGAAACACTTGGTATATCGAAACCAGATAAAGCCATTTCATATGCGGTTTTCTGATCTGATTTAGATATACCTGCGCTTTTTACAACCATATCAACCTCTTTCTAAAATACTTAATTGTTTTTTTATAAGTGCATGCGCGCTATCTTTACCCTTTAAATAATCGAGGATAGGACGTTCTGTGCAGCTGAGTGAAAACTGAAGAAGTACCGTATTTGCTAATGTTTCTATCTGCATAAAAGATGCCTGTGCTATTGCCTGCGCAAACTGCCGCGAAACACAAAAGCATAGACAAGCCATATCGATATCATCTATAGCCATTAGATTCAAACTAGAGTAGTAATGTTTTGCATTAAATGCTTCAGCAGCATCGATATACTTCAGAAAATCTATACCATCAGGTTTTTCTAAAAAATGTATTAAATCCTTTTCTGGTGTGTCGAGTCTAAAAGAAAGTAATTCACCAGAAGCAAGCTTACGCAGCTCTGGTTCACTGGCTTGCGCAATCTGTCTGGCTGTATCTAGTTTAATTTTAAACTGATCAGCCGCTAACTCAGGCTGTCGATACGCTAAATTTTTAAGAAAACGCCATAAAGTCAAATCAAGTTCATACACATTGCACCTAATAACTTCATATAGAGGGCTATAAAGCGGATTTTGAATAATTATTGGAATATTCTGGCTTTTTCTCATCTTGTTTCTTGAAACTGTTCGTGGACGACCTAGAGCAATTTTTTACTGGTTAGCGGTTGTATCAGAGATATAGCAACATTTTGACACTATGCCCTCGGAAAGCCTTATGGTTCCTAGATATAAAGGGGGTTCGAATCCCCCTCTCGACAGCAATACCCAGTTTTATAAAAAACCCGAAAGCCTTATGGCTACTCGGGTTTTTTTATGGCTCACGTTGGCTCTATTTCACACAGGAAACCAACGAGAAATGTAGTTAATTTTGGGGACTGTTATCACTAATTAGATTAGCAGAGAACTTTCTATAGGAACGGCTTGCACCCCATTCATTTGCTTCCCACTCCTTGGCAGAAAAACTGTTTTTTTGTTTTATCAGGTTCATAGCTCGACGCTATGAATCTGTATTTCTATAGATGGAGGGGATGCAGCGATATGCTTGATAGAGGGGTGTTTCACGCCGATTACACACATGTTTTTAACGCTAGGCTGCTTTTTGGAGCGGGTTAAAAATTAGATACGTTGGTATTAGATAAAAATGTGTACCAACTGGTAGAGGAATGTCTCAACACCTTGCCTAATAAGATAAGAAAAAACCTAATAGATTCTTTTAATGATACAAAATTTCGTGCCACTAATACGCATTGCGCATGATGGTAAAATAGCCGCAAAGAAGCTTTTATTTACCACTGTCTACTGCCCCTCTTTGTTTTAACAGCTTCTCATTTGCCCGGCTTAAACCACTGACTTCCTGGATTTGCATATCTCTCACATTGAGTTGTCCGTGCGATGATATACATTCCAGTTCTGCTATATACGCCTCTCTCTCTTTTTTTACCTTCCACTGGCGCAATAAACGATCTTCGCCGCACGTCAACAAATAAGAGCCTTCGGGCGCTTTTTTCCAGGCTATGCTATCGCCAGACATGTCTTGAATCACTGTTATGCACTTTCCAGAAGCAAGCTCCCACACACGGATGGTATTGTCATCGCTGCCTGTGGCAATTAGCGCTTCGCATGGCGAATACGCCATACTCGAAATTTTGTCTGTATGTCCGCGTAAGGTATGTATCATCGCCCCATTATAGGCATCCCACAAACAGACTGTCTTATCAGAACTGCCTGAGGCGATCTGTGTGCCGCTTGGTGAATATACCACGCTCAAAACCGTGCCAGTGTGTCCTTCTAATATACGTATAGTTGCTCCACTTTGTGCATCCCACAAACGAACTGTATAGTCAACGCTGCCCGAGGCGATGTATAACCCATCTGGCGAATATACTATCCTACAAACCCGCTCAGTATGCCCTTTCAAGATACGTACAGTCGCACTGCTTTTTGCATCCCACAGGCGGATAGTATGGTCAATACTGCTCGAAGCAATTTGCAACCCACTCGGTGAATACATCACGCTTAAAACATCGTCTGTATGCCCTTCTAAGATGGACACGGTCATACCGCTTTGTGTATCCCATAGACGAATCGTCTTATCAGAACTGGAGGCGATTTGTAACCCGTCTGGCGAGTATACGAGTCTACTAGCAACCGGCCCGTTATGCCCCTCTAGGGTATGCACAGCCGCGCCGCTTTGCGCATCCCACAGACGAATGGTCTTATCAGCGCCGCCTGAGGCGATTTGCATTCCACTTGGCGAATACACCACGTTATAGACCTCACGTGTATGCCCCCTTAAGATACGTACAATGGCGCCGCTTTGCGCGTCCCACAAACGGACCGTATTATCAAAACTGCCTGAAGCAATCTGTTCTCCATTTGGCGAATACAACACGCTTGTAACAGATTCTGCGTGTCCTTCTAACCGGTGTATAGCAGCTCCCCTTTGCGTATCCCATAGACGGGCTTTCCCATCATCGCCACCAGAGGCAAGTTGTGCTCCGCTCGGAGAATACGCTACGCTAAAAACAGGGTGTGTATGCCCTTCTAAGATTTGCAAAGCGGTGCCGGTTTGCGCGTTCCATAGACGGACAGTCGAGTCGCAGCTGCCTGATGCAATCTGCGCCCCACTTGGCGAATATGCGACGCTAAAGACCTCACTTCTATGCTCTTCTAAGACATGTATAACCGCACCGCTTTGCGCATTCCAGATACGGACCGTTGCATCCATGCCGCCCGAGGCAATCTGCATCCCATTTGGCGAATACGCTATGCTATAGATATCGCCTGTATGCCCCTCTAAAGTGCGTATCACTGCGCCGCTTTGCGCGTCCCAAATACGGACCGTTTTGTCCAAGCTACCCGAGGCAATCTGTAACCCATCTGGCGAGTACGCCACGCTCATAACAGAGGAGGTATGCCCTTTTAAGGTGGACACCGCCATGCCGCTTTGCACGTTCCATAGACGTATTGTGGAATCAACACTGCCCGAGGCGATCTGTAACCCGTCTGGCGAATATGTCACGCTCCATACAGGGTCGGTATGTCCCTCTAAAATGTATACAATCGCACCGCTTTGCACATCCCACACGCGGACCGTCTCGTCCTCACTGCCAGAAGCAATCTGCATCCCGCTTGGCGAATAGGCAACACTTCTAATAGAGTCTATATGCCCTTCTAAGGTATGCACTTTTTCCCAATTCAAAGTCGTATATACGCTGATATTGCCGTAGCCAAGACCTACCGCAAATGTTTTACCATCCGGGGAGTAAGCGCATGAAGTCACATTGCTTTCTTCTTGTAAATAGGCCCGTTGGCCAAACTGCACCCCCGACATCTGCGCTCTGCTTAAATTCGCTTGCCGCAGCCATGTCTGATGAAAGTTAACGCCTCTCAGATCGGCTCCCTGCAATTGCGCTGAGTCAAATACACCATAACTTAAATCAGCTCCAGGTACGCGTACTGCTTTTAAATCTTTATTATTAAATTGCACGCCAGCTTTTACTAAAAATGTGAGTGCATTTGCCGCTCGGGTTTGCACCTCTTCTATCTTGGAGCGTTCTACCCAATTCAACAGCTTTTGTTTTAGCTCAGGATGTTGTTTTATTTTTTCTTGTAAAAATTCTAATATTTCTGGTTTATCAATAAGCCACAGCAGTTCAAAGAATGCGCTCTTTTCTATAACCTGATCGAGTTGCCTCAACTCTGATAGTTTTTGTAGTTGATTGAGTGCAAATTTTTGCAGCGTATCGTCGGAATTTATTAAGTCCCTTTGATATTTTTCTTGAATCTTACTTTTAATTAAATACAGTTTTAAAGCGGGCTCTTCTATTGCCTCGCCATTTCGAGTCACCGTTGTCAGAGCCTCGAACAATGCCTGGCGATCTGAAAAATCCAGTAGATCTCCTATCTCTTGCTGAGTTTCTAGAGGTAGTGAGAGAAATGATGAGTTTGATTGGATAGGTTGTGACGCAGAATAGCTTGAGGATGAATGGATCGCAGGAGAAAACATGATTCACCTTATTTTTAGACTGAATTTCTTATATTCAAGTTCAGTCTAGAGGGTTGTTATTCCTATGTAACTACGCTTTTTGCCCAATTTTGGCTTTGGCAAAGTTTATAGCGAGTTGATTTATTTTGATGTTTAAAACGCTCGTGAATCACGACTACCATCGCCTCCTCTTACATTACTGCTGCATCACAGATGCATCTACCGCCTCATCATCTAGCTTCAGCGTCTAGATCGAGGTGCTACACGATTTCGGTTGTTAGAAAGGTGATCGTTCTTTCAATTTGTCAGAAATACATGTATATCTTCATACATGAATACGACTATCAAAACCGTTCAATTTATTCGCCAGCGCATCGAGGAAATACCGCGTGGAGAGCCTTTTACCCCGAACATTCTGTTGGAATGCGGTACACGTGCTTCTGTTGATCAAAATCTTTCCAGACTGGTCAAGGCGGGAATCATTGAGCGAGTAACTCGAGGTGTCTATACCCGCCCTGAAGCGAACCGTTTTGTAGGTAAAGTGATGCCAGAGCCGATGAAAATAGCAGAAACGATCGCTAAAACTACGGGAGCTATTGTTCAAGTTCATGGTGCAGAAGCTGCGCGCAAATTGGAGCTGACTACCCAAGCTCCAATTCAAACAGTATTTTCTACATCCGGTCCATCTAGGCGAATTCAGATGGGTATGCTGGAAATTCGTTTGCAGCATGTTTGTCAGCGCAAGTTGGCTTTGGCAGGTCGACCAGCAGGATTAGCTCTTGCTGCGATGTGGTATCTCGGCAAAAAAGAAGTCACTCTGCCTCTAATCGAAAAAATTCAACGTAAGCTCTCAAGCGAAGAATTCGAGATACTCAAATCTGCGGCCAGCGTTATGCCTGCATGGATGAGTAATGTTATGTCTCAATATGGAAGAAGCGTAGTAGGTCTACATGCCGAATGATGCATGTGGAATGATTACTGCAGGCATGTTCATAGGAAGCCCGCCTTCTTTTGACACTATTATCGATCGTTTGTTTGCTTTAGAAAGGGTTATTAATAAGGAAGGGTCCAGACCTTAGGAAAGCTATTTACTTAGCTTTCGAGGCTGCATCAAGTCGGAACGCTACTGCTCCTCTTTGTTTTAACAGCGTCTCATTTGCCTGGATTAAGCCACTTATGTCCTGGATTTGCATATCTCTCACATTGAGTTGCCCGTGCGATGATATATATTCCAGTTCTGCTACAGACTCCTCTCCCTCTCTTTTTACCTTCCACTGGCGCAATAAACGATCTTCGCCGCATGTCAATAAATAAGAGCCTTCGGGCGCTTTTTTCCAGGCTATGCTATCGCCACGCATTCCTTGAATCACTGTTATACATTTTCCAGAAGCAAGCTCCCATACACGAATGGTATTGTCATCGCTGCCTGTAGCAATTAGCGCTTCGCATGGTGAATACGCGACACTCGAAATTTTGTCTGTGTGTCCGCGTAAGATATGCACTATCTCCCCACTATGCATATCCCACAAGCAGACTGTCTGATCAGAGCTGCCTGAAGCGATCTGTACGCCATTTGGTGAATAGGCCACTCTGGAAATAGTGCCAGTGTGCCCTTCTAAAATACGTATCGTCGTACCACTTTGTGCATCCCACAAACGAACTGTATGGTCAGAGCTGCCCGAGGCGATGAGTAACCCATCTGGCGAATACACTATTTTCCCAACCCATGCAGTATGCCCTTTCAAGACATATACAGCCGCACCGCTTTGCACGTCCCACACACGGATAGTATGGTCAATACTGCTCGAAGCAAGCTGCAACCCGTTCGGTGAATACAGCACACTTAAAACGTCGGCTGCGTGCCCTTCTAAAATAGACACGACCATGCCGCTTTGCGTATCCCATAGACAAATGGTCTTATTAGAACTGGAGGCGATTTGTAACCCGTCTGGCGGATATACGAGCCTACTACTAACTGGTCTGTCATGCCCCTTTAAAGTATGCATAGTCTCGCCGCTTTGCGTATCCCACAGACGAATGGTCTTATCAGCGCTACTTGAAGCGATCTGTGTTCCACTTGGAGAATACACCACGTAGTAAACCTCAGCTGTATGCCCCGTTAAGATACGTGCAATCGCCCCGCGTGCGTCCCACAAACGAACCGTATTATCAAAACTGCCCGAGGCAATCTGCATCCCACTTGGCGAATACGCCACGCTAGCAACAGATCTTGCATGTCCTTCTAAACGGTGTATAGCAGCTCCCCTTTGCGTGTCCCATAGACGGATTGTTTCATCATCGCTACCAGAGGCAAGTTGAGCTCCGTTTGGTGAATACACTACGCTAAAAACAGGGTGTGTATGCCCTTCTAAGGTTTGCAAAGCTGCGCCAGTTTGTGCACTCCATAGGCGGACAGTCAAGTCATCGCTGCCGGATGCAATCTGCATCCCGTTTGGCGAATATGCCAGGCTATGGACCTCACCTCTATGTCCTCTTAAGACGTGTACAAGCGCACCGCTTTGCACATCCCAGATACGGATCATGGTATCCACGCCGCCCGAA
>JASSUD010000084.1:0-9697 GCA_031963225.1 Mycoavidus cysteinexigens
GAACGGTAGGTTGGTGGTGACGAAGGAACCCCAACATGATGACCGCTGTCTTTTTAAAACCTGCATGTACAGGCCAAAAGCTATGATTACAAGCTGTGTATGCATGCGCGCCACTGGCCTTCTGATTTTTGCTTTTGATCGTTTACAAACAGGTCATCAAAGACGCGGTGGTATGCATGTTGGGGTTCGTTCCTCACCACCAACCTACGCGCCATTTCGAAATTATGGTCGAGCAAAAATGTACGGTCAGCAGAGCGTGCACAGTAGCACACTAATCTTGGTCTAATGATTAGATAAATAGGCTGCTGCAGGAGCGGGTGGTAATGCTGGAAGCTCTCGCTCTCGCCCAACCACAACCTCTTCTAATGCATGTGCTTCCACTGCCCCCGCATCAGTCTTTTTAGGCCCTACATACCATAGATAACTGGCATAGGCGATTGCGCTCGCGCCCGCTGCTACAGCTAGTCCGGGAACAATCCGCATACTAGCCATCCCCGTTTCATCAAATATTGCTTTCCCAAAACGTCCGAATTGCTTTGCCAAGTTTTCCGCAGCATCTATATCTACTAACTTTGGTGCGCTTGATGCTATAGCTGAGATACCGCCTAATATTCCAACGCCTATTTTAAATCTATGTTTCGTCTCAGGGCTGATATTCAGGCACATAGAATCCAGCGTAGGTGGCTGGCCAGAGATTGTATTGGCTGAATGAGAATGCTGAGGAAGGGCATTAGCGTCCATTATTTTCTCCATACTATGACTAAGTGTGTCGGCAGTTAAAGAATATAAACACTTATATTTACTGGAAAAACATATTGCATATACTACGGCCGCTCAACAGTTACCCCTTGCAAAGAGGTTGAGCTATCAGCATCCATTGATGCTAGAGGGGCAGTGTCATTGCGATGATGGTTTCTAGACGCTTCTTGCATTGCACGCCAGGTATCCAGAGTACTATTTGCTCCGTACAAAGCTAAAGTTCCACCTACTGCTCCACCCAATGCCAGACAACCCTGCAAAAAAAGCATGCTAATTTTCTCTGGTGTGTTGTTAGTCAGTGTGTTGTGAGTCGGCATGTTAGCCGCCATATTCATGAGTGCCTTACTCCCCACCACCATTACAGTACCAGTTATGGTTGCCAAGCCTGATAAAGCAAAACTAGTTCGGAGAGGAATTGCATGTGGGTTCGCGGCAGGCGGCGGTGTTGATTCGCGTGGAGGTGGAGTGTTGCGAGCAACAGAAAGGAAAACAGAGGGACGTTCCACGATTTTTCTCCACACGATAACTGGGGGGAATAGTTAGAGCAAATGGACGTTTATATTCAATCTAAAGTGCTCTAACTATGCGTATTAGATAGACCTATTGCGTCTGTAATTCAGTGTAGAGCGTGTCTATAAATGCGGGAGCTGCGATCAGAAAAAAGGCGTGTTGAAGCGAAACGATAGGCAAATATCCGTATGAAAATGCCTACGTGTTTCTGTGTATACAAGCGTATTCAATAATATTTAAATTCTAATTTTCATCGCTTGTTTCCTCTGCCTTAGAGAGCGTTCTTAAGGAGAGATCCCCACTCACAATAGCCTGCACACCCGTGTCGGTTTCTAGCAATAACCTTCCCTGCTCATCCGCCCCCAGTACACAACCCTTATATTTTTCTTGCCCTTGCTCTATCAAGTAAGCATAGCGCCCTGTGTAAGCATGATCTTTTAGCCAAGCGGGTAAAAAAGGAGCGAACCCTTTTTGGCCAAAATGCTCGAGTGCGGGGATAAGTGCATTCAACAATGCTGCAAAAACATCAGTCATACCCGCTATGGGCAAAATTTGGCTCAACGCTGCGTGGCTAAGTGGGATAAACCCTTGCTCGGTAGAGGTGGGTTTAGGAATAGAAGGGAGATTCAGGTTAAGCCCAATCCCTATCACCGCATCCGTACTGTACGGAGTGTGTTGAGCGGTTTCTATCAAAATACCCGCTAGCTTTTTCTGATCGAGCAGCACATCATTGGGCCATTTGAGCGTGAGCCGTTTAGATGACGCTGGCGCAAATGTCCGCAAACCTGAGAGCAAAGCCGTGCCAATGGCCAAGCTCAACCCCGCAAGATGACCTATGGGTTTAGGAAGCCTGCAGGAGATAGAAAATAACAACGCGTCGCCTGGCTTTGCCAGCCAGCTGCGCCCTTGCCGCCCTCGCCCTGCGGTTTGTTCATAGGCTAACCGTATAACTGCTTGGTGAGAGGCTGGGTGTGTACGCCAACGCTCAAGTAAGTCCGTATTAGTAGAGCCTGTGCACTCTACAATTTCCAGTGTATAGGCACGCGCCACAGGGGTGAGCTGATGCAAAAGTGCATACGGATCAATGGGCTGGATGCGCTCGCGCCCAGCAGCAATAGGCAATGCGTTATTGGGATGATCCACGTTTTTGACAGATTTTGAGGGGAGGGAGGGGCGGTATGACAACCATGACAAGCTCAACGACTAAGGAACAGGCTTCTAAGCTACCTACGATTCATTTGCGACCATTAGAGCGTAGCGATCTGCATTTTGTGCATGTGCTTAATAACCACCAGGGCATTATGTCATACTGGTTTGAAGAGCCTTACGAAGCCTATGTTGAGTTAGTGCAGCTATACGATAAGCATATCCATGACCAAGGCGAACGGCGCTTTATCGTCGAAAATCAGGCAGGGGTAATGATCGGACTGGTAGAGCTAGTGGAAATCAATTACATCCACCGCCGTGCAGAATTCCAAATCATTATTGAACCCACCTACCAAGGCCAAGGCCACGCCGAACAAGCCACACAGCTAGCGATTGACTACGCATTTTGCGTATTGAATCTATATAAACTCTATCTCATAGTAGATAAAGAAAACCACAAAGCCATCCACATCTATAAAAAATGCGGCTTTATGTTTGAAGGAGATTTACTACAAGAATTTTTTATAGAAGGCGAATATCGGGATGCAATCAGGATGTATCTATTGCAGCCAGCTTATTTAGCGCAAAGGAAGCAATCACTAGCTTAGAAAAATTTAGATTGTTTGCGCAATGATTAGCGTGTAGGTTGGGGTGAGGCACGAACCACAACCTACAGACCTCTTACTGTCCTGTTGGACTCGAATAATGAGGGTCTGCGCCTGAAAGTGATGATAGCTAAGCATCACTTTTAACAAGATGCAAGGCTCTAAGCAAAGATGAGAAGATAATCAAATTGCATAACAAGGGGCTGTCAGATATTGCAGCCCCTTGTTATCTCTACTCAAATGTTCCCAGTTTTGCTTTTAAGCTTACATCTCCTTCCTCTAATACCTGTGACATGCGCGAGATAGCTTCTTCAAAATGAGCCGGCGGCACGCCTAGTCGTATACGAAAGAAGTCCGGCATATCGAAGGCATCGCCGGGAAGCACGAACACACCTGTTTTCGAGACAAGTTCCTCTGCAAAAGCCTGCGCTGATGGCCAATTTTTAATTCTGAGGAATGCAATCGATCCCGCTCTTGGTCGAACGTACTCGATCTCAGATGAATGCTTGCGAACGAGTTCTTCTAATGTGAGAAGGTTACTTAAAATCCAACTACGATATTTATTAGTTAGTGTAGTGCGGTTCTCAATAACCTTACATGCCAATAGGTCAGAGCCTTTGAATACCGCATGTGTTGTAAGCGTCTTAAAAGCTAAACATTGGTCGATGATTTCTTGCCGCCCCACCATCCAGCCAATGCGTAGCCCAACGCAGCCAAAGCATTTTCCAGGAGACGACAGCGAAATCACTCGCGGAGATCGACCCACAGCACTGGGTACCAAGCTACGGTCAGTCTCATAAGGTAAAAATCGATACTCCTCATCGACTACGATATCGCAGTCAAAGCGATCAGCCAGTTCGATTAATGCATCCCAATCACTGTCAGTGCATACCATGCCTGTGGGATTATTCGGGGAGCAAACGACAATTGCCGAAGTACGGCTATCGACTTTTCGCTTAATGTCATCTAGTGGGAGCGCAAATTGATCTTCGATACGTAGTGACACTTTGCGCACCTCATACCCGATGACATCGGGCACGTCATATAAAGAATGGAAAGTTGGCACCACCACCACCACATTAGCGCCCGCTTTAAAGGTCGATTGATAATATAAGAAGATAGGTTCTGTGGCGCCCGTAGCGATTAATACGTTCTCTTCATCGATAGAGTTATAAAGCGCTGCAACGGTGCGTCTAAGTTCAACTGAACCACGTGTACTGTTGTAGTTCAAATCCAGCTTTAGAAATTCGTCAACACCGTCCCCACTCAGAAAGTCACTTACTAAATTATTATGAACTCCGCTTTCGCCGAGGTTGAAAGGCGCGTTTTCATATTTATCCAGCCAGATATCCATTGGGGTTAGTTGCATAGCGTCTCCTTATTCGAATTACGAGAAAAATCAAGATTTTTGCGTTGACGACATTGCTGGAGCAGCAAAGAGATAACAGAAGGTGCACCGTTTGATGACAAAAAAATACCACCGCACTCACTATCCCATTTTCTGTACTCCTCATCCTGCAACAGGATTTGGTGACACGCAGCGACTCGCCAGTATGGAATACGCGGTTTGAGATGATGGACCAGATGATATGTTTCACCATGCATGCCAGTTAAAAACTTCTCAAGCCAATGGCTGTGCCGGTTGCGAGTCATATGAAGATCAAGCCCGTTTTGCATCATTGGTGCATGTTCAGCAAGTTCTATAAACCATCCGATAGTTTGAAAAGTCGTAAAAAATGGAACAATCCAAAATAAAAATAAATTTAATAAATTTCCTGAAGCATAAAATAATATAAGTAAAATAGCCCAATAAGCAAACAAAACACCGCATTCAATTCTCTCTTCACGAGTTTTTGCACTAAATGTGCGAGCTTTAATTAAGTAAAGCAAGAAGCTCGGCATACTCCATAGAAAAACGGGCTTTATTATTACTTCTTTAATAAATTTTCCTTTGCCATCTAGACAATATATTCCTTTCTCAAGCATATATTTATAATCCGGATCTAATTCTTTATCTCCGAATTGCCCATGATGATATTTAATATGCGAAGTTTTATATGCAGAAAAAACAGAAAAAATTAAATAGCCACTAAAAAAAGTGGCTAGAATCCGAGAAAATTTTTTATTAGCGGTTAAGGTACTATGAGATGCTTCATGTAATATTGTAGCCAACGCCCGCTGGCGTGAACCGATGACAAGCGCAGCAAATGGATAAACTATCCATCCTATATAAAGCGTTGCGACTATTGAAGCCATAATAATTGCATAATCAAGCATGAATGCAACTGGAGCATGCCAATTGTCTAGCGTGGTAAGTGTTTCTGACTGTTCCAAGATATAACGATCAAAAAAATGCTTTTTATGACTTCGCCGCACTTCCCTCTCCATTTTTAATATTTTTATTCTAAAAAATTTAATAAAACCACTTCTGGCGAATGCAGTTTTTCAGTATATCACGGGAAACCAGTATTAAAATACTTCTTTTCTATACATAAAAATAATTATTTATATATTAACTATGCAGTTTTATTTGTCAATCTATTCACGGATAAAATCAGTATATTTACTGATGAGATTGGATTGGATTACATTTAATTCACTGCGCGGGAATAAATAATATCTGCTGCTCAAGCGCCTTGTTTAGAGCATAGCCAAACGAAGGCTATATTGTTCCCCTCCTCTCAGTAACAGCACATGGCCTCCAAATCAATTGAAAAAGCTGAAAACTGAAACTGCCCTCTTCAAGCGAGGAGCCTGGCATTCTCGGCGCTCTCACTCCATATCCAAGATCTCTTCTTTACGTTGGGGCGGCTGACTTTCCCGTAATTGATTGAGTTTATCCGCCAGAATGCAGCCTATTTCAGCTATATGGATAGGTCTATCCATATAGTCGTGCTCACAGCAGATATCATAAGCTTCGATATTGCCGAGAACATAAGATTTCCACGTGGCAGGGTCTAGCAGGATGGACGTGCCTTTTTCTATAGTTGCGCGGAAGAAAAGCATATCGCCACCATAAATGCGCGGGGAAAAACTTTTGGCAATTTGCTCGGCTTTGACGATGAAATCTCGCGTTTTTGTCCATAAATACTCACCGACATCCGATATATTTTGTTGATTCCCGCTATTAAAAACATCGATACATTTAGCGCGTAGATCCTCCATATCTCGGAGTTTCTTCAATTCATCACCAGGCAGCGGTGGATAAGTATCCCATATAGCTAGCAGTGCCACTTTTTCACCTTGCAGCTCAAGTTGAGTCGCCATACAATGCGCGACACTTCCGCCAAAAGACCACCCTAATAGATGGTAAGGACCTTTGGGCTGAATACGGCGAATTTGCTCGATGTAGTCCGCCGCCATCGCATCTATTGTTTTCTCAACGGGTCCTACCCCATCAAGGCCACGGGCCTGTAGGCCATAAATGGGTTGCTCTGAACCTACGTATTGGGATAAGGCAACATAACTCCAACTTAACCCCATACCAGTGTGGATACAAAAAAGAGGGGGGCGGCTACCTTTAGGTTGAAGTGGAAGCAAAACGTCAAACGAGTTATGTTGAATTCCGTCTAACTTAAATAGAGATTGCGCTAATCCTGCGATGGTAGGTGCCTCAAACAGGGCACGCAGCGTAATGTCGGCGTCCAGCATAGAACGAATACGGCTGGCCATTTGCATCGCAAGTAGCGAGTGACCTCCAAGCACAAAGAAGCTGTCGTGACGGCCTATATGCTCAATCCCAAGCAACTCAGACCAAATTTCAGCAAGCTTATGCTCGATTTCTCCTTGCGGCGCTTCATACGCTTGACGGGCAAAAGCTTCTGCGTCTGGCACCGGCAACGCTTTGCGGTCAACTTTGCCATTGGGTGTAAATGGGAATGTATCCAAACGTACAAAGGCCGCAGGCACCATATACTCAGGTAAAAGTGCTGCAACGTGCGCGCGCAAGGATTGCACAAGTTGTTCATCCGACTCCGCTACCACATACGCAACAAGATGTTTACCCCCTCCTTCTCCGTGCGCCACAACCACTGCTTCACGTACCTGTGGATGTTCGCCCAAGCGTACTTCGATTTCGCCGGGTTCCACTCTAAAACCACGAATTTTGACTTGATGGTCGTTACGTCCTAGAAACTCCAGATTGCCGTTAGGGAGATAGCGAACCAAATCGCCTGTCTTATACATCCAGTCCTCAGCTTGATCGCTAAATGGATCAGGTAAAAACCGTTCAGCCGTCAAGTCAGGTCGATTCAAATAGCCGCGCGCGGCTCCAACCCCACCAATATACAGCTCCCCAACTGCCCCTCCTGGGCTAAGTTGCATTAAAGAATCCAAAATATAAATTTTCGTGTTAGCAAAAGGCCGACCAATCGTACGCCAGTCATTTGGGTCCGCGCTGACTTCGTGGAACGTAGAAAGCACTGTCGTTTCGGTTGGGCCGTAACCATTTAGCAAACGTGGTCGATAGCCTACGCGGGCAAACCAAGTACGATGCGCTGATGCGGTCAATGCATCGCCACCAATCATGACCGCCCGTACGTTCCTAGGGATAGGTACCTCTTCTTGGACTAATTGCGCCCAGAATTGGGTAGGTAAATCCATTGCATTGACGCGGTATTTTTCGCACAAAGACCAAAATTGTTGAGCACCAGCAAGCCACGCATCTGTGCGTAGCACTACTGTTGCGCCACAGGTCAACGGAGCAAAAATTTCATGGACTGAGCCATCGAAAGACAATGAAGCAAATTGCAGCATTCGGGCTTGGGGCCCCAGGTCAAATTTCTGGGCGATAGCTATGGCTATATTGACTACACCCCGGTGGTGAATCATTACGCCTTTGGGCTTGCCAGTTGAGCCTGATGTATACATCACATACGCTAAGTGCTCTGCATTGAGTCCCAATTTTTGCGGATCAGGATTGTTATTGCTACGATTTTCCCACTGCGCTAAATCAGCTCGTAAGTCGAGAATCGGCACATCCTCGCCTAAACATTGCACAACATCAGCGTGCGGTGCCCCAATGCTCAACAAAACGACTGGCGCACTATCTGTCACCATATCCGTTAAACGCTCAGCAGGATACTTTGCATCCAACGGCACATACGCCCCACCTGCCTTAAGCACAGCCAACATACCCATGACCATTTCTATACTAGACTGGGCATACAACGCCACCCGACTGTCAGGTGTGACACCCAGGTCTATCAAATGATGAGCAAGGCGGTTGGCCTGAGCATTCAGTTCTGCATAGCTGATCGTCTGATTCTCTCGAATCAATGCAATAGCGTCAGGTGCGCGCTCCACTTGTGCTTCAAACAATTGATGCAAATGTTGCTCTTGCGGATAAGGTGCAGCTGTCGCATTCCACGTCTGTAGCAATAACGAGCGTTCGGTATCCGGCACGATCTCCAATTGCCGTACCGGCGTTTGCGGCGCATGCTCTAATGCCTGAACTAAGCTTTCCAACGCCTTCTGTACATAACCACACAACTGCTCAGGATCAAAGGGTGGCACAATCTCAGCCGTGATTTCCAACGACTGCCCACTGTCATCTATCGATAGAGCTAGGGGATAGTTGTCTCGCAATTCCGTATGCAATAGCTCGAGACCAGAAATGGTGTAACTCTCGTCTATTGATGACGCATTGTGTCGGTAGTTGAGTAATGCACTAAAGAGTGGCGTGCCAGCTGACACGCTACTGCAACGTTGGGCTAACGCTAGGGACGCGTGTTCATGCTCGAGCAAAGCAGCTAGCTTTGTGTGCGTACTGCATACACTTTCCTCAACACCCGTCTCATCTACATCAATACGCAGCGGCAAGGTGTTGATGAACAGTCCCATTGCTCGATCTGACCCGGCGCCACCCTGCATGCGACCAAATAGTACCGTCCCAAACACCACCTGCTGTTGCCCACTGGTACGCGACAATACCTGCGCCCACGCCAAATGACATAAACTGGCTAAGCTCACATTCAGTCGCTTCGCTTGAGCTCGCAGACGATCATTCAAGTCCCTTGGCAGCATTCGTCGCAATTCTTCAGCTTGAGAGCCATCGTAATAAATTTCACTCAAACCAAAAGGCAAAGTCGGTTCCTCTATCTCTGCCAAAATCTCGCTAAAAAAGCGTTCATGCGCCTCTTGACTTACTCTCAAGCGCGCTTGCGCGATTAAATTGCGGAATGGCTGCGCAGGAGGCAATGCATTACCTTCACCTCCCATTAAAGCCCTCACTTCAGCATCCATCACTTTCCTTGACGCATTATCACCAATCAGATGATGCAACAATTCGATTAGTAACCAGCGTCCATCGTCATCTTGGGCAATCACGAAGCGCAGCAGCGGCGCTTGCGTCAAATCTATCCGATAACGATGGGGGGCAAAACGGTGGAGAAGCTGTTCGGCAATGGGTCCATCTGCTGGATCCAAAGAAAGTTCTTCGATTGACAACGGCGCATCACGCCAGACTACTTGGGCCGATGTAGACAGATGTTTCCAAACAAAGGCCGTGCGCAGAATGTCATGGCGCTGCACCACTTGAGCGACCGCCTTTAAATAACGATCGAGCAAAGCACGGTTAACGAAGGCCATTTGGCTCATTCCCAAATAAGGATCACCTTCATTTGCCATTAAATGGTGGAACAAAATGCCATCCTGTAAAGGAGAAAGCGCATAGATAT
>JASSUD010000037.1:0-27748 GCA_031963225.1 Mycoavidus cysteinexigens
ACCCTTTTACCTATGCATCTCGGTAGGTTGGGGTGAGGTACGAACCCCAACATGCATACCACTATCTCTTCGAATACCTGCGTAACATCACGAGAGCATTTACCCTTTCCATGCAATCAATGACACGGCAATAGTCCACATAATGCAGCCGATGGCAATATCGAGTACGCGCCAAGTGATCGGCTTTTTAAAGAGAGGGTTTAAGTATTTGGCCCCAAAGCCTATTGCACTAAACCAAGTAATAGAGGCCAAAATAGCGCCGACCGTAAAGCCTATATTTTCTGGCCAAGGATATCGGCCGCCCACCACACCGATTACTACCATAGTGTCGAGATAGGCATGGGGATTGAGTAAGGATATCGCTAACACCGTCATAATGACCGCGCCTGCCGACTGTTTTGGGGGCTCGCTAGTATTAGATATACCGACACCTTTCCAAGCTGCATAAAAAGCGCGTAATCCATAACAAAATAAAAAGATAGCGCCTGCCCATTTTATCCACTGAACAAACTGTGGTTGATGTTCCATAAGCGTACCCATACCTGCTACACCTAGAACAATCAGCACGGAATCAATCAAAATACATAAGGTCACGATCAACGGCACGTAGCTGCGTTGTAGGGCCTGCCGTAGTACATAGGCGCTTTGAACGCCGATAGCTGCAATTAAACCCAGGCTTATTCCAAAGCCAGAAAAAATAGAAGTCCACATAGCCATAAAAAGGTCAAATTAGATTAGGGCATGCCTTCAATTGAGGACACGCCCTAATAGTGTATTAAATTTTCCTGAGCTACTAAACAAGCTCTCAGAAATTGGATGATAAGGCATACATCCTAAAAACTATATTGAATAAAAGCCTCAGTAAAGTTAATGCCAGGATTGGGTTTTCTAATCCCTGCATTAGAGAGGTGCTGGAAACGTACTCCTGTCTTGTAGCGCAGGGAGGGGCCAAATGTGACTCCCACACCCAACATATCTGCAAACTGGAAACGCGTAGAGAGTGTATAGTCATCCGTCATGCGTGCACGTGAGAGTAAACGGATTCCTATTCCTGCTTCAATATAAGGCCGAATAGACCCCGTATTTTTTGCGTAGAGAAATACGGGTGTTAGGCCAGCTTCCGTGACATTTTTACTATGTAAGATCCGCCATTGTGCAAGATGCGCTTCTCCCACTATAGAAATATGCCAAGCCCCGTTATCCCACCACCTCAATTTGGGATCAAAGACTAGAGCAATATCTATTTTACGTGCTGTATGAGAGCCTTTCCCCACACCAAACTGCAAAGCCCATGGTGATAAAGTTTCTTGCGCTATTGCTACATTCGGATGCATGAAACAGGTGCTAAGCGCTATCAATAAAGTAACCCACCCATGTCTTGAGCGTAGGCATTCGAGCATGGTGAGGAGTTTCTGAATAAATCGCGGGCAAACCCTTAAAAAAGAAGGCGACATACCTAATTTTTTATTCGATGGATAGATCTCTCTCATAGGACTTTTTTGCAGACGTTTTGAATAAGTTAGAGCTTACTCCATTATATGCAGTATAAGAAAAGAGCTTTTGATAATGCGATGCATCTTATTTGCGAGTGCAATAGCTTGTTATGCATGATTAGCACTCCAATAACAAGAGTGCTAATATAAGCGCTCTTCGCAAATCTGGAATGAACCCTTTGGGGCGATTGAGGACACGCCCTAAAACTAGTTAAATGGCATATAGCCCTACTTTTTAGAGAGCTCCTACCACGATTATGGCAACTTCCTCCGATAGCTTTTTGCATCCTTCTTCTGACGCTACTTCAAGCGCATTAACGCTTGCGTGGCCCACTCTTTTAACGGGCTCGATAGGCAGCCTGGACGCCTATATTCAAATGGTAAATCGCTTACCCATGCTAAGCGCAGAAGAAGAGGTAAAGCTGGCGAATGCATATTTTAAGAACCAGCATCTGGAATCCGCTAGGCGTTTAGTCCTTTCTCATCTGCGTTTAGTGGTATCGGTTGCGCGTCACTATCTGGGCTATGGTTTACCTCATGAAGATCTCATTCAAGAAGGTAATATTGGCTTGATGAAAGCCGTCAAGCGCTTTGATCCAACACGCAATATACGGTTGGTTTCGTACGCTTTGCATTGGATTAAAGCGGAGATTCACGATTACATCATCCGTAATTGGCGTATGGTCAAAATGGTGACTACCAAAGCCCAGCGCAAACTGTTTTTTAATTTACGCCGCCATAAAACAGAGGACCACACGCTTTCTACAAACGATATTGATGCTATCGCCGAAACGCTCAATGTAAAGCCCGCTGAAGTGCGGGAGATGGAAAAACGTTTTAATGGCAGTGAAATCGCGCTTGATCCGCTCGAAGAGCACGATGACAGTGCATTTTCCGCCATTAACTATCTATCGGACCCAGCACTTGAACCCTCTGAAGCGCTGGCGCACCATCAGCACGAACAGCAAAAAAAAGAAGGTTTAGCCGCAGCCCTGGATGTGTTGGATGCACGCAGCCGACGCATCATTGAAGCACGTTGGCTTAACCAAGACGAAGAAGGCAATGCCCGTGTGAATTTACAGCAGCTCGGAGAAGAAATGGGCGTCTCTGCCGAACGTGTTCGCCAGATTCAAGACGCTGCACTTAAAAAAATGCGAGGGGTATTGGCAGAATATGCGGTGTAGGTTGGTGGTGAGCAACGTTCCCCCAACATGCGTACTACTTACTTTCCCCATTGCGCATCTAGTTCGCGTAGACGCTCAAGCTTCTCGGCAATCTTGGCTTCTAGTCCGTAAGGGGTAGGTTTATACCAGTTAGGATTGCTGATCCCTTCTGGTAAATACGTCTCCCCAGCTGCATAAGCATTCGGTTCATCATGGGCATAGCGGTAGGCTTTTCCATACCCTTGGGCTTTCATTAATGCAGTTGGGGCATTGCGTAAATGTAGTGGAACTTCACGCGAACTATCGTCACGAACGAAGCGCCGGGCCGCGTTATAAGCGTTATAGCCTGCATTAGATTTAGGCGCTACTGCCAAATATAAAACGGCTTGAGCGAGTGCCAGTTCTCCTTCTGGTGAACCTAGCTGATCAAAGGTTTGTGCTGCATCTAGTGCAATGCGTGCAGCGCGAGGGTCCGCCAGGCCAATATCTTCCCAGGCCATACGAATAATACGTCGCATTAGGTAATGCACATCTACCCCCCCATCGAGCATACGGCAAAACCAATATAGCGCTGCATCCGGATTGCTGCCGCGTACGGATTTATGCAAAGCGCTGATTTGATCGTAAAAAATATCGCCATGCTTATCAAAGCGCCGTACTTTTGACGCAAGCGTTGCTGAAAGGGTTGCTTCATCTAGCAGGCTTTTATTTGCCCCCATAGCCTGTACTGCAATTTCAAGATGGTTGAGTAATTTACGCCCATCTCCCTGCGCAAACTGAATCAAAAGCTTGCGCGCAGCATCAGTAAGTTGTACTTGGCCCAGTTCAGCACAGGCACGCTCTAATAAAACGGATAGATCGTCTTCGGTTAACGATGTTAAAAGATAGACGGATGCCCGAGAGAGCAGCGCACGGTTTACTTCAAAAGAAGGATTCTCGGTGGTGGCGCCAACAAAAATAAATAGCCCTGATTCAACATGCGGTAAAAATGCATCTTGCTGGCTTTTATTAAAGCGATGCACTTCATCGACAAAAACCAAGGTACGCTTTCCTTGCGCCTGCATGGCCTGCGCTAATTCAACTGCCTCTCGAATTTCTTTTATTCCACACAGTACCGCAGATAGAGGAATAAATTCAGCATGGAACACTTCTGCCATTAACCGTGCGAGGGTGGTTTTTCCTACGCCTGGCGGACCCCACAACAGCATAGAGTGTGGCTGCCCTGAAGCAAAGGCTACTTGAAGGGGCTTGCCTTGCGCCAAAAGATGTTTCTGGCCAATAAAAGTTTCGATAGTTTGCGGCCGTAAGCGTTCAGCAAGTGGCGCAGTGGGAGGGGTATCGAATAGGGGCATGATGGTGAGCACAAGAAAAGCAAAGGACGGTAGGTTGGTGGTGAGGCACGAACCCCAACATGCAAACCACGGTCCTCTTGAATACCTGCGTAACATCAGCCAGCAATCCCAAAGTGATTTAGGATTCAAGTCTGATGTGATTGGTCTCTATGTTTGCTGTGCTTTATAAGGCGCAGCCTCAGCAGCATGTATGCCAAGCCGGGTAAGTAGGGCTCGATCCGCCTGTGTTTGGGGGTTCGCTGTTGTTAAAAGCTGCTCACCATAGAATATGGAGTTTGCACCCGCTAGAAAACATAATGCCTGTAAGGCTTCATCCATCTGCTCACGGCCGGCTGACAGGCGTACCATTGCGCGTGGCATGGTGATGCGTGCGACTGCAATGGTGCGCACAAATTCAAATGCATCGAGGGGCTCGACATCAGCAAGTGGCGTACCTTCGACTTGTACCAGATTATTGATCGGTACTGATTCAGGATAAGGATCTAGATTGGCAAGTTGCGTGATGAGTCCCGCGCGCTCGCGACGTGATTCGCCCATTCCTACGATACCGCCACAACATACATTAATACCCGCGTCGCGCACGTGCTGGAGGGTATCAAGCCGGTCTTGGTAGGTACGAGTACTAATGATTTGTCCGTAGAATTCGGGTGAGGTGTCGAGATTGTGATTGTAGTAATCAAGACCTGCTTCGTTCAGCGCTTGCGCTTGGCTACCATTGAGCATGCCCAGCGTCATACACGTTTCGAGGCCAAGCGCTTTTACGCCGCGAATCATCTCCGCCACGGCCTCCATATCTCGCTCTTTGGGACTACGCCATGCGGCACCCATACAAAAACGTGTCGCGCCTTGGCTCTTCGCAGCCTGTGCCGCTTCGAGTACTTTGTTAAGCGGCATTAATTTATCTGCTTGGACTGGTGTGTCGTAAGAAGCGGATTGCGGACAATACGCACAATCTTCTGGGCAACCACCCGTTTTGATAGAGAGCAGCGTGGATAATTGCACCGCATTTGGATCAAAATGCGCGCGGTGCGTTTGTTGCGCGCGGAACAATAAATCGTTAAAGGGCAGGGCATAAAGCGCGACTACATCAGCAACACTCCAACGTGGAAGTGGCGAGAGTGCACCAGTATCAGAGGCATTAAGCATGCGTGTGTGATCAGAAGTAGAGGAAGGAAGAACGTGATGGGGGCTGACTATACTGTCGGCGCAATCAGGTTGAAGCAGAGTAGGTTCAGTCACGGTCAGCAATCTTTATTAGGAAGCGGCTTGAGAGCCACTGCGGACATAGGTAAGCAATGGAGTGATATTCAAATAGTCCATTGCGGTAGTCGCAGATGCGGGTTGTAAATAGGGAATGTTGCCAAGCAGCGGCGCGCGGTATTGCTGGTTAAAGCGCATGCATAGTGCGTCGATATTTTCCTGCGCATAAGGCATCATGGGGTCAACCTGATTCGCTACCCAACCTGCTAGGGTTAGGCCTCGTGCTGTGATTGCCTCTGCGGTCAAAAGCGCATGATTCAAACATCCAAGCCGGATACCGACCACCAGCACAACAGGCAGATGCAATGCACACGCAAGATCTGCGGTGTCTTGCGTATCGTTGATTGGCACACGAAAGCCGCCGACTCCTTCAACAATAACCACATCTGCTACTAAAAGCGCCTGTGCATGGCAGTCAAGAATCGTAGGGATATGGAGCGCTACCCCCTCATCTGCCGCAGCAATATGTGGTGCCGCAGGTTTAGCAAGCAGATAAGGTGTTGAAATAGAGGAGGGCAAGGTAACGCTAGCCGCGCTAGCAAGTTGCTCCGCATCTTCATTACACCATACCCCGTTGCGATATTCCGTACCTGCTGCAATCGGCTTCATCGCAGCTGTGCGCAAACCGTGCGTGCTAAACGCGCGTAGCAAGGCCGTTGACACGAGGGTTTTACCAATCTCAGTATCGGTGCCAGTAATAAAAAAAGACTGCGCAGAGGATGCAATCAAAGCGGTTCCTGGCTAATTACCTGTTCGAGCGTTGCGCGCATGCGCGACGCAAGTAACTCGATTTCATCGTCAGACAAAATATAAGGCGGCATTATATATACAGTATTGCCAAGGGGGCGCAGCAGGAGCTCATTTTGTAAGGCGGCCTCAAAAAAACGGCGCGAGAAAGTTTTAGTGAGTGCATCGGTGGGCGACACCACATCAAATGCAAGGATGGTCCCGCAACGACGTAGATTACGCACGCGTCGATGCTCTGCAAACGGCTCAAAAAGATGCGCAAGTTGGGTCGACTGGATGTGATTGTGCTGCAATACCTGGTTTTTTTCAAACAGCTCAAGCGTTGCAAGCGCAGCGCGGCAGGCGAGCGGGTTACCTGTGTATGAATGCGAGTGCAAAAAACCACGTGCCATATCGTCATCGTAAAAAGCATCAAAAATCATGTCGCGCGTTAGCACTACCGATAGCGGCAAATAACCGCCGCTGATGCCTTTAGATAAACAGAGAAAATCAGGCTGGATGGCTGCTTGTTCATAGGCAAAAAAAGTACCGGTGCGACCGTATCCAACCGCAATCTCGTCGGCGATCAGATGTACTTCGTAGCGGTCGCACAGTGCACGTAGCCCCGAAATAAAGGTGGGATCGTGCATTGCCATGCCGGCGGCGCATTGCACTAGTGGTTCGATAATAATCGCTGCGATCTGCGTATGGCGAGTGCGCAGCAATTCCGCGGTGGCTGCAAGGCTGCGCTGTGCAACGTCTGCTGCAGTTTCGCCATCCGTTGCATTGCGCGCATCGGGTGAGGGTATGACATGCGCACGGCGCAGCATGCCATCGTATGCATCTTTAAAAATGGGTACGTCCGTTACGCTCAGTGCCCCGATCGTTTCCCCGTGATAGCCATTCGCCACGCAAACAAACTCAGATTTGCTGGTCTGGCCGCTATTGCGCCAATAGTGAAAACTCATTTTTAGCGCGATTTCGACCGCTGATGCGCCATCGGATGCAAAAAACGCATGGCCCAGCGCACCGTCTGTCAACTGGCTAAGCGCTTCGGCAAGCTCAATCGCTGGCATATGCGTACAGCCACCGAGCATTACATGTTCAAGGGTATCGAGCTGCGTTTTAAGCGCGCTATTGATATGCGCGTTGGCGTGCCCAAAAAGGTTGACCCACCATGAACTAATGGCATCGAGATATCGGCGCCCTTCTGTATCGTATAACCATGCCCCTGCACCCCGTGCAATGGGTAAAAGCGGTAGCCGCTCATGATGCTTCATTTGTGTGCACGGATGCCAAACCGATTTAAGGCTACGTTCCACCCAAGTTGAATCATTCATTTCAATCTACCATTGGTTTGTTGTTAATTTACCGATGTTATGCAGGTATTGCACGGTAGGTTGGTGGTGACGAAGGAACCCCAACATGCAGACCACTACCTTCTTGAATACCTGCCTAACATCGGTTACTTCATTAAAAGGTACTTCCACTGCGTGCAGCCAATTTTGATAGGGTATTAACCAGACGCTCCACGTCTTCAGTCGTATGGGCAGCAGAAAGAGAGATTCGCAGCCGCGCAGTACCCTTGGGCACGGTAGGAGGACGAATGGCCGGCACCCATATCCCTTGCTCACGCAGGGCTTCCATCAGTGCAAGCGCTGCTTGATTCTCACCCACCATCAACGGTTGAATAGCGGTTTCTGAAGGCAGTAAGCGCCAAGGCAAACCAACCAAGCCCTCTTTCAATTGATCAATGAGCGCTTGTAAATGCGTTCGCCGCCACGATTCGCTCTCAATTACTGCCAAGCTCTCCAGCAATGCCGTGCCTAGCATAGCAGGGCTTGCTGTTGTAAATAGATAAGGGCGCGCACGCTGCATCAGCCATTCTATGACGTCGGTTGCACCGGCGACAAAGGCTCCGAATACACCGGCTGCTTTGCCAAGCGTAGCCATATAGATAATACGGGAAGAGTGCGTTTTAAAGTGCGCCAAAGCACCTTGGCCGTTTTCTCCTAACACGCCGAAACCGTGTGCATCATCTAGCATTAACCATGCATTGTGGCGCTCGCATAGTGCTACTAGCTCAGGAATGGGGGCAAGGTCGCCGTCCATACTAAATACCGCGTCTGACACGACTAGTTTCTTTGGACTGGTGCACTTGATAAGGAGTCGCTCCAATACTTCTAGATTCAAGTGAGGATAGACACGAAATTGAGCACGGGACAAACGCGCGCCGTCAATTAAACAGGCATGGTTAAGCCTGTCGCAAAACACCGTATCACCTTGCCCTACCAGCGCCGGAATAAGCCCCAAACTTGCCATATAACCGGTAGAAAAATATAAGGCTCTAGGGAAGCCGGTAAATTTTGCTAGCGTGTTCTCCAAGGTTTCAAACGCTCGGGTATGCCCTGTCACCACTGCAGATCCACCGGCTCCGACACCATATTCATCCAGTCCGCGATGAGCCGCTGCAACCAGCTTGGGATGATTCGCTAAACCAAGGTAATCATTGCTGGCAAACGATAAATACGTTTTGCCGTCGATTTTCAGGTAAGCGCCTTGAGGCGTTTCTACAATAGGTCGGATACGCAGTAGCCTGCTTTGCCTAAGTTGATCAAGCTGGGACTCTATATCAAGCATGGTGTATGGGCGTATTCGGGTTATTTTTCAAACCGCACCGGAAGCGTCGTTAGCCCTCGGTATACAGCGTTATCCGCCCAGTTTGGGGCCTCATCTAAAAGCGTAATAGTGGAAAAGCGCTTCAAAATGCTCTCGAAGGCAATCTGTGCCTCGAGTTGTGTTAACCGTGCGCCAATACACACGTGCGGTCCATAACCGAAGGATAAAGAAGTACCTTGATCTCGTGCCAGGTCTAGGGTGTCGGGTTCGCTAAATTTGTTTGGATCGCGGTTGGCGGCGCCAATAAGCGCAATCACCAGTTCGCCTTTTTTGAGTAAGGTGTCATGCACCTTTACATCACTCAACATGCGCCTACCGGTGTATTGAACGGGGCTATCAAAGCGCAGAAGCTCTTTTAACGCAGATCGCATTAGCGTTGGGGTTTTTCTGAGCAACTGTAATTGTTGGGGGTGTTTTAGCAGAGCAAAAAGACCATTCCCCAGAAAATTGCGCGTAGTTTCGTATCCAGCGAACAGTAACATCGTACATTGTGCAAGCAGCTCTTTTTCCGTGATCACGGTTCCTGCTTCCTCAGCGCGGATTAATAAGCTGATCAAATCATCGCCAAGATTAAGACGACGTTTAGGCAAAAGTGCGCGGAAATAGTCATTTAACGCAACCAAACTCTTTTGCGCTTCGTGTGCGGTTTCCAATGAAGGGGTCGGGCTACCAATAAAGGCCGCAATATGATCTGACCAAGCAGCAAAATCTGCACGGTCCAGCGTATCGATGCCTAGCATTTCGGCGGTGACTTGTGCGGGCAACGGACGCGCAAAGTCCTGAATAAAATCTACTTCATGGGCTTTTTCTAGTTTATCTAGCAGTGCATCCACGATGGATTGAATACGCGGTGCCATATTCTCTATGGCTAGCGACGTAAAACCCACATTCATCACTTTACGCAAGCGGGTATGCTGAGGTGCATTGTAAAAAAGCATCCATCGGGCAAAAATTCTTTTAAATTCTCTTAATTCAGCCCTTGCTTGTGGATGACTACGATTTACCCATCCGCCAGCACGCTGAGCCGAAAAACGGGGATCACGCAGTGCATGGGCTACATCTGTATAGCCTGTTAGAAGCCACGCTCCACCGAAGAAGTCCGTGCTCCAATGAATAGGCCCTGTGGCATGCAGCCTACGGTAAACCGAATAGGGATCGTTTACAAAGGCAGCGTCGATCATGGTTATAAACTCGAGAACGCGATGTATGTCGGTATTTGCTAACTGAAAAGACCGTCAAAAAAAAACCGTATCAAGCGATACGGTTTCGAATAGTTTTATATCCCGCAACGTTTGCTAGATAAACAATGGGTATTTTTAACGTTTAATTTTGCGCAATCGTGCAATAGCGGCAAGCTGGGCTGTGGCATGAGAGAGCTCAGCTTGGGCTGTCGCATATTCAAGGTTGGCGCTGGTATTTTGGAGGGTTTCTTCTGCGCGACGCCGTGCTTCTTGAGCTTTTGCTTCGTCGATATCCTGGCCGCGAATGGCGGTGTCGGTTAGTACGGTGATGGAGTGAGGTTGTACTTCCAAGATACCGCCGGCCACATAGATAGTCTCTTCTTGTTGGTCTGCGGTTTGGATCGACACTACGCCAGGACGCAATGTGGTGAGCAACGGAATATGGCCGGGCAAAATTCCTAACTCGCCTGCTATGCCGGGGAGGGTGACGAAGGTAGCCTGCCCTGAGAAAACAGGCGCTTCAGCACTCACGACCTCTATTTGAATGGTTGCCATAGTTTTCTCTCTATTCTAGGCCTGAAGCTTAGCTGCTTTTTCAAATGCTTCGTCGATTCCGCCAACCATGTAGAAGGCTTGCTCAGGCAAATGATCACAGGCGCCTTCGACAATCATTTTGAAGCCACGGATGGTTTCTTTGAGGGGCACGTACTTACCTGGCGCACCTGTGAAAACTTCTGCAACATGGAAGGGTTGGGATAAGAAGCGCTGAATTTTCCGTGCCCGTGCGACGATCAGTTTGTCTTGGGGGGCGAGTTCATCCATGCCGAGAATAGCGATGATGTCGCGTAGCTCTTTGTAGCGTTGCAAAATCGATTGTACAGAGCGAGTAATGTTGTAGTGCTCGGTACCGATAACGTTCGGGTCGATTTGTCTGGAAGTAGAATCTAGCGGATCTACAGCTGGGTAAATACCTAATGAGGCGATATCGCGTGAAAGTACGACGGTAGCGTCAAGATGGCCGAAGGTGGTTGCAGGAGACGGGTCAGTCAAGTCATCCGCTGGCACGTATACGGCTTGCACGGACGTAATAGAGCCCGTTTTTGTAGAGGTGATGCGCTCTTGCAATTTACCCATTTCTTCAGCAAGAGTAGGCTGATAACCCACAGCAGAAGGCATACGGCCGAGTAGCGCGGATACTTCTGTTCCCGCTAAAGTAAAGCGATAGATGTTATCGACAAAGAACAATACATCGCGGCCTTCGTCGCGGAAGTGCTCAGCCATCGTGAGGCCAGTGAGTGCCACACGCAAGCGATTGCCTGGAGGCTCATTCATTTGACCGTACACGAGGGCCACTTTATCGAGCACGTTGGAGTCTTTCATCTCATGATAAAAGTCATTCCCTTCACGTGTACGCTCGCCTACACCGGCAAATACGGAATAACCACCGTGTTCTTTGGCGATGTTGTTAATAAGCTCCATCATATTAACGGTCTTGCCTACCCCTGCACCGCCGAAAAGACCAACCTTTCCGCCTTTTGCAAATGGGCAGATCAAATCGATAACCTTGATTCCCGTCTCCAGCAATTCGGAAGAAGGGGACAGTTCATCAAAGCGAGGAGCTTGTTGATGGATGCCGCGTTGTTGTGTTGAGTCAATAGGACCGGCTTCGTCGATGGGGCGTCCGAGCACATCCATGATGCGGCCTAATGTAGGCGCGCCAACGGGTACATGAATGGCTGCTCCGGTATTCACTACAGTTAGACCGCGACGCAGTCCTTCGGCAGAGCCTAAGCAGATGGTACGCACTACGCCGTCGCCTAACTGCTGCTGAACTTCGAGGGTCAGTTCAGAGCCTTCGAGAATCAACGCATCATAGATTTTGGGCAATTGATCATGTGCAAACTGGACGTCAATAACGGCGCCGATGCATTGAACAATCGTGCCAGTGTGTTGCTGTGCATCGGTTTTTTTAGTGGTCGTTGCCGTCATAGCTTCCTCTTAAGTCTTTTTTGTATCTTAAATGCCGCGCCAGCTTTAAGCTTATATTGGCGCTTGCAAAGCATGCTTAGCTAGATAGCTAAGCATGTCTTTTAATAAATATAGGTGTAATGCACTATACAGCTGCTGCACCGCCGACAATTTCCGAGAGCTCTTTCGTAATCGCAGCTTGACGGCTCTTGTTGTAGACCAGCTTTAGATCGTCGATTACCGTCTCGGCATTGTCCGAAGCGGATTTCATAGCGACCATGCGCGAAGCTTGCTCGGAAGCCATATTTTCAGCCACGGCCTGATATACACGTGCTTCGATATAGCGTTTTATCACCGTATCAATAACAGACTGAGCATCTGGCTCGTAAACATAATCCCAGTTATGTGCAGGTATGCTGGAGGCCTTGGAATCGGCTGACGCTGCGTCTGTAGCAGAGGTTGCTGTACCCAATGGAAGCAGACGTTCCAGTACTGCTTCTTGCTTCATGGTATTGATAAAGCGTGTATAGCCTAGATATACCGCTTGTAGCCGCCCTTCCAAATACGCATCCAATTGCACTTTGACCGCGCCGATCAATACATCGAGGTGGGATGTATCTCCAAGCTGCTCCACATGCGAGCTTAGCTTTGCGCCTAAGCGCTGCAAAAATCCCAAACCTTTGCTACCGATGGCTGTGGCTTCCGTACGTATGCCTTTAGTTTCATACTCTTTGATGGTTGCCAGCACCATGCGCAAAATATTGGTATTGAGGCCACCGCACAGGCCTTTATCTGTGGTCACCAAGATGAGACCAACAGTTTTGGCTTCCGGATGCGGCACACTAAAAGGGTGCTGGTATTCAGGATTGGCTTGGTGCATGTGCGCGATGATTTCAAGCACCTTATCTGCATAAGGACGCGAAGCGCGCATGCGTTCCTGGGCGCGGCGCATTTTGGATGCCGCAACCATCTCCATGGCTTTAGTGATCTTGCGCGTGCTTTGCACGCTCTTGATCTTGCCGCGAATTTCTTTCATGCCTGCCATAGGGCGTGTATCCCAGGAAAGAGGGCTTAGAACAGGTTCTTAGAACAAGTTCTAAGACAGATTAATTACTGTTGTGTAAATGCTTTGAAAACAGCATGCAGTGCAGCTTCGTTTTCTTTAGACAATTCTTTTTGAGCTTCAATAGCGTCAAC
This sequence comes from Mycoavidus cysteinexigens, assembly GCA_031963225.1. Lineage (GTDB taxonomy): Bacteria > Pseudomonadota > Gammaproteobacteria > Burkholderiales > Burkholderiaceae > JASSUD01. Next base: position 13,020 of record JASSUD010000037.1, read on the forward strand.
CAAAGCGGCATGGCTAGTCTTGAGATGGGCGAGGAGCTCATGCTCAAAACGGGTAATCTCTTCCACTTCTACGTTGTCGAGATAGCCATGATTCGCTGCAAATAAGATCGCAGCTAATTCCCAAACTTGAAGCGGTTGATATTGTGCTTGCTTTAAGAGCTCAGTAACACGACGGCCGCGCTCTAATTGGCGACGAGTTGCTTCATCGAGGTCAGAGGCAAATTGCGCAAAAGCGGCCAATTCACGATATTGCGCTAAATCGGTACGAATACCGCCGGATAGCTTTTTAATAACTTTGGTTTGTGCCGCACCGCCTACACGCGAGACCGAAATCCCTGCATTGATGGCGGGACGAATTCCAGCATTGAACAAATCTGTTTCTAAGAAGATCTGTCCATCGGTAATAGAAATCACATTGGTTGGCACAAATGCCGTTACGTCACCGGCTTGGGTTTCAATAATTGGCAAAGCGGTAAGTGAACCTGTTTTGCCTTTTACTTCGCCTTTGGTGAATTGCTCAACGTATTGCTCATTCACGCGTGCTGCGCGCTCTAGTAAACGGGAATGCAGATAAAAGACATCACCTGGATACGCTTCACGGCCTGGTGGGCGACGAAGGAGCAGCGAGATTTGGCGATATGCCCAAGCTTGTTTGGTTAGATCGTCGTAGACAATCAGTGCATCTTGACCGCGATCGCGGAAGTATTCACCCATCGTGCAGCCTGCATAAGGCGCAATAAATTGCATAGCTGCGGAATCAGAGGCGGTCGCTGCTACTACGATGGTGTATTCCATTGCGCCATGCTCTTCGAGCTTGCGCACCACGTTCATAATCGACGATGCTTTTTGGCCGATGGCTACGTAAATACAGATCAGGTTTTTGCCTTTTTGATTGATGATCGCATCAATCGCTACAGCGGTTTTCCCGGTTTGTCGGTCACCGATGATAAGTTCACGCTGACCGCGGCCAACAGGAACCATTGCATCAATAGATTTGATACCTGTTTGTACAGGTTCGGAAACTGATTGGCGTGAAATAACACCGGGAGCAATTTTTTCAATTGCATCAGTTTCAGTGGTGTTTATAGGGCCTTTGCCATCGATAGGCTTGCCTAGGGCATCTACTACACGTCCTAACAGAGCTGTTCCTACAGGAACTTCCAGAATACGGCCTGTGCATTTAACCGTATCGCCTTCAGAGATATGCTCATAGCTACCTAAAATAACGGCCCCAACTGAGTGACGCTCTAAGTTGAGTGCGAGTCCATACGTTTGGCCTGGAAATTCGAGCATCTCGCCTTGCATGACATCGGAGAGGCCATGGAGTCGGCAAATACCATCTGTGACCGAGAGCACCGTACCCTGATTGCGAATGTCGGTCTTTGATTCTAAGCTTTCGATGGATTGCTCAATCAAGGCACTGATTTCAGAGGGATCAAGTTGGGTTGTCATTCCTAGTCCTGCAGGATATTGTTAAATTGGCTTGTGCCAAAATTTGGCACTTTTATTCCGCCATTAAATGGTTGTGCAACTCAGCTAACTTCGCTCGCACCGAGGTATCGAATACTTCATCGCCCACGGTCACACATACACCGCCTATAAGCGCAGGCTCAACACGCACATGGGCCTTTAATGAGCGACCAAATCGGCGCTCCATAGCGGTGACTAATTCTTTTAAAGCAGCATCATCTAATGGAAATGCAGTCAAAATTTCTGCATCTGCCACGCCCTCATGCGCGCTGCGCAATACCTCAAATTGCTGGGTTATTTCCGGCAATGCATCTAAGCGATGGCGCGTGATAAGCAGATGCACAAAGTGCTCTGCAATGCTTTTTGCAAAGGCCAATTTTTCAGGCAGCGGAGCAATGCTCCACACCATCGCCTCAATTTGAGCTGGCTCAATGGCAGGATTTCTGCCTAAGCTGCGCACGCCCTCATGGGCGGCTATTTGCGCGAGCGTTGCGAGCCAAGCAGACCAGAGTGATAGAACGCCGCTAGCTGCATCAGAGGCCTTCACATTCTGTTGTGCTTTTAAAACTACACGGAATAATGCCTCCGCATAGGGGCGCGCCAATGCTGCATCTTGATGTGAGGTGTGTTGCAGGGCGGAAGCGGGTTGTGCATCTTGCGAAGCCGCTGCTTTGTTTGCGTCCTGGTGGGCCTTTTCAGTCATCTTTCAATTAAAGTCCGGCAGTGAGTTGACGGAGTAAATCGGCATGCGCTTGGCTGTCAATTTCGCGTTGCAAGATTTGCTGCGCGCCTTTGACGGCTAAAGCGGCAACATCCTTGCGCAGCGCAGCACGCGCTTGCACAAATTGTTGCTCTGCTTCTGCCTTGGCTTGTGTAACGATGCGTCTGGCTTCTTGCTGTGCTTGTTCACGCAGCTCAACGGCCGCTGCTTCTGCACGTTTTTCAGCTTCTGCTAGGCGTTGTTGTCCCTGTTCGCGTGCTTTTGCTACCGTTTGAGCTGCTTCTTGCTGTGCCTTTTCCAAAGCGGATTGGCTTTGCTCTGCAGCTTGTAAACCGTCCGCAATTTTTTGAGCGCGCTCGTCCAGCGCTTGGATTAGCGGAGGCCACACGAATTTCATCGTGAACCACGCTAAAACCAAAAACACGAGCATCTGCGCGATCAGGGTGGCGTTGAGATTCATCTTTTTTCTTTAAATCGGAAGGGGAGGCTACTGTATAGGGCCTACCAAAAGTGCGTTCGGTTCTAAGAATACCCGTTCACAAATTATCGGTTGATGGTGCGCCGATATTGAGGTTCCTTCGTCACCCCAATCTATACAAGACTGGAAAAATGAGGATGCTAGGTTGGGGGTATGTATGAACCCCAACAAGATTGCCATCCACGTTACATCACAGTCTTGTATTGAATTTGTAGAGAGGATCCGATCAATTAAGCAGCTAAGCTGGCAAGCAGTGGGTTAGCAAATGCGAAAAGCATAGCCACACCAACGCCGATCAAGAAGGCTGCATCGATCAAACCAGCCAACAAGAACATTTTAGTTTGTAGTGGGTTGATGAGTTCAGGCTGACGGGCGCAGGCTTCAATATATTTACCACCCATTAGTGCGATACCGATACATGCACCAATTGCGCCGAGGCCAATAATGATGCTGATTGCAATAACAGTCAGGCCCTGAATGTGCGCTATGGAAGCTTGCATAATGATTTCCCTTTGTTCAATAAAAATTAAAAACGAAAATTACAAAATTTATATTTGATAGCTCAATGGCTCTCATGTGCCTGACCCAAATACACCAAGGTCAGCATCATGAAAATAAAAGCTTGAAGCAGAATAATTAAAATATGAAAAATAGCCCAAATACTGCCCGCAACCACATGGCTAATTAATCCAAGCGCTGTCGAGTCAGGGCCAAAATTCCACAGGCTGCCTAATAAGGCGATCAGCAAAAATAACAGCTCGCCCGCGTACATATTTCCAAAAAGCCGCATACCCAGAGAAACGGTTTTGGCTAAATATTCAACAATATTCAGTGTTAGATTGGGTATCCACAACACCGGATGCGCGCCAAAAGGTGAGCATATTAATTCGTGTAAAAAACCAGAGAGGGTTTTAATTTTGACGCTGTAATACAACATTAAAACCAATACGCCCAATGCTATGCCAAGTGTGCCATTCAAATCAGCAGTAGGAACGATGCGGTGTGTCGGAATAATGCTAGAAAGCCCAAGGTGACGAATGATCGTGCCTGGCAAATCAACCGGGATCAAATCGAGCGCATTCATCAGCGCTACCCACACAAATACCGTTAATGCGAGGGGAGCAATGAAACGCCGACTACCGCGAACAATAGATTTAGATTGCGTCTCTACCATCTCAACTAGCATCTCAACCGCACATTGAAAGCGCGAAGGAACGCCGCTAGTCGCGCGGCGAGCAGCGAAATACAAGACCAAAATCGTGACGAGGCCCATCAATATGGACCAAAACAAGGTGTCCAAATTCCATACGGAAAAATCGACAATCGCAGTTTGCGGTTTGTTCGAGAAATTCTGCAGGTGATGAGCAATGTACCCTGAGGGATCGGGGGGGGTAGTGCTGTGCGCCGTCATCTAAATGAACAAAAAGAAGTGGTCAAAAAAGCAAAAAATGGATTGGTAAGGCAATTTTAGAGATACCTAAAGCCTTTGCTTTATAAGCAGAGAAGCCCGCTAAAGACAAAAGGCCGCGATTGTAAAGGATTCTCATAGACGGTTCAAGTAAAAGTCTATCTATGAAAAACGCACACCTCTGAATGACAGTCATTCGGGAGGTTGGTGGTGGGCAACGCTGCTCACCACCAACCTCCCATTCTTTGGGTTGTGGAGTTAAATATTAGGTGAGAGTCCCGCCCATCTGAGCGTGGGATGTTCTGCGCTATGAAGGCCGAATAAATCCAGCACACGCTCCACTGTATGGTTAACGACATCGTCGAGAGAGGTTGGGTGATTATAAAAAGCAGGGAGAGGAGGAAAAATAATGCCGCCCATTTCTGTGATGGTAGTCATATTGCGCAGATGAACTAGGTTCAGAGGCGTTTCGCGCACGAGCAAAATGAGGCGGCGGCGCTCTTTGAGGGTGACTTCTGCCGCCCGCGTGATGAGATTGTCAGAAAAACCTTGCGCTATAGAGGAGAGGGTTTTCATAGAGCAAGGTGCGATGACCATGCCGTGCGTTATAAAAGAACCGCTAGCCAGCGTAGCGCCCACATCTCGAACGGAATGCACCACATCTGCAAGTTGACGTACAGCAGGCTTATCAAGACCTAGCTCATGCCGTAGCGTTAGCCAGCCTGCGGCGGAGACCAGTAGATGGCTCTCGACGGAATCGATAGTGCGCAATATTTCAAGCAAACGCACGCCATAGCGCACCCCTGTAGCACCTGTGATGGCTACAACCAAACGTGTGGGCGCACGTTTGGACGTCGAAGTGGGGGAAAGGTGCGTGGCAGTAGCACTCATATCTAAGAGTGGTAACCGCTTTAAGCAGAAGCAAATAAAGCTTGCAGCTCACCAGACTCATACATCTCATTCATGATGTCTGAGCCACCTATAAACTCGCCTCGCACATAGAGCTGCGGAATCGTTGGCCAATTTTTGTACGTTTTAATGCCTTGTCGAATCTCGTTATCGCTCAAAACATCGACCGTATGGAACCCATGGACCCCACACGCCTTTAGAAGTTGTATGGCCCGACCTGAAAAGCCGCACATTGGAAATTGCGCATTGCCTTTCATAAATAAGACGACAGTATGTTCGTCAAGAAGTTGTTGAATGCGTTCATGTACCTGGTTTTCAAGTGTGTTTTGCATTGCTTTCGTCCATTCAAATCAAATTTATTTGCTCGGTCTCATACAGCACCCAAAGAGGAGATGCTCCATTACCGTTTTACCCAAGCTAAAGATCATACAAGATTGCAGCCTATTTCTATATGGGATTTTTTAAAAAACTAAAGAGTGATTTGGCCACACACCCTAGCCAAACGATAAATAGTTTTAAAAGAATCTGAGCGATAAGCTGCTTTTCTTCTGAACGATGCTCTGAAAGGGCTCTCTAAAATTTTTAGCTGGATGCCTCTGAGTGTGTTTTTCAAAAGACGGAAATAGAAGTATTTCTGACTAGGTATCTCCTGATCTTTGCAAAAAAGGGACGCAGCATGGCGCTTTTCTCGACTTCCGAAGAGGTCCCTCTTACAAAACCCCATACGGATCTAGCCAAAACGTATTTTGATTCGGCTATCGACTGGGAATCTTCGCGTATTGAACATATCGAGCGTGCTGCGCGACGCGCGTGGCAAGTTGCCGGAGGCGCTTGTGCGGTAGCGCTTAGTGCGTCATTGGCCATTATTTTTATGATGCCTTTAAAAACGACGCTGCCTTATCTAATACGCGTCGATAGCGTAACAGGCGTGCCAGATATTGTAACCACGCTAAACACGAAGAATGTGAAATACGAAGAAGCGATTAATACCTATTGGTTAGCGAAATATGTGCGTGCTCGTGAAGCTTACGATTGGCACACGCTGCAAAGTGATTACGACACAGTAGGGCTTTTATCTTCTAAACAGGTTGGTGCGCAGTATGCAGAGCGCTTTGAGGGTAAAGAAGCGATAGATAAAAAGTGGAGTAATAGCCTGCACATAGGAGTGGATATTTTAAGTGTAGTGCCTACCTCTGAAGGCCGCGGGACGGTGCGTTTTATGAAGACCAGCCAATCTACAGACCGCACAGGCCCTAGTACCGTTACACACTGGATAGCCACTATTGCTTACCGCTACCAGAATCCTTCTGCTATGAAAGAGCGCGCACGCTTAATCAATCCGTTGGGTTTTCAGGTGCTGAGTTATCGCGTTGATCCTGAGTTTGTCAAAGGAGAAACCCTATGAAAAATGCGCCAATGTGCACGTATGCGACAGCTAGTACGGCTTCGAAGAGAAGGCTCAAGTCAGTGATAGCAGTTGGTATGACGCTTGCCTTCTTCGCAAATACAACGCTGGCAACCCATTTGCCCCAAGGCTCAAAGTACGACGCGCGAATTCAATACGTAGACTATAACAAAGACGATGTAGTCGTTATCCAGGCCTACCCTGGGCTGGGCACGCAAGTTGTTTTTTCATCCGATGAAAAAATTCTAGATATAGCCTGTGGCTTTTCCCAAGGTTGGGAGATTTTAGATAAAAGAAATGCACTGTATCTAAAGCCAAAATCGGTGAAAGTCAGTGATGAAAAAATACTTTTGCCAGAGGCAGGGAAGTGGAATACGAATTTATTAGTGACTACCACTAAGCATCTCTATGCATTCGATCTGTACTTGATGGCTGGTAATGACAGTAAAGAAACGGAACATCGAACCTCAAAAAATATTGGAAAAAATCTTCAAAAAAGTACTCAGCTACCTAGCCGTATTGCCCATGGACGCCCCGCCTATCGTATTTTGTTTCACTACCCTAAAGAACAAATAGTTAAAGAAAAAGCCGCTCGCCGCCAGCAGCTTGTACACACGCGTTTATCGCAAAAACCCGCCGTTGTGAATCGGCAGTATTCGATGCAAGTAGGTAAGCATTCACAGAATATCGTGCCATCTATGGCGTATGACGATGGACGATTTACCTATTTTCAATTTCCAAATAATCAAGATTTTCCTGCCGTATTTGTCTGCGCTGCAGATGGCTCTGAGCGTGTAGTGAATACACATGTGGAGGCTCGTACTTCAGGGGAAGTAGAAGATTTACTGGTAGTGCATCAAGTGGCACCAAAAATGATGCTGCGCTCGGGTAAATCGGTGGTCAGTATTTACAACGATCATTTCAATGCGCGTGGGATTGCGCCACGCGATGGCAGCAGCATCCTTGGCTTAAAGCGTGTGTTGCGCACAGAAAATGGAGGATCGCTATGACGCATGGTAAGCCGCATACGGATGCGAATCAGTCTGACCTCCCTAATACTCTGCATACCCTTGAAGGAGAGCGGGGTGCTCCACAAGTTAAAACGCTCAACACCACGCTTCCTCGCACTTGGATTTCCGCATTTGTCTTTGGGCTTCTTTTATTGGCATTAGCTCTTGTGCATTACACCTATAAAAAGCGTGTGCCTGTGGCTTCTCATACGGCACAAAAACGTGAACCACCGATGATGGAAAGCTCTATACCCAATCGTTCTTTTGATCGTCAGCCTGCCGCTCCTGCTGCATCACTCCCAATTTCTACCTCTTTATCTCCAGCGGCGACATTTATCGCGCGCACGGCTTCGGATATGCCTGATAGACCTTTACCAGATACGAAATTTACTTTTCCCTATCCAATGCGCATGCCTATACAGCCTATGGTTATGCCAGCCTGGATGCAAAAACAAAGTGAGAAAAAATCGTTTTCGCTAGATAAATCCAGCTCTGCATTAATGGTGAGCAAAGAGGTAGCACCAACCAGTTCTGCTGTAAGTGTGATGGACGGTATTTCGCTGGGTAGATTGACTGGTAGGCCAGATATACCTTCAGCCATGAGTGCAATGAATGCAATGGGAGGAGGCCAAACGGAGGAAAGCTTGCCAACTAACCAAACTGCTCAAGGCATGAAGCCGCACGGTCTAGGAGAGCTACTTCAATCCACAAATACGCCTATGCAAAGTGCGCGCCATCTAGGAAACCGGAATTTCATAGTCCCTAAAGGTACTTTTATCAACTGTGTGTTGCAAACCAAGCTAGATACTTCGGTAGCAGGTATGACGCGTTGCGGGGTTACGCAACATATATATAGCGACAATGGAAAAGTGGTTCTAATCGAGCGAGGTTCTACAGTGTTTGGGGAATATCAGGCAGGTATGGATCAGGGTATTAAACGGGTTTTTGTGCTGTGGAGTCGCCTTAAAACGCCAAATGGCACCGTTATCGACCTCGATTCTCCTGCAACTGATGCGCTAGGTGCAACAGGGTTATCCGGTCATGTGGACACGCATTTCTGGGCGCGCTTTGGCGGTGCAATGGCAATCAGCCTCATCGACGATATAGGGAAAGCTGTGGTGCACCCAATGCACGATACGGAGAAAAATGGCACCACTATCCACTTTGGCAGTACCCATCAAACGAGCCAAGATATGGCAACCGAAGCGCTGAAACGTACGATTAACATTCCATCTACGCTCTATAAAAATCAAGGGGGAAGTGTTGGGGTCTATCTGGCCAGAGATCTAGATTTTTCAGAGGTCTACGATGTATCGGTCGAATAAAGCGCAAGACAAGGAGACGCAAACCGGCACATTGCCTGTTAATGCGCTACACCACGCAAGCTCACTACTGTTTCATCTAGAGCCCATTGCTCAGTGGATGCGTGTGCCAAGCATTACGGAAATATGCGTGAACCGGCCTGGAGAGGTGTTTTGTGAACAAGCAGGAAAGTGGACGCATTACGTAGTGCCTTCTTTAACTTTCGAGCACCTCAAAGCGCTTGCTATTGCAACAGCCCAGTTTTCAGGGCATGACCTTTCAGAGAGCAATCCTTTGTTATCTGCCACCTTGCCAGAGGGGGAGCGTATACAAATCGTATTGCCTCCTGCTTGTGAAACCAACACGGTTTCGATGACGATCCGTAAACCTTCTTTGGCGCAACACACCCTTGCGGACTATGACAGACAAGGCTTTTTCAGCGGTATACGTCCTGTCGTTCAAGAACTCAGTGAGCAAGAGCATAGGCTGATGGCGCTCAAAGCCGAATATAAATATGCCCATTTCCTGAAAATGGCCGTCACGCTTCAAAAAGTCATTGTGGTTTCAGGAGAAACGGGGTCAGGCAAAACCACGTTCATGAAAGCGTTGATCGAAGAAATTCCACAAAATGAACGTTTGATTACGATTGAAGATGTGCCAGAACTGCGTCTGCCTAATCATCACAATCATGTGCATTTGTTTTATCCCAGTGAAGCTAAAGAAGAAGAAAACGCTTTCCTTACACCAGCCTCACTTTTAAAAAGCTGTTTGCGAATGAAACCCACGCGTATTTTGTTAGCAGAGTTACGAGGTGGAGAGGCTTTTGATTTCATGCAGGTTGCTGCTTCTGGACATGGTGGAAGCATTACGAGTTGCCATGCGGGTTCTGTTGAGCTGACTTTTGAGAGGCTGGCTTTAATGATTTTGCAAAATCGACAAGGGCGTGCTTTGTCATATGCCGTGATTCGGCAATTGCTCTATCAAGTAGTCGATATAGTGATTCATATACACAACGATATGCAGTTAAAAAAAGGCAGGCATATCACGGAACTTTGGTATGACCCATTGAAAAAAAGAAGTGTTGGAGAAAGTAACGAAATAAAGATGCATTCGAATTAAAAATTTATAGGGTGCCCATATGTATAAAAGTCTGTTTTTATTATTAGCGGTGATGATTTCAGGGTGTACTTGGCTCGAGACATTGCCTGGTACACAAGGTATAAAAATGCAGCCGGTTAATAATGATGCGCCCTCTGAGTATGCAAGACTACATGCAGATTTATTAGATATTCAAAATACATTAGAAAAGCAAGGATATAAAACGGCCTCTATAAAGTTGAAACCCGATCACTCTAGTTCACGTGTGGTGTATCTCTATTTTGCAAATACAAGCACGGTTTTTAAACCTACCCCTGCTGAAGAGATGGATTTGTTGCCCTATATTAAAAAAACAAAACATATAGAAATTAGAAGTCGATCTGATTATTTTCACTCCGATGCAGCTAGTGAGAAAATTTCTTTAGAGCGGGCATGCTCTATAAAACGGTATCTGCTTTCTCGTGGAGTGTTGCCATCTATTATTTCCATGCATTACGCCGTGAATGATGATTCGATGGAAGCAGAGGAGGGGAATGTTTTATATGGAAAAAATAGTCCCGTAGCAGTGGAATTATTTTATGAATAAAAAATAGGAGTCAAGCGGTGAACAGGAGGTTAATGATGGCTTTTATAAGAAAAGGTATCGTAATCGGATTGTCGGCAGGTATTTTACATTCGAGTGCCGCACAGGCTGTTTTTACAGGGGATGTGGAGCTTGCATGCGAGGCGGCGTTATGCCTTTATTCAAAGTCAACTATAAAAGAATGTACCCCTTCTCTCAAAAAATATTATTCAATTAAATTTAAAAAACGTTCTAAAACTGCTCAAGCTAGACAAAATTTTTTAAATAAATGTCCACAATAAGATATATTTTTAAAGCATATATGGAGAAGGAGTGATGAGTTTGAGTGTAAAAAAATATTCCTTCTATAAAAATATACCCTCTATTTTAAAAAAATATACCTATTTTATTTTTATGAAATGGTGGTTTATTTTTATGTTCTTTTCGCAGTCTGCTATGGCAGAGGGTGGTTTGGAAAGAGTGAATGGATTTATGGACAATATTTTAAAAATTTTGCATGGTGTTTCTATGGGGGTCGTCACCATGGCCATTATGTGGTCTGGTTATAAATTCCTATTCAAGCAAGCAGATATTGCAGAGTGCGCAAAAATTTTGGCAGGAGGGTTGTTAATCGGTGGCTCTGCTGAGTTGGCAAATTATCTGCTAATTCATTAGGGTATGTCCTCAAGGGGGAAAATAATGACAGAGTGTGGGGATATTTTATTCAAAGGATGCACGCGGCCCGCGATGATTTTTGGTGTGCCTATGGCTCCGCTTACTATAGTGGGTGGAATAATTGTATTAGCGAGCATCTGGATTCATATTTTTATGACAATCCTTTTATTTCCTGCACTCGCTATTATGCGGGCTATTGCAAAACATGATGACCAGCAATTCCGTTTATCTGGCCTCAAAATTTTATTCCGATTTCAATATGCCTTTCAAAATGGCCGTTTTTGGAAAGCTTCTGCTTATAGCCCCATTGAGTTCAAAAAGCGTCATGCGGTAAAAATGGAATATAAAAAATATAGGTAAAAAGAAAACAAGCATTTTTAAAGCGTATAAGGCCCAACCATGGCAGCACAGACAAAATACGGTATTCAAATAAATAAAGAGAGAGGGTGCGCTGCATTTATTCCTTATTCTAGTCATATTTCAGAGAATACCATCATGACTAGACAGGGCGATTTTTTGCGTATTTGGAAGGTATCCGGAATAAGTTTTGAAACTATAGATCAAGAAGAAATTGCGCTGCGTAAAGAGCAAATGAATACCATGCTTCGCTCCATCGCTTCAAGACATACTGCTATATGGACACATACCATTCGCCGCCAAATATCAGAACGACTGCATGCTACATTCGACAATGATTTTTGCCAGACCTTAGACAAAAAATACTATGACTCTTTCGCTGGCTACAAAATGATGGCGAATGAGCTGTATTTGACCCTTATTTACCGCCCTTTTCCTAGTGCTCTATCACGGACATTTTCAAAGTCAGGTCGGCGTACTGCTAGCGATATTCTTCACGATCAGCGTAGTGCTATAAAAAAATTGGATGAATTAGCGCATCAGATACAAGCGAGTATGCGGCGCTATGAATTAATAACCCTGGCTACGTTTAAAGATGAGCAGGGTGCCTTATGTTCAAAGGCTCTCTCTTTTTTAAATTTTCTTATAACTGGCGAATGGCAAAAAGTGAGGTTGCCGACTGCGCCTTTATATGACTATCTCGGCCATGCGTGGATATTCGTAGGAATGGAAACCATTGAATTACGTACTGCGATGCATACCCGGTATGCACAGGCCCTAGATTTTAAAGACTATACATCTCATACCGAGCCAGGGCTATTGAACCGTTTAATGTATGAAGAGTATGAATATGTCATGACGCAATCTTATTCTTTTATGGATAAGCGCCAGGGCAAAGATTTTTTAGAAAGGCAACAAAACCAACTCTTAAGCGCCGAGGATGGTTCTGCGACACAGGTGAGTGATTTATCGGACGCCATTGATCAACTGATCCAAGGTCAGTTTGCTATGGGGGAATATCATTATTCGCTTATGATTTTTGGTCCGAGCGTAGCGCACGTTACACGTTATCGCGCTAGTGCTATGGCGATTATTCAAGACCTTGGTTTTTTAGCTGCATCGATTAATACAGCTACAGATGCTGCGTATTACGCGCAACTTCCTGGTAATTGGCGCTATCGCCCGCGTGTTGCCCGACTAACTAGTCAAAATTTTGCAGGATTAGCGAGTTTTCACAATTTTACGGCAGGTAAGCGAGAGGCTAACCCGTGGGGGCCTGCAGTGACTTTGTTCAAAACGCCATCGGGCCAGCCTTTGTATTTTAACTATCATGCCTGCCGGGTCGATGAAGAGGCATTCGACAAAAAGCTGCTAGGTAATACCAGTGTGATTGGACAATCTGGCTCTGGTAAAACGGCTTTGCTCAGCCTCCTACTGTGCCAATCTCAAAAATTTAAACACGCCTCTCCTAATGGATACACCACCGTTTTTTTCGACAAAGACGAAGGCGCAAAGATCGCTATTAAAGCGATGGGTGGCCAATACTTCACGCTGCGCAATGGGGAGCCGACAGGTTTTAATCCTTTTGCATTGGAACTCACACAAGCGAATATATTGTTCCTAGAGCAGTGGATTCGCACACTCCTCGCAGGAGATGGGCAAGCGCTCACTACAGCCGATGAGTCACGCCTTGCCAGTGCAGTACGAACGGTCATGCGCATGCCAGTCGCATTGCGTCGCTTGACGACAGTGACACAAAATATGACAGAAGGCTTAGACAAAAAAGAACGTGAAAACAGCTTAGTTAAGCGGTTAAGCCGCTGGTGCGCTGGAGGGCCATTTGCCTGGGTATTTGATAACCCGACCGATATACTTAATTTCAATATACATAGTTGCTATGGATTCGATGGCACTGCGTTTTTGGATAACCCCATCGTGCGCAATCCGCTGGCTTTATATTTATTGCATCGTATGGAGAGCGTTATTGATGGACGCCGCTTTATCTACTACATGGATGAGTTCTGGAAATGGCTTGCAGATGATGCTTTTTCAGACTTTGCATTCAATAAACAAAAAACCATACGCAAGCAAAATGGTTTAGGTGTATTTGCCACGCAATCTCCTTCAGATGTGCTGCAATCTAAAATCGCAAAAACCCTCATCGAGCAATGCGCAACAGAAATCTATCTTCCCAATCCAAAAGCCGATCACCATGACTATGTGCACGGTTTCAAAGTCAGTGAAGCAGAGTTTGAAATCATTAAACATTTCCATGAAGACAGTCGTTTATTTCTCATGAAACAAGGCCATCGAGCTGCCATTGGCTGTCTAGACCTAAGTGGTTTGGAGGATGAGCTAGCTGTGCTATCGGGCAGTACAGACAATATTGCGCTAGTAGATCAACTCATCGAAGAGTTAGGTGCTGACCCCACCATTTGGCTGCCAGCTTTTCATAAAAAACGTAAAGAAAGAACGCAGCAACCATACCGTGGAGGACATCCATGAGGCAGAAAAAAAGGAGGATGCACTTCATGCTGTTTAGCCGTGGCCTCAAGGGGTGCTTCTCGTTACCCAAAAGGGCTCATATCCTAGCCTTCGCATTACTAGTTAGCACCAGTGCCTATGCACAGATGCCAGTGATAGATACGACGCAGATCCAGCACCATTTGCAAGCCATTGGGAAATTGAAAGAGCAAATCAAGCAGCTCGAACAACAATACAAAGCCATCTCAGGAACACGAAAACTGGGTGCCATATTCAATAATGCAGCGTTTTATGATTATTTACCGCCAGAATGGGCCACGATCTACCGTGATTTGCAAGAAAAAGGCTATAAAGGATTAGAAGGCGAGGCACTGCGTATTCATGAGTCGAGCCAAGTATTTGATAGTTGCCATTTTTTACCAGCAACAGATCAGCGACTGGCTTGCGAAGCACAAGCCAGTAAAGCGGCACAAGATCAGGCTTTTGCAATGCAAGCCTACGAGATTGCACAAAAACGTGTGATCCAGATTGAACAATTGATGGAAGCCATCAATAGCACAACGGACCTTAAGGCTATTACCGAGCTACAAGGTCGTATTGCTGTAGAGCAGGCCAATATCCAGAATGAGAAAATTAAACTAGCAATGTACGAATTAGTCTCTACAGCACAAGAGCGTTTACAAGTACAAAGAATGCACGAAATACACATGCGCGACGCGGCTAAACGTGGCGGTCTTAATGTGCAGCCCAAGACATTTACATGGGGTGCTAAATGAGTGTCGCCGCAGCCGGTAGGGCGTGTTCTCAATTGCCCCAAAGGGTTCATATTTGGGGGAGCAGGAGCACAGGG
>JASSUD010000085.1:0-9160 GCA_031963225.1 Mycoavidus cysteinexigens
AACAGGCTATCTTTTGGCTTAAGTTAGCGCGCATGGGCACGAACCCCAACATGCGTACCACCGTCCTCTTGAATACCTGCGTAACACCAGTTAATGCACCACTATTGAGTTAGATTATGAATATGCAAGAAACCATATATTTATTCCGTTCCCCAAAGAATGCCCGTCATCTAATGGAGTCCATTTCTCAGCTTCGAGGTGGAAAGGCAAGGGTACGGGAATTTTTAGGTGAAAAAAAAGCGGCCCACTCAAAAAATGGGCCGCTTTTTAAAAAATAGGTAAAACAAGCTTTATTTAAGCTTGGAACCTTTATACGTCACGTGCTTGCGTGCAACGGGATCAAATTTAGTAATTTCTTTACCGATCAGCGTAGAGGTGAGCGTAGTGTAGAAGTGCCCTGTGCCGGCTGTGGATTTCAGCACGGTTTTTTGGCGTTTATTACTTTTAGCCATGGAGACCATTTCCTTGCAAAAGAGAGGCTTGTAGTCACAAAGCGCTATAGCAGCCTGTTCCTAATTCTATTAGCCGATATATTGAACCAAAGCAAAGCAGTGCTGAGCCCAACTGGTGGGACGCTTACATGCAGCGCTTTGGTGACGTAAAAAGGAGTGCTTACGTGTATTAATACACGCCATACGGATCATTCACGGCGGCTAGCACTGCCTCGATCCCATATTTATCGATAATACGCAAGCCTGCATTGGATACGCGAAGGCGTACCCATGCTTTTTTGCTTTCTACCCAGAAACGACGGCTATGCAAGTTGGGTAAAAAACGACGTTTAGATTTATTATTTGCATGGGAAACTTTGTTGCCGCTCATCGGCCGTTTTCCCGTTACCTGACATTCGCGCGTCATGAAGTCTTCCTTCGATACCTAAAAAACATCGACCTCCCGACTATCGGGAGGTCGAAGGAAAATATATTCCAAATGGGAAGTAAATTAGATTGGTCGGGGCGAGAGGATTTGAACCTCCGACCACCTGCACCCCATGCAGGTACGCTACCAGGCTGCGCTACGCCCCGAAATCTATGCTAAAGCCGAACTTCGCAAAGGGCGCGATTGTAACAATAAAAAAATAATTTTGCTGCGTATCTACCGCTTTAAAGTGCACAGAAATGATTAAAAATTATAGTCATAGCGTAAATAACACTATTTTTACCCATTTACCCCGAAAATTACGCTTGCGCCTTACAGGTAACTTCAACAGATTCGACCTGTGCTTTTAGTTTAGGACTGGCTGCAAAAGTCACTACACGGCGAGGAGTAATGTCAACCCGAGCACCCGTCTTGAGGTTAAGCCCGGGGCGGCCTGATTTATCGCTCAACTGAAAATGCCCGAATCCAGATAATTTGACATTTTCATTACGCGATAGCGTATCGGTAATGGTGGAGAAAAAATTTTCCACCAAGTCTAGTGCATCCTGCCTCTTCATCTGGGTTTGCCCAGCTAAAGTGGCCGCTAATTTGGCTTTAGTGAGGGTACTTGAGTCCATAGTTAACTACGCAAACGCGCACCATGTTGCGCCGTTAATGCTTCTAAAAGCGTGCGCACGGCAAGATCCACAGTCTCATCTTGCAATGTTGCATCATCCGCTTGTAGCGTGATGCGAAAAGCCAGACTTTTTTCTTGCGGCTGCAAGGCGCTAGAGGCCGATTCGCCAGATTGAAGTGCATCTGCTTTAGGCTCTGCAGAAGGTTGAAATACGTCAAAAAGTTGAATGTGCTGAATATAGCGACATGCTTCTGTTTGGCGTTGCTCCCGCTGCGTGCCATGCCAGGCTGCATGCAGCGTATCGAATAAAGCTTGTGATGATATAGCTTTGTCCACGATAACGGCAATATCTCGCGCTACAGGCTGAAATTTAGAAAGGATAGGTGCGTGAGGAACGGTGCGCTCTAGAAGTGCCTGCGCTGCTATTTCAAATACGATTGGAGCTTGAGGCAAGTCGTAGCGCGCCAAATGTTTGGGATGCAATTCTCCTATCCACCCCACTGTTTTCCCTTCTATCTCAATACGTGCGCTTCGCCCAGGATGCAATGCGGGGTGCTCAGCAGCTACAAAACGAGGTAGGAGCGGCGCAAAAAGCGCTTCAATATCGCCTTTTACATCAAAAAAATCTACTTGATTGGCGGGAGAAGAGGTCGATTTACTGGATTTGATTCCCCACTGCACAGACCAAGCGGGGCCATAGGCTAAGCCGCCAATATATTGAGGTTGATTAAAGCCGATAACGGACGCTTCACTGGCTGTGATGCTTGCGTCTCTCAAAAAGAGTCGACCTACTTCAAAAAGGCGTACACGCTCTGCTTTGCGATTGAGATTATGACGCAACACCTGTACCAAACTGCCTATGAGCGTGGTGCGCATCACAGATAAAAAGCCTGATAAGGGGTTTATCACTTCAATAGGCGCTTGTTCGACATAAGGGCTGAAGTCTTGCTCCCAACTGGGGTCGACGAAACTGAAATTGATTGTTTCGTGATATTCGCGTGCTGCTAATTGATGCCGAAGCGCATGAATAGGGCGGCGATTTTCCGGCGCTTCACGCAGAATGTGTGAGGCTTGAGGCATGCGTACAGGTAACGAGTCAAAGCCATAGACACGTGCTATTTCTTCGATCAAATCCACTTCGATCGCGATGTCAAACCGCCATGCAGGAGGCGTGACGTTAAAGACTTCTTCTAGCGTTTGAGTGGTGAGATTTTCTTTTTGAGTACGCTCAAAGGGTAGATCTAGACGCTGAAAAATATCGGCAATTTCGTCCACGCTTATCGCAACGCCTAGAATGCGTTCAACTTGCGCTACACGTAATTGCACGGTAGGGCGCTCTGGTAGCTGGATGATCTGATCATCAACAGGCCCAGGTTTGCCACCACAAATAGTCAGAATGAGGTGCGTGATATATTCGAGATCATCAGGTATGGATGCGTAATCCACCCCGCGCTCAAAGCGATGGCCTGCTTCGCTGGTCACTCGGTAGCGGCGCGCACGGCCTCGAATGCTATCGGGTTGCCAGAAAGCAGCTTCAAGATAGATATCGGTGGTATCTGGCGAGACGGCACTCGCTGCACCGCCCATAATGCCGGCTAAACTTTGTGGACCTTGCGCATCAGCAATAATACCTACGGTCTCATCGAGTTTCGCTAAGGTGCCATCTAAAAGTTGTAGTGTTTCATTAGGCTTTGCCCACCGTACTTCGAGGGAGCCTGTGAGTTTGTTCAAATCAAAGACATGATTGGGATGGCCGCGCTCCAACATTACATAATTAGAAATATCCACCAAAGCGCCTAAACTGCGCCCACCTGCACGCTCTAGCCGTTGAACCATCCAGCTAGGGGTAGGGGCGCTGGCATTCACTTGACGAATAACGCGACCTGCAAATCGCCCACATAACGTAGGGGCGGAAATATGGACGGGCAAGCTATCCTGAATTTCAGCGGAAATGGGGGTTGGAACAGGGCGCTGTAAAGGGGTGTGTGTCAGCGCAGCGACTTCACGCGCAATACCAAAAATAGACAGGCAGTCTGCGCGATTAGGGGTGAGCTTTAATGTGAATTGCTGCTCATCTAATGAGAGATAAGCACGAATATCTTCGCCTATAGGTGCATCTTCAGGCAGAGCAAGTATTCCGCTCGCATCAGAAGGATCGGACAAGCCTAGCTCTTTCGCTGAACACAGCATCCCGCAGCTCTCGACTCCGCGAAGCTTGCTACGCTTAATCGTAAAAGGCTTGTTTTTATCTTCCGTAGACAGGGCAGCACCAATAAGCGCACAAGGCACTTTAAGACCAGGGCGCACATTGGGGGCGCCACATACGATTTGTAATAGCTCCCCAAGGCCGGCATCGACCTCACACACTTTCAATCTGTCGGCATTAGGATGCTGCGTGGTAGAGCGTACTTGGGCTACCACTACCAGCGTGCAGGGTGGGGCTACGGGCTCCAATGATTCCACTTCCAAGCCAGCCATAGTAAGGGTATGGGCTAGTGCTTGATTGGAGAGGGAGGGATTGACGAAGTGGCGCAGCCAGGAGTCGGAGAATTGCATAAGGTTCTAAATTGCCAGTGTGTAAGTTGGTCTTCAGGAGGGCAGTGGTGCGCATGTTGGGGTTCCTTCGTCACCACCAACCTACGAGCAAATGTAGGTTGGCGGTGAGGTACGAACCCCAACATTCACACCACGAACTTCTAATCTTTATTGAAAAGCCTTCAAAAACCGCAGATCGCCTTCAAAAAAGAGGCGCAGATCTTCAACCTGGTAGCGCAGCATAGCTAAGCGTTCAAGCCCTGTGCCAAATGCAAACCCTGTATAGCGCTCAGAATCCAGTCCCATATTTTGTAGTACGGTCGGATGTACTTGCCCTGCGCCTGAGATCTCCAACCATTGGCCCGCATGCTTGCCGGTTTCAAAAAGCATGTCAATTTCGGCAGAGGGTTCAGTAAACGGGAAGTAAGAAGGGCGGAAACGGACCTGTAAATCTTCGCGTTCAAAGAATTTCTTCAAAAAATCGGTATAGATGCTTTTTAAATCCGCAAAGCTTACCTGTTCATCAATCCATAAGCCTTCAATCTGCGTGAACATAGGTGAATGCGTCGCATCGCTATCTACTCGATATACACGCCCAGGTGCAATCACTTTAAGCGGAGGGCAGTGGCTACGCGCATAGCGAACTTGGATGGAGCTAGTATGGGTGCGTAGCATCAGTGGTTTGCCCGTTTCATCTTCTGCATTGACATAAAACGTATCTTGCATGGAGCGGGCAGGGTGGTTTTCAGGGCTATTTAGCGCGGTGAAGTTATACCAGTCTGTCTCAATTTCAGGCCCTTCTTCCGTCTCAAACCCCAAGCTGTGCAAAATGCGCTCGGCTCGTTCCCAGGCGCGCATAACGGGATGCAGACTTCCTCCACCTAATCCTCTTCCAGGTAAGGTCACATCAATAGCTTGTGCGGCTAGCCGGCGCTCTAGAAGTGCTTGCTCTAGTGCCAGTCGGCGTGCGCGCAAGGCTTGTTCGATACGTTGCTTAGCTTGATTAATTTTCTCGCCCTGCGCTTTGCGTTGCTCCATATCGAGCGCACCCAGTGCCTTGAGAAGCTGCGTCAAGCTGCCTGCTTTCCCTAGAAAGCGTGCTTTTTCGTTATCGAGGGTGACCGTATCTTCGGCGTGTTCGAAAGCGTGTTGCGCTTCTACGATAAGCGATTCGAGATCCATGGAAGCCAATTTTTGAATGAATGACGGAGGATAGAGTCTGCTTCTACACAGATCTCAGCGTGAAATAAGAAAGGGGGCCCTTAGGAGCCCCCTTCTTATGCCTTAATATTAGGGCACACCCTATGCTACAAACCAAAAAGGTTAGGCAGCCAGGGCTGTTGCATTAGCTTGCTCAGTGGTTGCAGCAGCTTTGACTTGACCAACAATCGCAGCAAAAGCCAATTTGTCATTGACAGCAAGTTCAGCCAAGACTTTACGATCTAGGCCGATTCCAGCTTTAAGCAAACCGTTCATAAAGACACTGTACGTAATGTCATGTTCACGAACCGCTGCATTGATGCGGGTAATCCACAATGCACGAAATACGCGTTTTTTATTGCGACGATCGCGATAGGCATATTGCCCTGCACGCATGACCGCTTCTTTGGCAACGCGGTAGACGTTTTTACGGCGGCCGCGATAGCCTTTAGCTGCGTCAATAACTTTTTTGTGGCGGGCATGTGCTGTAACGCCGCGTTTAACTCGGGACATTGTTGCTCCTGAAGAGTGACTTATACAAAACGCCACTCATCATGGTGATGAGGATGGCGTGCCTCTGATTTAGAGAATTAAAATAGACTGTAAACAAAACGTTTAAGCGTAAGGCATCATTGCACGTACGGAATTGGTATCCGCTTTATGCACAGCTGCACTGCCTCTAAGCTGACGTTTGTTTTTTGTGGTTCTCTTGGTGAGGATGTGGCGTTTAAAAGCTTGACCACGTTTAACAGTGCCGCCTGGGCGCACTACAAAGCGCTTTGCAGCGCTTTTTTTGGTTTTCATTTTGGGCATGAGAGCATCCAGAATATCAAAAGGGAACACGTAGAGGCGGCAAAGTCCTCAAAAACAATTTTCCATTAACCTTAAAAAGGATAATGGAGGTAGACATTAGAGCGCGCATGCTAACTAGGACATGTCCTAGGGCAGGGCGCAAAAAGCAAAGAAAAAGCCCAAACGGCCTGCTTTACAGGCAGTTGTGGCTATTTCTTAGACACGCCCTAAATACTTTAATGCATTACTTCTTCTTTTTAGGCGCTAAGACCATAATCATTTGCCGCATTTCCATTTTCGGCATTTGCTCTACTACAGCAATTTCGTCCAGATCCGTTCTTAGGCGTTCCAACATTCGAGCACCAAGAGATTGGTGCGCAATTTCACGTCCTCGAAAGCGTAGGCTGATCTTGGTTTTATCGCCTTCTTCCAAGAAACGCTTAGCGTTGGATAATTTGACGTTGTAATCGCCTTCGCCAGTACTGGGACGGAGTTTAATCTCTTTAATATGGACGATTTTTTGCTTAAGCTTGGCGTCATGGGCTTTTTTAGCTTCTTGGTATTTAAATTTACCAAAATCCATCAATTTGCAAACAGGCGGTTCGGCCTGTGGTGCAATCATGACAAGATCTACATCTGCTTGTTCAGCTAAACGTAAAGCTTCTGCTAACTTGACAATCCCAAGAGGCTCCCCTTGAGGATCGACGAGTCGCATTTCCGGCACCGTAATTTCACCATTGATACGGTGAGACGACTTATCCTTATCGGTAGCGATGTTATTTTCCCTTTAAAAGACAAAAAATAAAAATAGCTTTACAGGGATGCGGAAGTTTTACGTAAAAATCCGGTCTGTTGTATCCAAAAACATATTAGAAAAGCGCGCCATGAAATATAAAAAGGCGCGCCTAACTAGTGCCAATGGGTGCTATTCATTAAAAATGGGCAACGAGAAAAAAGCGCTTTTGTGTTACCGCAGAGCATGTACATCCTCGTGCAACCTCGCCAGTAGGGCCTCAATAGGCATACAACCTAGATCGACACCCCCGCGGGCTCGCACAGATACCGTTCCACCTTCGCGCTCTTTCTCCCCTACAACTAGCAAGTAAGGAATTTTTCTCATCGTTTGGGCGCGTATTTTATAGTTAATTTTTTCGTTGCGCAAATCAGCTTGCGCACGAATACCTTGTTCGGTGAGCTGTTGCAGCAATAAATGGGCATATTCGTTTTGTTTTTCGGAAATTGGAAGGATAGCAACTTGCACTGGAGCGAGCCATGTAGGCATAGCTCCGGCATAGTGTTCAATCAAAATACCGATAAAACGCTCCATCGATCCGCAGATAGCGCGATGCAACATAACAGGGCGATGATGCTGATTATCTTGCCCTACATAATTTGCCTCTAAGCGCTCTGGCAGCACAAAATCGAGCTGCAGTGTACCGCATTGCCAGGAGCGGCCCAGTGCATCTTTAATATGGTATTCAATTTTAGGGCCATAAAATGCCCCTTCGCCAGGTAACTCTTGCCATTGCACATTGCAAGCAGAAAGTGCGTCGCGTAAGCCCTGCTCGGCCTCATCCCATGTTTCATCAGCGCCTGCGCGTTGTTTAGGGCGAAGCGCCAGTTTGATCTCAATCTGATCAAACCCAAAATCTTTATACACTTGCATCGCCAAGGTATTAAAGGCGATAGACTCAGAAATAAATTGTTCTTTGGTGCAAAAAATATGTGCATCGTCTTGCACAAAGCCGCGCACGCGCAAAAGACCATGTAGCGCACCAGAAGGCTCTTTTCGATGGCAAGAGCCAAATTCAGCTAGCCGCATGGGCAAATCGCGATAGGAATGCAAGCTTTGGTTGAAAACCTGCACATGTCCTGGGCAATTCATCGGTTTGATCGCGTAATCGCGTTTTTCCGACTCAGTGATGAACATATGCTCTTGGAAATTTTCCCAATGGCCTGATTGTTCCCATAATTTTTTATCTAACACCAAAGGTGTACGGATTTCGCTATAGCCCGCTGCGCGTAAATGCTTGCGTAAATACGTTTCAATTTGGTGCCAGAGCGTCCAACCTTCTGGGTGCCAGAATACCATTCCAGGCGCTTCATCTTGCAAATGAAACAGTCCAAGCTGTTTACCCAGTTTACGGTGATCGCGCTTTTCTGCTTCTTCTAGGCGTTTCAGATACAGCTCTAGATCCTCAGTACGCGCCCAAGCTGTGCCATAAATGCGCTGCAACTGTTCATTGCGCGCATCTCCACGCCAATAAGCACCCGCTAATTTGATCAGTTTAAAGACTTTGAGTTTGCCCGTATTCGGTACATGCGGGCCCCGGCATAAATCAGTAAATCCGCCATGAGAGTAGAGGGTGATGGCATCGGCAGCAGGAATAGCTTCAATGAGTTGCGCTTTATAGTGCTCGCCTGCTTGCTTAAAAAATTCGATGGCCTCATCGCGGCTGACTACGCGCCGTTCTACCGGCTCATCCAAGCGGGCTAATGCCTTCATCTGCGCTTCAATAGCAGCGAGATCTTCTGGGGTAAAAGGGCGTGTATACGCGAAGTCGTAATAAAATCCGTCTTCAATCACAGGCCCGATAGTAACTTGGGCTTCTGGATACAGCGTTTTCACTGCATAGGCCAAAAGATGCGCGGCAGAATGGCGCAAAATCTCTAGGCCTTCAGGATCTTTATCTGTAATGATAGACAGCGTTGCGTCGCTCTCAATACGTGCGCAAGTATCCACCAAAGTGCCATTTAACTTGCCACCGAGCGCTGCTTTTGCCAGGCCAGAACCAATGTTCGCTGCAACTTCGGCGACCGTTACGGGGTGCTCGAAAGTGCGTGCGGATCCATCGGGCAGGCGTACTGAAATCATGAACGTTCTCTTGCGCGGTATGTAAAGTTAATGTGTAGGAGGAGCTTTTGAACGGCAGTAAGTGCGAAGAAGATAACGCACCATAAAAAAATGCGGCCTAGCTCAATGGTCCAAGGCCGCATTTTTAGCACATCGGTAAAGCATACTGCTAAAAAAGCACTTTTCCCTTAGAACCTGTCCAAAGTCTCCCAAAAGAGCCCATCTTTGCGGTCGTGCGGTGCTCGGGATCCTCACTGTACTTAAGTACAGTTCCGGTCCCTGTG
>JASSUD010000010.1:0-52311 GCA_031963225.1 Mycoavidus cysteinexigens
CGCTTAACTTTTTGTACAGTTTAGCGACAATATGTTCTGGTCTTTGGCTTAAGTTGGCGCGCATGGGGTTCGTGCCTCACCACCAACCTACCACGATGCATATATAAAAAGGTTCTATCAAACTTCACGAACCACAAGAGCACGGTAGGTTGGTGGTAACGCAGGAACCCCAACATGCACACCACTGCCTCTTTGAATACCTGCGTAAGATCAGTTTATAACCATAAACACACTCAAAAAAAATTATCCCTGTGGATACTGTTGCCAAAAAGGAGTTCCCACTACAGGGGTACTAGCTTGCGCGCCCTCGCGCTTTGGCGCAGCGCCTGCAAGGTAAGCGAGGCGACCCGCTTGTACCGCCCAAGAAAATCCACTAGCCATACGGGCAGGGAACGTAGCATGCGCCACAGCAGTATTGAGCAATACGCCATCAAAGCCCCACTCCATCACCTCACAAGCATGGGAAGGCACGCCTAAACCCGCGTCGACAATCATCGGCATGTCGGGCAAGCGCTCTCGTAGCAAACGTAATCCATATGCATTGACCACCCCCTGTCCACTTCCAATCGGAGCAGCCCAGGGCATCAGCACCTTACAACCCACTTCTACCAAATGCCGGGCAATGACCAGGTCTTCAGTGCAGTAGGGCAAAACATTAAATCCTCGATCGACTAGTTTTTGGGCTGCCAATACAAGCTGGACGGTATCGGGCTGTAGCGTGTAATCATCCCCAATCAACTCTAGCTTGATCCAATTCGTCCCTAGCATTTCACGCGCCATCTCTGCCGTAGTGATTGCTTCTTGCACAGTATGGCAACCCGCTGTATTGGGCAAAAGCGGCACTTTGCGCTGCGCTAGCACACCTAAAAAATCATTACCGGCAAAACCTGGCATACCTGCACCTTGCCTGCGCAAGGCAACGGTAACCATGCCGGGCGCACCGGCTTCTAATGCATCTGTAAGCACTTGCAGCGAAGGATAGCTCGCAGTACCTAAAAATAAGCGACTAGCTAGCGGCTGATCATACAAAGTAAAGGTATCTGGCGTGGTTAGCTGCATTTTTACCCTCCTCCCACTGCGCGCACCACTTCGATAGCGTCACCGCTATGCAAAGGGGTCTGCGCATACGCTGCACGCGCAACAAAGTTGCCATTCAGCGCTACCGCAAACGGAGGTTGAGCGCCAAATGCTTGTAGGGCGTCCTCCAACGTAGCGCTTTCTTGTATTGCTATCGTGGTTGAATTGATATGAATATCCATAAAACTGCTCTGCAATGCGGTTCTAAAAAGTGGGTGAAGTGAAAATTAGAAAGCTTATGCACCTCTGCTAAAAAGTGCAGGCCAGCTGTGGGCATGCGTCCAAGCGTTCCATGCTTCTTCTGGCGTATTACTGTTTAATGACCCAGTAAGTACCGCCTGCACAAGAGAGACTGCATGATCAGCTACTTCAGGAGCTAGCATAAAACCATGCCGATACAAGCCATTCACATGCAAAGTGCGTGCGCCATTCCATAAGATAGTGGGATTATGGTCTGGGAATGCTGGGCGGCATTGGCTGTTTAATTCCATAATGCGCGCTTCGCCAAATTCTGGATGCACAGCAAATGCAGCGCCAAGGAGCTCTAGCGCCGAACGCACGCTCATGGGGGAGAAGTCTTCGCACTCTAGATCGGTCGCGCCAATCACATAGATATCATCAGGTCTAGGCGCGATATAGAGGGGATAGCGCGGGTGGAGTAAACGCACAGGCCGAGTGAGTTTAATGCCGGGCGCCCATATGCGCGCGACTTCACCTCGCACTCCTCTTAAATTAGGTAATGCTGATTTTGCGCCGAGACCGCGGCAATCGATCCATAGTTTAGCAGCTGGCCACGTTTCGCAATCCGCACCTTCTATTGCTGTATCCCAATGCTGCTTTACTTTGCGTTGATCTAGCCCTGATTGTAATGATTGTAGGAGCTGGCGATTATCCAGCTGCCCTTCTTGATCTAGTAAAAAAGCCTGAGTAAAACGACCTGCGAGAGCAGGTTCAACCGCACCAATGGCCTGCTGATCCAAAACAGCGAAATGCTCTTTTAAATAGGCTGCCGGCACATTGGCATGTACGCGATTAGAAAATAAGGTGGATTCCGCTCGGTCAGCTGGATGCCAGACCACCAGCGTTCCCGTAGATTGAAAAAAAACAGGCTCTGGCAAGCTCTTCAAAATAGCAGGCCAGAGGCGTAAAGAGCGCCACCCACTTTCAACAATTTGTTTTTCTGCTATTGCCGCTTCAGCCAGAGGAGCCAACATGGCCGCAGCGACCCAAGCAGCGGCACCTGATGCTTGTGCACGCCCTGTGCGCTCATAGAGAGCCACTTGCAGCCCCATACCTGCGAGCTGCCAGCTAATAAGACGCCCCATCAAACCAGCGCCCAAGACGGCAACATCAGGAATATCAGTGGGTGTAGAAGAACGTATCAATTGACCTGAATATATTTAAATGCATCGATGAGTTGAGCACCAGTACACACTCCCAACTTACGCATGGCGCTTTGTTTTTGAGTATGAATGGTTTTAATACTACGTTGGGTATGGAGTGCAATCTCGTTGACCGTCATACCCTTTGCGAAAAATTCTACTACTTCCGTCTCACGCGGAGTAAGCATATTACCCGGCATTTGTTGCTTGGGCGAACCTAAAAACATATGTTGGATCAAGCGCTTGGTCGTTGCACTATCAACATAGCGATGCCCGGCCATTCCTTCTTCTATCGCTTGAGGTAAATCACCTAGCGACGTATTGGTATTAACAAAGCCTACACATCCTGCGGCCAGCAAGCGCGTTACGATAACCGGATCTGCCTCGCGTGCAAGGACAATAATCTTTGTCTGGGGATACGCGCGCGCAAGCTGTTCAATAGGCGTTAAGCTTCCATAGCTTAAGGTTTCGTCATGCGTTAACCCGTAAATCAATAGATCGCAAGGCACGACGTTTAACTTTTCAAACAAGGCTTCATCGGAATACACCCCTTGTTGAATTTCAACGGCAGATTGATTTCGAAGTGCATCGTCTACCGTAGTTAAAGTAGCAGAATGTTCATCGGCAATAATGATCTGTGTTTTTTGCTGCAACATAGCGAAACGACTCCCATAAGTTATTTGCGTTTGGACTGAGTCCAAGCATTAAAGTTGGCTTAAGAAAAAACTCCAGCCGTCTTTCTATGCCTTTGCACTTGCAAACACTATGGGAGGCGTCCCGTTCAAGCTAAAGAACTATCTTACAGAATCTGAACAGATACACCTTCGACTTTTAACGATAGGGGTAGGTTGGTGGTGAGCAACGTTCCCCAACATGCATACCACTGACTTTTAATCCTTGCTCTTTGGTAATTAAAAGCAGGTTTTCAAACGACATCGGTAAGGTGTTGGGGTTCCTTCGTCACCCCAACCTACCGTTCTGCTAACTCTTATTTGATTTCATGCGCATTGCTACTATTAAGACAGTGCCCCAATACGCTACATAAGCTAAAACATTGGTCAGTGAAGGTTGAGCGCGGTAGCCTGTTAGCGTGGCGATAAGCGATCCAACAGGGCCTGAGTTACTCAGCAGGGCTGCACTATTCCACAATGGATCAGGGCCGCTAGGTATAGCCTCCAGGCCAATCAGAATATCGAGCCCACTTTGAAATAAGCCGCAGGCCAAGAAAAGCAGCATCACTTCGGTAATGCGAAAGAAATGCTTCCAAGATAAAACGGCACTACCGAGCTGCAGCACATAAAACGTCAATAACGCAAGCGTAACCCCTAGCACAATGCCCATAATCTCTGAAGGGAGCATATGGGCTGCCTGCCCGACTCCCAAGCCGTACAAAAAGATAACGGTTTCGCTGCCTTCGCGCGCGACGGCTAATGCGGCAAGTAAAGCTACACCCCACCACTGCGCGTTCTCTGCTTTGCGTTCAAGCACAGCTTCCATATTTTTTTTGAGGGTGCGCCCATGCTTTTTCATCCAAAATACCATCTGCACCATAAGTAGGCAGGCCACAAACATCATACTGGCTTGGAAAATATCTTGCTTATCACCTGATAGCAAAGTGCCCATATGAATTAAGCCCGCTCCTAAACCAAGCGCTGCGAGTCCACCTAGTGCTGCGCCAAACCATAAATAGGGCAACCCTCTTTGAGCGGTTGCGTCTCCACGACGCAACCACGCATACAAAATACCTATGACCAGCAAGGCTTCAACACTTTCACGCCAGACGACAAATATTATTTGTCCCATTTGGTAGGCCTCAAGGTAAACAAGTGATTGAAAAAGTCTTATTGTGCAACGATCACACCTTGCCCAGTAGCTTGATGAAAATCGTCAAAAAAAGTGTACTCACCCGGAGATAAAGAACGAATCACAATAAAAGACTGCGCACCAGGCGAGAGTACTTTCTCTTTACGAAGCGCCAGACTTTCAAATTCAGCAGCGGTTCGTCCTGTATTTTGAAGAATAATTTTGAAACGCACTTTAGCAGGTACTACCAAGCGCGAGGGGGTAAGCTGCCCATCTTTCATCACTATGGTGTAGGTGGGTAATTCTTCGGCGAATAAAGGCCGAATTATCGACAATGTGCTTAGAATGCAGAAAATCAGATATTGGTAGACCTTTTTCATGATTACACCTCGTAGGTTGGTGGTGAGGTACGAACCCCACCATGCATACTATCGATTTTTAATCTTTGCTCTTTGGTAATTAAAAGCAGGTTTTCAAATGGCATTGGTAAGGTGTTGGGGTTCCTTCGTCACCACCAACCTACGAGCCCCAACATGCATAACACTGACTTAGTATCCGCCTTTTTTGCCGATTCCTGCGAATACAAAATCATATTCAACTGTAAAGGGCTTAAACCATGGCCCTACACCGGTTTCTTTATCGACATGGCGCCCAAAAGCTTGGTGCCCAGTCTGGATGGGAGGGGTAATGTAAAAAGTGAGATGGTATTTACCAGGTCCAGATAATTTCACATTTTCACCATAGTGCGGACCATCGTTCGCAACCATAGCCATCAAATGGCCTTCGTCTTTTCTATCCGTACCCGCTTTAGTTAATGTATAGCGCACTTGCAGATAAGGCATCCAATCGCCTTCAGCAAACCCAGTTGGATTATCTTTTGTCGCATGGATATCTGCCTCTAGATGGATATCCGCTTTTGCTGCAGGCAGCATCATATCGTCCGGTTCCATCGTAACGGGTTGCAGATAGACTGCACCGATTTCCATACCGTTTTGAATATGTGGTTTACCAATCGGATATTCTCTTGCTAATGCAGGCTGCAAAGCGGCGAGACCGACCAAGGCTACAACGGGCACAACAACAGAGCGCGCCCATTTTTTGGCGAGCACAGCGCAATGATTTAACGAAAAAAACATATAGCCTCCTGAATGAATGTAGGTTGGTGGTGAGGAACGAACCCCAACATGATGACCGTTGTCCTTTTGAAACCTGCATGTATAGGCCAAAAACAACGATTACAAGTCGGTGGTGCGCATGTTGGGGTTCCTTCGTCACCGCCAACCTACCGTTCATTGTAAATTGGTGGTGATGACGGAATCGCAACATGTGCATCACTTACATCTAATATTTCATAAAAAAACCAGCGACCATTTTGTAGATTACTTCTTAGGTAATGGTTACCTTAGCAAACCGACGCTTACCTACTTGCACGGTATAACAGCCTGCGGGAAATTTCAGCGCTTTATCCGAAAGCACCACACCATCCACACGCACCCCCCCTTGTTCGATCAAACGCATAGCTTCACTACTTGAAGGCACTAAATTTGCCTGCTTGAGTAAAGGCCCAATTGCTAACGGAGCACCTTGCAAGACCACTTCAGGAATCTGGTCTGGCACGCCGCCTTTGGCACGATGGTTAAACGCTTCCAAAGCATGCTGTGCGTCGATTTGCGAATGGAAACGGGCTACGATTTCCTGCCCGAGGAGCACTTTGAAATCTCGTGGATTACGCCCTTCTTCTACTTCCTGACGAAAACCTGCAATCTCTTTTTCATCACGCAATGAAATAAGCGTGTAATAGCGCCACATTAGCGTGTCGGACAGACTCATTATTTTGCCAAACATCTCCAAAGGTGGCTCATCAATACCAATCGTATTGCCTTTAGATTTTGACATTTTTTCTACGCCGTCCAGCCCTTCTAATAAAGGCATAGTCAGCACACACTGCGGCGCTTGGCCATATTGCTTTTGCAACTCTCGACCCACGAGCAAATTAAATTTCTGGTCCGTACCCCCAAGCTCCAGATCTGAGCGTAAAACTACCGAATCGTAGCCCTGCATCAAAGGATAGAGAAATTCATGTAAAGCGATAGGGGCTTGGCCTCGAAAGCGCTTTTCGAAATCATCTCGCTCAAGCATACGCGCCACGGTATAACGAGACGCTAATCGAATTAGTCCTTCTGCGCCCAATTCCGTTGACCACTCACGGTTGTAGCGAATTTCGGTTTTATCTGGATCCAGTATTTTGATAGCTTGATCAAAATACGTCATCGCATTCGCTTCCACTTGCTCACGCGTTAAAGGGGGGCGTGTGCTGTTACGTCCAGATGGGTCACCGATCAACGAAGTAAAGTCACCTATCAAAAATATAGCGGTATGCCCCAAAGCCTGTAACTGACGCAACTTAGTAAGGACCACGGTATGCCCTAAATGCAAATCGGCTGCAGTGGGGTCTAACCCCAATTTAATGCGCAATGGCACACCTGTGGCCTCGCTTTGCATTAATTTTTGTACAAACTCGTTTTCTACTAAAAGTTCATCACACCCTCGCCGAGTAACGGCCAAGGCATGGGCCATAGACTCGGATAAAGGCATTTTTGCAGAGTCAGCAAAAGACGGAGGAGTAAAGCTAGGATCAGGAATTTGAGAGATAGGCATGTTCTGAACACCCCGTCACAGTACTGCCAAATACGCAGTCTGTAACAAGGCTGGCGATAAAGGTACAAAACGGAAGAACGCTGTGAAATAGAGAGACTAAGAAAAGCTAGCTCACACAATTTGAGCATTGTAGGGGAAATAGGAAAAAACGTTGCTAAATCTGTACAGATTTTCGGCCTATAGTTTAAAAATACCCTTCTTTTCTGGCCTCTTTCTCGATTACATTACCTTTTTAGCCACTATGAGCGTTCTACTTAGTAGAAGCATAGCAATGGCATGCAACAATCATGAAATATATAAAAAACTGCTGTTACGCAGGTATTCAAGAAGACTGTGGTGTGCATGTTGGGGTTCCTTCGTCACCACCAACCTACCGAGATACCTATGCAAAAGGGTTTTACAAACATCCTCAGCAACCACAAAAAAAGGGAAAGTACGGTAGGTTGGTGGTGACGAAGGAACCCCAACATGATAACCACTGACCTCTTGAATACCTACATAACATCAGTAATAGAGAAAAATTTTAGGAGCAGTAGGGAGTGAGCGATATATATATTGGGCTAATGTCGGGTACCAGCCTAGATGGAGTGGATGCCATTGCAGCACAATTCCCAGAAAACGGGCCTCCCATCGTTCTTGGAGAGGCCTATAGGGTATTTGAGCCTTCTCTGCGAGCAGCACTTCTTGAGCTACAACATCCCAGTGAAAATGAAATTGATAAGGAAGCACGTGCAGCCAATGCGCTGGTCTTATGCTACGCGCAAGTTGTGCATACATTATTAGATAGCCTACCGAATGTAGCGCACAAAGACCAGCCTTCTAGCCACTCTCACCCAACCATACGCGCTATTGGAGTACACGGCCAGACCATAAGGCACTGCCCCAAACTTGGCTATTCACGCCAGATTAATAACCCTGCCCTCCTAGCAGAACTCACCCACATCGATGTCATCGCAGACTTTCGTAGCCGTGATATTGCAGCGGGGGGGCAAGGTGCGCCTTTAGTGCCTGCTTTTCATGCCAAATTATTGGGTGCCTCAGAGCACGTGCGCGCAGTGTGCAATATCGGCGGCATCAGCAACGTAACTATTTTAAGTGCGAATGGAGAAATACGAGGATGGGATTGTGGCCCTGGAAATGTATTGATGGACTACTGGGCTTCACGTCACACAGGCAGAAACTATGATGATCGAGGACAATTAGCCGCACAGGGCCGCATCCATCACCCATTATTAGAATATCTACTAAAAGACCCCTACTTCCAGCTGCCTCCCCCTAAAAGTACAGGCCGAGATGTATTTCATCCGGCGTGGCTCGAACGTGGCTTAGCTAAATTTGCACATTACTCGCCAGCAGATATCCAAGCCACATTAACGGCTTTAACCGCACACTGCATCGCACAAGATCTCTTGCTCCATGCGCCCGAGTGTGAATCTATCTATGTATGCGGTGGAGGAGCACACAACCCTGTTTTACTCAAAGCGCTCGCAGATGCAGTAAAAACACTACACCTCAAAGTGCGTGTGCGATCCACTATGGATGTAGGCATCCCTGCCCATCAAATGGAAGCATTAACTTTTGCCTGGCTAGCAATGCGTTTCACACAAAGAGAAGCTGGAAACTTACCACGGGTAACGGGGGCTGCAGGGCCACGTGTTTTGGGAGCGTTGTATCCGTTTTGAAAAAATAGAAAAAGTCTGTCCCTAAGCGCTGTACTTTTGTATCTACTCCGCAATTTGCTCTTTTAGAACTATTTAGTTGCTAACACTCCATAAAAGTATATACTGCTGTATATACTTTTATAACTTAGGAGCTCAATATGCTAGAAATACGACATGCGAAACTCTTTCAAAACGGAGCTAGTCAAGCAGTTCGACTTCCAGCCGAGTTCCGCTTTGAAGGGGATGAAGTCTATGTTACCCGTGATGAAGTAACTGGCGATGTAACATTATCCAATAGGCCAGGTGCAAAAACATGGGGAGATTTTTTTGAATTAATGCGCTCTATTGATATACCTGCTGACTTTATGGCAGAGCGCCCAATGAATGTAATACCACAAGAGAAAAATTTATTTGGTAGTGCTCAATCATGAGCATGCTCCACATGCTAGATACAGACACGGCAAGCTATATCATTAAAGGGCATTCTCGAGAAGTTGAGGCAAAATTAGAGGCGATTACCCCTTCGATGGTTTGCGTATCGACGATAACACGTGCCGAGTTGATGTATGGGCTGAAACGCTTACCTACTGACCATCGCCTTCACATAGAGGTTCGGCGGTTTCTAAAAATTATTCGGGTATTGCCGTGGGATTCAGAAGCGGCTGATTACTATGCAGACATCAGGCATCAACTCACTACCAGTGGTCAACCCATTGGGGAGCTGGATATGATGATTGCAGCCCATTCTTTATCCGCTGGTGCGATGTTAGTAACAAACAATATCCGCCACTATGAGCGAATCAAAGCCCCTTTGTTGTTAGCTAACTGGGCGGCTCGTAGATAAAACATTAAATAATGATGTATAAAAATATGCCCAAAAAGTTAAATACAGTTTTAACTTTTTGGGCGAGGGTCGACATACTCTACATCTATATTTTGCGTCAAAATGTATGCGACAGCAGATTGTTCATCTTTAATATATTTTACGCTGAAAAAGAAGATCCACATCCACAAGTAGTAGTGGCATTGGGGTTTTTGATTACGAATTGCGCACCATTGATATCGTCTTTGTAATCAATCTCAGCGCCAACCAAATATTGGTAACTCATAGGATCGACCAACAGGCTCAAATCTTCTGGCAGAGCACCATTACTTGCTGCTGCAGAAATAGCGGCTGGACTCGATATATCAGACACTTCTTGCGCATCCAACACAAACCCTTTTAGGGTTTCGCCATCTTCTACTGCGGCTTTTAATGGAAAGCTGATGACGGTATCTCCCTCATCTACTTCTTCATCAAAAGTAAATCCATACTGGTAGCCCGAGCATCCGCCACCTTGAATAAAGACGCGCAACTTCAGCTCGGGGTTGCCTTCTTCTTGGATCAATGATTGCACTTTTTTAGCAGCGCTCCCAGTGAGTACAAGAGGTCCAGGCCTTCTTTTTGTCATCGAGGATTCAGTCAAATTGTTCATCGCAACACTCCAAAGCTAGTCGATGAAAATACAGGTAGAAATTGATCGTCTATATTGCACTCCACCTGAGTGAAAATACAAGAATACCGCATTTCTGAAACGACTATGTCCGCCATGAATATTATTCATGGCGGACATATAAAAAACATCAAGCAAAAACGCAAAGATAGCTGGAGCGTATGAGCTTATACAGTGCAGAAAATAACACCCAACCCACTGCTCCAGACCATATTGTATTAACGCTTGGAGAATTGTTTTTTGCGTCGTGCTTTATGGCGACCCATTTTCTTACGCTCTACAGCACGTGCATCACGTGTCACAAAGCCGGCTTTTGACAGCGCACCTTTGAGCAATAGATCGTAATCCATTAAAGCACGGGTGATGCCATGACGCACCGCACCAGCTTGGCCCGTTTCTCCACCGCCTCGAACATTGACTTTGAAATCGAATGTGGAGGTGAAATTTGTCAACTCAAGCGGTTGACGAACAATCATGCGGGAAGTTTCGCGTGCGAAGTACTCATCAACTGGCTTACCATTCACCACGATGCGACCTTCGCCTGCTTTCATAAACACACGCGCCACAGCTGTTTTGCGACGACCTGTGCCGTAATTCCAATCTCCAATCATATTTCAAGTCTCTTGATAAGCAGGAAGTCCGGGATCCCGGATATTTTTAATAAATGCTCAAAGAACACGGAGGTTCTAAAAGTTGCAATGGGGAACTCACTACGAGTCCCTAATATTCTTACAGATCTACTGCTACCGGCTGCTGTGCTGCATGGGGATGGCAATCATCAGCATATACTTTAAGCTTTTTGAACATTGCATAACCCAATGGGCCTTTTGGAAGCATGCCTTTAACCGCTTTTTCCAGCGCACGGCCTGGAAAGCGCTCTTGCATTTTCCCGAAAGTAGTTTCGGAAATACCACCTGGGTAGCCAGAGTGCCGATAGTATTTTTTATCGGTCGACTTTGCACCTGTCACTGCAATGTCTTTTGCATTGACAACGATAATATAGTCACCCGTGTCCACATGAGGGGTGTACTCAGGCTTGTGCTTGCCGCGCAAGCGAAGTGCCAACTCACTGGCCAAGCGACCCAGAATTTTGTCTTTGGCATCAACTATCAACCATTTACGGTCGACTTCAGCTGGTTTGGCAGAAAATGTTTTCATCATGATGCGAAATTTCTCAACTTTTATCAGTTATGGAGAACAAGCCCCAGCCCGCGGCAAGCATATTCGTGCGAGCAAAAGGCGGCGATTGTAAAGGAATTGCAGCCCAGCGTCAAAAGTGATTTACGAGCTAGCATGCAATGTGGTCATAAAAACGCAAAAACCCTTTCGGTTTTTTGCCATTACCGGTAGGTTGGGGGGATGTTGGAACCCCAACATGCTTACCACCAAGCTTTATTCTTAGCTTTTTAGAAGATCTCAAATAAGGCGCTTACGAATACTTCACTATAAAGCAAGCCACTGTGCGTAGGATAAACCAACGCATTCATTCTCTACAATAAACGCTTTGAAAAAAGCGCAGAGTGCGCTTCAAAGGCTGCTAATGCATTCCTTAATTCTACTCTCCAATGGCAACGCTCATTGCTTAGCACGCTACGTAAATACGTTTCTAACATTGCATTACATAACACCGAATAAGGAGGGCGGCGCACAAGCGCTGCTGGGGATACATTCCCCATGTGCAGAGGTAATACTGTGTTTTCATGCGCCCCAGCCTGACTACTTTTCATCTTAACTACACAAGCACTAAGAGCCTGCTTTATTGTTGCATCCGTCGCAAGCGCCTGAGCCTGCGCCACAATCTCACAGGCAAACTCATACCAGCTCGCCTCCCCTGCCGCTGTAGCATGCAATAGCGCGCTTTTAAACACGCCTTTTTGCCGTCGGCTTTGCGCCTCTACCAATAGCATACGGGTTAATTGCGCGAGCTGGTGAACCGAGGTGGGGGTTCCGCGTTGATCATTGACTACGCTAATGGCTTCGCCTTGCAAAGCTTTTTGCAAAATCGTATTGACAAAATGCTTACCTTGCACGCCGTACAGCCAGGCCGTACGCACAATGAGGGCATCACAGCCAGAAGCTTGGATATAGCGCTCGCCTAAAAGCTTGCTACGGCCATAAGCATTAACAGGAGAAGGCGTATCTGTTTCTCGATAAGGCTGCGCAGGCAGTGCTGGCTGACCATCAAACACATAATCTGTTGAATAGTGTACTAGTAACGCACCTACTGCATGCGCAGCCCGAGCGAGCGCGTGTACTGCTGTGCCATTTATTAGATTGGCCTGCTCTTCTTCCTGTTCAGCTTGTTCTACCGCCGTATAGCCTGCTGCATTCACTATTATTTGTGGTTGCAAACGGCACACTTTTTCATACAGCTGCTCAGGCTGTGTGAAATCCATTTCTTCGCGCCCAGGTGCTATTAGTTTAAATGGGCTTTGCAATCCGGCGAGTGCATGCTCGCTTGTACAATTTTGCAAACAAGGCAACAGCGCGCGACCTAGCAGTCCTGTAGCACCTGTTAAAAGAAGCGTGGTCACCGTTTTTTATTTCACCAGTAGTGTTAGGCAGGTATTCAAGAAGACTGTGGTTTGCATGTTGGGGTTCCTTCGTCACCGCCAACCTACCGTTCATTGTAGGTTGGCGGTGAGGCACGAACCCCAACATGATAACCACAGGCTTTTTAAAACCTGCATATGCAGGATTACAAGGCGGTGGTGTGCATGTTGGGGTTCCTTCGTCACCGCCAACCTACCAACCATTTATGGCGGTAGGTGATGGTTGGCGATGTTCTATTTCTGTACAGGGCTTTAAAAATTGGCGCAAACCATTGAAAATAGCGCTTTTCCTTTTTCTACCTTTCTTTCTTTTTTTGCTTTTTTCTTTTAGCAGCCCCCTCTCATGAATGTTACGGATATCCGCCAGAAATTTTTAGGCTTTTTTGCACGTCACCAGCACCTCGTTTTGCCTTCTTCTAGCCTAGTGCCTGCGGATGATCCCACGCTGTTGTTTACCAATGCAGGCATGGTGCCTTTTAAAGATATTTTCCTGGGGGCTCCTCTTAAAGGGCCTTTGGCTGATTCACGGCGCGCGACTACTGCGCAGCGTTGTGTGCGAGCAGGCGGGAAACATAATGATCTGGAAAACGTAGGCTATACCGCACGGCATCACACCTTTTTTGAAATGCTGGGTAATTTTTCATTTGGAGATTATTTCAAGCGCGATGCGATTCGCTACGCCTGGGAATTTTTAACCAAAGAACTCGCTCTGCCTACCGAGCGCCTTTGGGTGACGGTCTATCAAGAAGACGATGAAGCCTATGA
The DNA here is from genome assembly GCA_031963225.1 of Mycoavidus cysteinexigens. Taxonomy (GTDB): domain Bacteria; phylum Pseudomonadota; class Gammaproteobacteria; order Burkholderiales; family Burkholderiaceae; genus JASSUD01. The sequence continues at coordinate 13,392 of JASSUD010000010.1, forward strand.
TCTATGGGCTTCTGACATCGGTGTATCCAAAGAGCGCATTGTGCGTATCGGCGATAAAGGGGGCGAGCGTTATGTCAGCGATAATTTCTGGCAAATGGCCAATGTGGGCCCCTGTGGCCCCTGCACCGAAATTTTTTATGATCATGGCCCAGATGTAGCAGGGGGGCCGCCTGGATCTGAAGAAGCCGATGGAGATCGTTTTATCGAGATCTGGAATGTCGTGTTTATGCAGTTTAGCCGCGATGAAAAAGGACAACTCTCTGCATTACCACGACCCAGTGTAGATACCGGCATGGGCTTGGAGCGCATTGCCGCAGTCTTGCAAGGTGTGCATAGTAATTATGAAATTGATCTCTTTAAACACTTAATAGAAGCTGCAGCCCGTCAGCTCAGTTTGCCTAAAAACCCTGCAGGACCTACGCTTAATTCTCTACAAGTTATTGCAGATCATCTGCGCGCTTGCTCGTTTTTAATAACCGATGGGATCGTGCCCAGCAACGAAGGGCGCGGTTATGTGTTGCGCCGAATTTTGCGGCGTGCAGTACGCCATGGCTATAAATTAGGTCAAACGACTCCATTTCTCTCTTTTTTAGTAGATGCATTAGTAGATCAAATGGGATCGGCCTATCCTGAATTAGTTACTGCACAGGCACGCGTAAAAAGCGTACTGCATCAAGAAGAAGAGCGCTTTTTTAGTACCTTAAGCCAAGGTATAACTTTATTGAATTCTGCTCTAGAAGCATTACCCGATACCGCCCCTGTCTTATCCGGGGAGGTCGCTTTTAAGCTGCATGATACGTATGGGTTTCCCCTAGATTTAACCGCTGATATTTGCCGTGAACAAAAAGTTGCAGTCGATGAGGAAGGCTTTGCCCGCGCAATGGCCGCCCAGCGTGAAAAAGCACGCGCAGCTAGCCATTTTTCGGTGTCTTCGGTCCAGGGCGCAGCGCAAGGGTATGACGGTATCCCTACTATTTTTGAGGGCTATACCACGCTCGAATATAGCGATGCGCGCATAGTGGCGTTATATGCGCAAGGGGAGCAAGTTGAGCGCTTGGAATGTGGGCAGGTTGGAAGCGTTATCTTAGATCACACCCCATTTTATGCTGAGTCAGGCGGGCAGGTAGGCGATGTAGGGAGCTTGCAGGCAAAAGAGAGTAGTTTTGTAGTCAAGCAAACCCACTCTATTACTCCACAGGCTACTGCGCATGAAGGCGTGGTAGAAAAAGGAGCACTTACTGTAGGTATGCCTATACATGCCCATGTAGAAGAAAAAAAGCGCTTAGCTACAGCACGTCATCACTCTGCAACCCATCTACTGCACTTTGCGCTGCGGGAGGTATTGGGAACCCATGTACAACAAAAAGGCTCTCTGGTAGATCCGCAAAAATTGCGCTTTGACTTTACGCACACCGCTCCTTTAACCGAGGCCCAGACGCAGCAAGTAGAAGCTCTAGTCAATAGCGAAATCTTAAAAAATACCCCTGTACAGACCAGGGTCATGCCACAAGACATGGCGCTCAAAGAAGGCGCTATCGCGCTATTTGGCGAACGCTATGATGCAGTGGGCAGTGATGCGGTGCGCGTGCTCGATATTGGCCGCTCCAGAGAACTATGCGGTGGAACCCATGTGCAACGCACAGGAGATATCGGTCTATTTAAAATTACCAATCAAAGTGGTGTAGCAGCAGGGGTGCGCCGTATCGAAGCGGTAGCAGGCGAGCTGGCACAAGAGCGAGTGTGTCAACAAGAAGCCACACTTTCCACTATCGCATCAGCCCTTAAAGTGCAGCCTGATGCAGTGGCAGAGCGCTTGGTTCAATTACAAGCTCAACACAAAGCACTAGAAAACCAAATCAGCCAACTCAAAACAAAATGGGCTTTGTTGCAAGGCGATGCGCTAGCCGCACAAGCTATAGAAATAGTGACAGACCCCGATTCTGCAAATACGCCATTAAGCCTACTTGTAGCCAATGTGGTAGATGCCGACCCTGCTACCTTGCAAGCATTACTCGACCACCTGAAAGATAAACTACACCATGCAGTAATCGTACTCGCAAGCGTACCTGCACCCAACACCATTACCCTACTCGCAGGCACTACTTCTGCTGCTAGCACCCGTTTTTCAGCAGGGGAGCTGATAAGCTTTTTAGCTGCACAACTAGGAGGGAAGGGCGGAGGCCGACGCGATCGTGCGCAAGGGGGAGGTACGCAGGTCGATAAATTGGAAGGGGCTTTAAGTAGTGTGGAAGATTGGATTAACCAAAAAAGCTCTGATGCACGGTAGGTTGGGGTGAGGTACGAACCCCAACATGCTGACCACTGCGCTCTTTAATCATAACCGTTTGCAATATGCAGGTCTTAAAAAGCCCGTGGCCCGCATGTTGGGGTTCCTTCGTCACCACCAACCTACCGTGCATCAGAGCTTTTTTGATGGTTTATTTTGAGAGGTTTTTTGTTCCCAATTTTCAATATTTAGTTTAGGAACGCGCATAAACTCGCGCATATTCCGCGTGACGAGAATTAAGTTGCGCGCCTTCGCTTGCCCTGCAATTAAAACATCATAAGGCCCTATTGGTGCTCCCTGCACAGCTAAAAACGCTCTTATATAATTTTGTTGAGAATAGCCATGTCAAATTTGAATAGAGCTGCCAGTCGGTTGGAAGCGCTCAATATTCGTACTTTTTCAGTAAGCCCACGAGCCTACGCCGAATTTCTCGCTAAGTTAGATAGGGTGCCTAATCCTAATGAACGTCTGCGCAAGACAATGCAAACCCTGGCTCCATGGGACTGCAAGACTACACAATCCCCCGTGTTCGATCTTCCTCAAACTGTTCCCTAAATTGAGCAAAACTGCCATTTTCAATGTACGGTAGGTTGTGGTGACGAAGGGAACCCCAACATGCAAACCACGGGCTTTTTAAGACCTGCCTATTTATTGCAAATAGTTATGATTAAAGAGCGCAGTGGTATGCATGTTGGGGTTCCTTCGTCACCCCAACCTACAAAATCCCCCGCGTCCGATCTGCCTCAAACTGTTTCTTAAATTGAGCAAAACTACCATTCTCAATAGCTTCGCGCATTTCACGCATAAGCTGTAAGTAATAGTGCAGGTTATGTATCGTATTTAAGCGAGAACCTAGCATTTCGCCTATGCGTTGTAGGTGGTGGAGGTATCCTCTGGAGAAGTGGGAGCAGGTATAGCAGGCGCAACTCTCATCTAAGGGGCGCAGGTCGTCTTTATAGCGTGCATTGCGAATTTTTACGTCGCCAAAACGCGTAAATAGCCAGCCGTTTCGAGCATTGCGAGTGGGCATGACGCAATCGAATATATCGATGCCATGGCTTACCCCTTCGACTAAATCTTCAGGGGTGCCCACTCCCATTAAATAATGGGGGGCGTGTGCGGGTAATTTGGGTGCGATGGTTTGCAATATGCGTCGCATATCTTCTTTAGGCTCACCGACGGATAAACCTCCAAGAGCATATCCATGAAAGCCAATATCTACTAGCTCTGCCAAAGAGTTTTCTCGCAAATCTTCATATACTCCGCCTTGCACAATCCCGAAGAGAGCATTGGGGTTGCTTTGTTCATTAAAGGCATTGAGTGATCGGCGTGCCCAGCGCAAAGACATTTGCATAGAGATTTCAGTATCTTTTTTGCTGGTGGGGATGCCATTAGTTTGATAGGGCGTGCACTCATCTAATTGCATCACGATGTCTGAATTCAAAACAGTTTGAATTTCCATCGAGATTTCTGGCGAGAGGAAGAGCTTGCTGCCATTTAGTGGAGAGGCAAAGGTCACGCCTTCTTCTGCAATTTTGCGTAAATCTCCAAGACTAAAGACTTGAAAACCTCCTGAGTCGGTCAAAATCGGCTTATTCCATCCATTAAACGCGTGTAGGCCTCCAAATTTTTTGATGATATCTAGGCCGGGGCGCAGCCACAGATGGAAGGTATTACCTAAAATAATCGACGCCCCCATATCCTCTAACTCATGGACAGAAGTAGCTTTGACTGCTCCACAGGTGCCGACAGGCATAAACATAGGCGTTTCAATAACACCATGACGCAAGGTAATACGGCCGCGTCGTGCATGGCCGTCTGTATTTAAAAGATCAAAGGTGAGCATAAAAGTAAGCAGTAAGAAACAGGGTAAACCTTGGGGGGCTATTCGTTGGTTTACAAAGTAGGAGGCGTGCAGCTTAAAAGCATGGCGTCCCCATAACTAAAAAAGCGATAACGCTTAGCAATGGCGTGCTGATAACTCGCCCGTATGGTTTGTGTGCCAGCAAAAGCACTGACTAGCATGAGTAAAGTGGATTTAGGCAAATGAAAATTGGTAATAAGACGATCCACTACGCGAAAGCGGTAGCCTGGTGTGATGAATATTTGTGTTTCTGCTAGGCCTGTTGGAAGTGTAGAGAGTCGTTCGTCAGCATGGGCATCAGAGTCGAAATCTATAGTTGCCGCCGCAGCTTCCAGAGCTCGAAGCGTGGTTGTCCCTACTGCAATAATGCGCCCGCCTGCTGCGCGGGTACGGGCCAGCATGGCAGGTAAGGACGCGGGGATTTCATAGCGTTCGCTATGCATCTTGTGCAAAGATAGGTTTTCTTCTCGCACTGGCTCAAACGTGCCGTACCCTACATGTAAGGTGAGGCTAGTCCGTTGAATACCACGTGCATCTAAGTGGGCCAACAATGCTTCATCAAAATGTAAGCCTGCTGTAGGGGCAGCAATGGCTCCAGGTTCTGTAGCATAGAGCGTTTGATAACGGGTTTCATCATATGCATCTGCAGCATGGGTAATATAAGGCGGTAGCGGAAGCCGCCCATAGCGCTCGAGAAGCGTAAAGCAAGAATCCGGGAAGTGTAGTGTATAAAATCGTTCTGCGCGCTCGCCCACCACCACATCAAAGGCATCGGCTATGCGTATAGTGCTGCCAGGCGCAGGTGCATGACTGGCTCGAATTTGTGCCAGCGCACTAGAAGGGGACACTACGCGTTCAACCAAAATCTCCACTTTACCGCCACTGGCTTTATGTCCGAGTAGGCGGGCTTTGAGAACTTTGGTATTGTTAAAAACTAATAAATCGCCAGGTGCTATGCAGTTGGGCAGCTCGGTGAAGGCACGATCAAAAAAATGTAAGCTATTTGAGGTGTTGTCTACTTCGAGCAAACGGCTTGCGCTGCGCTGGGGTAGGGCGGTTTGCGCAATAAGCTCAGGAGGTAAATCAAAATCGAAGTCAGAAAGGGCAAGCATACCGTGCACAAAAAAATAAAGAGAGAATGCGTAAAACCCGGTATTTTACGTGCCAGCGCATAGCGTGTAAGGATTCAATCAAAAAACAGGGCATAAAATCACTTTTTAACCACATTTCTTTTCATGCCATCTGCTACAAAAACGCCAAAACGTCCCTCTGCCATTGCCCAAAAACTAGCAAAACTGGGTCTGTTGCAAGATATGGACTTTGCACTACATTTTCCATTGCGCTATGAAGATGAAACGCGCTTGGTATCTATACAAGCATTGTTTCCCGGCAGTAATGCACAAGTTGAAGGGGAGGTGGTAGATCAAATAGTGCAGTATCGGGGACGCCGCCAGTTGCTAGTGCAAATAAAAGATGCACAAGGGGATAGACTCACACTGCGCTTTTTGCATTTTTATGGCAGCCAGCTCACCCAGTTATCTCCAGGTGCACAGTTACGTGTTCGAGGACAAGTTCGACGTGGCTTACAGGGCATGGAAATGGTGCATCCATCGTATCGTTTGATCCGCACAGAAAACACAGAAGGCGAAGAAGATGAAGAAGTGTCGGCGCTCCCAACAACGCTCACTCCTATCTATCCTGCTACCTCAGGAGTGAGTCAAACCTATTTACGTAAAGCGATTAAAAGCGCTTTAACGCGAGTTGTGTTGCCTGAACTATGGACTGAACAAGAAGCCCAGCAGTGGGATATGCAATTTGTAACGGCCCTACACCTACCTTCTTTGACTCAGTCTGTGGAATTTTTGCATAACCCACCCCCTGGCGTGCAAGAAACCGCTTTGCTTGAGCATACCCACCCCGCTTGGATGCGGGTAAAGTTTGAAGAATTACTCGCACAACAATTAAGCCTCCAGCAAGCCCATGCAAAGCGTCGAGCCTGCAGTGCACCTGCTATGCCTGCATGCAAAACATCGGCAGAAGGTCAGCCTTCTTTAGTTACCAGCTTATTGCAATCTCTCCCTTTCACGCTCACCGCTGCACAACAGCGCGTGCAACGTGAAATTGAAGAAGATCTCAACACCCCCCACCCCATGCAACGCCTCTTACAAGGAGATGTAGGAAGCGGTAAAACTATTGTTGCAGCGCTGGCTGCCGCACAGGCTATTCAAGCCGGGTATCAGGTTGCATTTATGGCGCCAACCGATATTCTCGCCGAGCAACATCATCAAAAATTATCCACATGGTTTACTCCGCTGGGCGTGAAGGTGGTGCGTTTAAGTGGCTCTATGAAGCCTAAAGATAAGCGCAACGCATTAGAATCCATCGCTTTTGGACAAGCGCAGCTGGTAATAGGTACGCACGCGATTATTCAAAATACCGTCGAATTTGCCTGTCTTGGGCTAGCTATCGTAGATGAACAACATCGCTTTGGCGTGAACCAACGTTTAGCGCTGCAAGCCAAAGCGCAGCGCATGCATACCCCTGATGATCCCATTGAAAAAATACTGCATGCGCACCAACTTATGATGAGCGCAACGCCTATTCCTCGCACATTAGCCATGAGTTATTACGCGGATCTGGATCTGTCGATAATCAATGAACTTCCGCCCAATCGCAGCCCTGTGCGCACGAAATTGGTTACACAAACACGACGTGAAGAAATCGTAGAAAGAATACGCGCAGCAGTACTTGCAGGGCGTCAAATTTACTGGGTCTGCCCGCTTATTGAAGAGAGTGAAGTACTAGAGTTGCAAGCGGCGATGGATACTTTCACCATGCTCTCAGAGGCGCTTCCTGATTTAACAGTGGGTCTTGTACATGGACGGCTTCACCCCAGTGAAAAAAACCAAGTCATGGAGGGCTTTGTATCAGGCAAAACCCATGTTTTAGTAGCAACCACAGTGATTGAGGTGGGAGTAGACGTGCCCAATGCCTCACTCATGGTGATAGAGCATGCTGAGCGCTTTGGGCTTTCTCAACTCCATCAGCTGCGTGGACGGGTAGGGCGAGGAGAAGCCGCTTCGGTCTGTGTACTGCTTTATGCGGAACCCCTTTCCTGGACGGCTCGTGCGCGTTTACGCACTATGCATGAAACCCAGGATGGTTTTGTGATTGCACAACGCGATTTAGAGTTACGCGGCCCTGGGGAGCTTTTAGGTGCGCGTCAGTCAGGTGCTATGTTATTGCGCTTTGCTGATCTGCAAAAAGACGAAGCTTTGGTTAGTGCAGCCAGCCGCGCTGCAACGCAGTTATTGCGTCATGCTCCTGATGTTGTAAGGCGTCATTTAGAGCGCTGGTTGGGCTCTAGAGAAGCGTATTTGACAACTTAGAGTGTGCTCAACCGAGTTGTATATCTGGTAGGTTGGTGGTGAGGAACGAACCCCAACATGATGACCGCTGTGCTTTTAAAACCTGCATATGCAGGTCAAAAGCGATGGTTATAAGTCAGTGGTATGCATGTTGGGGTTCCTTCGTCACTACCAACCTACCGTTCTTTGCTTTTCTTATGGTTGGTTGAGTTTTATAGAACTCTTTTATATTGGTATTTTGGTAGGTTGGTGGTGAGGAACGAACCCCATGCGCGCTAACTTAAGCCAAAGACCAGAATATATTGTCGCTAAACTGTACAAAAAGTTAAGCGAAAAAAGGGGATTTTTTCCATGAACAGGCTATCTTTTGGCTTAAGTTAGCGCGCATGGGAACGAACCCCAACATGATGACTGCTGTCCTTTTAAAACCTGCATATACAGGTTTTACCGAGAAAAAAATAAATGCATGCTTCCCCATTCAGTCTTAGATATACACCCTAGATTAGCGAGAAAAAAATCTTCTATATAAGATGAAGACCTTGATTTAACTCTATTTTGAAATCAGAGAGAGGCCTGAGTGATTTTTGGGATGAAAAAGAACAGTCTTGGCATTAAGATAAAAAAAAGAAAGGCTTCCTCATCGTATTACAGTTTTTTTTGAGAAGCCGATACCAGGAAAACTCATGCTTAAGGCATCAAGTTTAGGCGGTGGATCAGAGAAACTATCAGACAGCTCGCTCAGCGTGGTAGCCCCCTTACTGAACCGTTTTGGTTTTACTCCTCAGCTTTCCTTCACTTACGATTCAAGTGTCAGCAATGGCCTCTTCAGGCCCACAATTAGTTTTCTCACTGCCACAACAGTGGCATTCGTAATAGTTATCCAAAAAATTACCGAGCTAGGCGGGCATGTTCCGTTCGTCGCAACTCGCGATGCAACGCCAGCCCCGAAACCCTAATCGCTATTTGCAACTGGAGGACCTACCATGCCTGCAGCATTAACTTTTCCTGGGGTCTATATAGAAGAAATCTCTAGCGGTGTGCGCACCATCACTGGGGTGGCAACTTCCATTACTGCTTTTATTGGTGCAACACAACGTGGCGAGCCAAATAAACCGATACGTGTGCAAAGCTTTGCCGAGTTTGAGCGTAGTTTCGGTGGACTGTGGCGCGACAGCCCACTGACCTATGCAGTCCATCAATTTTTTCAAAACGGGGGGGCTGACGCACTGATTGTGCGTGTGGTCACGAGCGAGATCAGAGATGGCGTACCTGCCGTACCTGCTGCTGCTCCTGCAAAAGTGGCAGTCGGCTCATCGAACTCTTTGATGAGGCTGAAAGCAGCATCACCGGGTACATGGGGCAATAAGCTTAGGGTGCGTGTAGACCACAATACGCGGCCGCTCATTGATCCTAATGTGGAGGAGCAACTTTTCAATCTTACTGTGCGTGATACTGACACGAATGTCACTGAGCACTTTCTCAATATTTCGGTATTACCAGCGCATCCCCGTTATGTTGATCAGGTTCTGGAGCAGGAATCGGATCTGGTTAGACTGGAGTCAGCGTCAAGTGAGCGGCCCGAGCGCACACCTGATGCTGGCCCAGGGAAGGATCCAATGACGATTACGCCAGGCTCATTGCAGTTTAACGATGGTGAAAATGGTGCGCCGATCACAGATGATGAAGTGTCCGACGCGGATCTAGAGGGGCAAAAGAAAGGCATTTGGGCACTAGAGAAGGCTGATCTCTTCAATCTCTTATGTATTCCGCCATTTTCGTTTGGGGGCGATATCGGTTCACAGACTCGCACACAAGCAGCCAAGTACAGCCGTGGCCGTCGCGCACTCTATATCGCTGACCCGCTGATAGCGTGGAAGAAGCCCGCAGACCTTACCGACGGTATCGATGGTGCCACATGGGGGCTCGAGCGCAGCGAAAATGTGGCGCTTTATTTCCCCTATCTGCGCGCTCCTGACTCCCTGCAGGAAGGGCGGCTGGCTGATTTTGCCCCTTGCGGTGCAGTGGCCGGCGTCTATTCCCGTATCGATAGCAAGCGTGGTGTCTGGAAGGCTCCCGCCGGCATCGAAGCCACACTCAATGGCGTATCCGAATTGAAAGTCAAGCTCACCGACGGTGAAAACGGCCAGCTCAACCCCAAGGGCGTGAACTGTCTACGTGCCTTCCCCGAAATCGGTCGGGTTGTATGGGGCTCGCGCACGCTGCGCGGGGCGGATTCGTTGGCGTCCGAATGGAAGTACATCCCCGTACGGCGTTTGGCCCTCTTCATTGAAGAGAGCCTGTTCCGTGGAACGCAATGGGTGGTATTCGAGCCCAATGACGAACCTTTATGGGCGCAGATACGACTTAATATAGGTTCGTTCATGCAGAACCTGTTCCGCCAGGGCGCATTCCAGGGCCGTTCGCCGCAAGAGGCTTATTTTGTTAAGTGCGATAGCGAGACCACCACCCAAAACGACATCAATCTAGGCATTGTTAATATCATCGTTGGTTTTGCTCCGCTCAAACCTGCTGAATTTGTGGTGATCAAACTCCAGCAAATAGCTGGAAAAATCGAAGCCTAAGGAGCACTCATCATGGCCATATTTAGCGTCAATGCATCCCGATTTGATCCTTACAAGAACTTCAAATTTCGTATTAAGTGGGATAACCGCTATGTCGCGGGTATCAGTAAAGTGGGCGCACTCAAACGCTCGACTGAGCTTGTTGAGCACCGAGAAGGCGGGGATCCATCCAGTTCACGTAAATCGCCAGGCCGCACTAAATTTGAGGCGATCACGCTCGAGCGAGGCGTCACGCATGACCTGGAATTCGAGCAATGGGCGAACAAGGTTTGGAACTTTGGTGCAGGACTTGGGGCTGAAGTGTCACTTAAGGATTTCCGCAAGGACATCATTATCGAAGTCTACAACGAAGCCGGGCAGCTCGCGTTAGCCTACAAAGTCTATCGCTGCTGGGTATCAGACTACCAGGCGCTTCCTGATCTCGATGCGAATGCCAACGCCGTAGCCATTCAGACAATCAAACTTGAAAACGAAGGCTGGGAGCGCGACGTGTACACAAAAGAGCCTAGCGAACCGAGCTTCCTTGAGCCAGCTGCCTGAGTCGTGGCAGGGGCTGACATGTTAAGCCTCCACTCTTAGCGATGCCATCATGGAAAATTTATCCCGTCGACAATTGCTTGAATTATGGGAACGCGGCGTGCGGCGGCATGCGCTTGATCGTGGCTTGCTGTTGCTGGCTCAGATGCGACCCGGTGAGTCCTTACAGCAATTAGCGGATGTGCCGATCGGCGAGCGTGATTTGGCGTTGCTGGATTTGTATCGTATGAATTTTGGCCGCCATTTATTAGCGTATATCGATTGCCTGGCATGCGGCACAAGATTGGAATTTTCATTGGATAGCGAAACGCTACGTAACCAACTACCGCCTGCCTGCCTCGAAGTCGATGGTATCCAATTGAGGCTGCCAACGAGCCATGACCTCAGACTCGCGCTTCAGCAACCTGACCAAGATGCGGCCATCCGTTGCCTGGCATCACGTTGCGTCGTCAGCAAGCGAGATGATCCAGCGCCGGAATTGACCACAGACGAGATCGCCCGCCTAGAAACGGTATTGGCAGAAGCGCATAGCGCAGCAGATATCTTGTTGGATTTTGCCTGCACGCAATGTGGGCATACATCGCAGAGCGCATTTGATATCGCTGACTTTTTGTGGCTAAAGATAGATACCCAGGCCGTTCGAGCGTTGGATGAAATACACCTGCTAGCGCGCGCTTATGGCTGGAGCGAGCACGATGTGCTCTCCCTCAGTGACGCACGACGCGCGGCCTACATCGATAGGGTGACGGCATGAGCGGCTACTTTACCCGGCTGTTGGCACGAGCACAGGCAAAAGGATCGGTGGTGCGCCCACAGGCTAGCTTACCTTTTAATACAGCGCCTTTTTCTTTTAGCACTTCCTCACCGTCAACGATGGACGCGGCTTCATCCGATGAAGCCGATACGAGTTATCTACGGACATCTGCGCAGCCGCCTAAAATATATAGGCAGGCTCCAAGAGAAAATCCTCCGAGCCATCAGGCTTCGGTCGTGACGTCCTTAGATGCGTTTGCTCCATCCGCGCAGCGTCATTCTGACCATGAAGCCATAGAATTTGGACCGCTCAGCGATCTCTCACCCGATACGGCTTCGCAGGAATCGGGGGGATGGATGGATAACAGCTTCCCTCTCGAAGGCCTTCATGCTATGCCGCCAGCACTAGATATTCCCGAAGTCTCGACCGCTTCAGTAGACCCGGCGGCAGTAAAAGAAAGGAATGGCGCGCACAACAGCGATTTTCGTTTGATGCCTGACGTTGAGCGATCAGCGTCCAATTCCCCGTCGTTGCATTCTCGAATTGCTAACAGCGCTGCCAGCCTATTTTCGGCTCAAGCCGCAGTCCGCCAGGGGATACAACAGCAGACAGCGAGTGCCGAGGTGAGCGAAGTTCATGTCAACATCGGCCGCATCGAAGTAACCGCGGTGCAGGCTGCCAAGCCAGAAAAACGGATACAGCGGGAGCAGCGCCGGACCATGTCGCTGGATGAATATCTGTCACGTCGCCAAGGGGGTAGTATATGAGTACGGCACTGGCTATTGCGGGTGTGACTGCCGTTATGCGTAAGCTGCTCAACGACTGGCTTAGCCTCCATCATGTCCGCGACGCGATTGGTGACGTAATTGTGAGCGCAGTGCCACCTGATCGCGTGACGCCGGCCGAAAACAACCAAATCAATCTTTTCCTGCACCAGGTCACATACAACGCTGGCTTGCGCAACCAAGGCCTACCCTCGCACGACACAACCGGCGCGCATCGCTTGTCGAACCCGTCATTGGCGCTCGATCTGCACTATCTCATCAGTGCCTACGGCGCTGCAGATCTCCATGCTGAAATTCTGCTTGGTTATGTTATGCAGTTACTGCACGAACATCCCGTATTTGAACGTGATCTCATCCGTGCTGCTTTAACGCCACCCAATGATCCGCCACCATCTGATTTAATGAAGGCACTAGCTGGTTGCGGACTAGCTGACCAGTATGAACGGATTCGCATTACGCCCGTGACCATGGGTTCCGAGGAAATGTCGCGATTCTGGTCAGCGCAGCAGACACATTACCGGCCAACCGCAGCCTATCAGGCATCCGTGGTGCTAATCGATTCCGTGTACCCAACGCGCTCGCCACTGCCCGTCCTCTCACGTGGCACAGTCGATCAAGAATCTAAGCGTGAGCAGGGCGTAGTCGTGCAGCCAGATCTGTTACCCCCGTTCCCCATCCTTCAGAGTGTGTCCGCATTAGGCGGGGAGCCTGTCGTGCGGCTAGGTGACGTCGTCTCGCTCAACGGTTTTCACCTTGATGGGTCTAACCGGGAAGTGCTGCTGGAAAACGAACGTTTGGGTATAGCGCAAGTGCTGCAAGCAATGGGCACCAACGCCGCAGGGCAATTGCAGTTTACTGTGCCGACGACGAGCTCAGCGGATTTTCCGGTCGGTTTATATCAGGTTTCTGCTCGGCTGGTACGGGTGGAAGAAACGCAGTCTCGGCTCCGCCAAACAAATCACCTAGGATTGATGCTCGTGCCTTGGATCACTGAACTACCGCGCGAGGTAAGCCTAGACGATGGTACAGCGCACTTCACACTTAAATTCATGCCTCATCTACGTACAGGCCAAACCGTTTCGCTGCTTCTTGGGCAGCGCGAAGTGATGCCGAAATCCTTCACAGCGCCGACCAACGAACTCAGTTTTGATATCACCGATGCACCGATAGGCGATCACTTAGTACGCCTGCGTGTCGATGGCATAGAGAGTCCAATTATCGACCGGGCGGCAACCCCGCCTGTGTTTTTTGACAAGCGTATTCATATCATATGAACAGGCCATATTCTTCTCCCAACGACTGGACTGAGGCTAACCAGCGCTTACTGGTAGCCGAATTTGCTCGGCTTAAACTGCAGCTCGGTGCTGAGGGTGAAACGCAGGCCATCGCGTCAGAGCTGGAAGCGGCTCGCATGGCGATGCCAGCACCGGCCGCCATCGATCATGTGGCGGACTGCTTCGGCCTTAGCGCCTTCGAACGCGACCTACTGCTGCTGTGTGCGGGCATAGAAATGGATATACAACTGGCTCAGCAAGCGGCGATGGTGCTAGGCGATACGCATAAACAGCGAGGGCCAACTTTTGGACTCGCGTTGACCACTTTAGAGACACCGCATTGGAGTGCACTTGCTCCTGTGCGCCCGCTGCGGCGTTGGCGTCTTGTAGAAGTAGATGAATCGTCCGGGCTGACGCAAGGGCGCCTGCGTATCGACGAGCGTATTCTCCACTATCTAGCTGGGGTGAATTATCTTGATATCCGTTTACGTAGTTTGATGCAGCCGGTCACGCTGCCTTCTGTTATGGCGCAGGCACATCGCGCCATCTGCACTGAGGTGGTTAGTGCGCTCGAAATGGCAGTTGATGCTGATATGCCAGTGCTGTGGCTAACCGGTGATGACCCACTGGGGCAGCAAGATATAGCCTCAGCAGTTGCCTCAGCGCTGGGTCTGGGTCTGCACGTCCTGCGCGCGGAAGATGTACCTGCTAGCCATGCCGAACTGGAAGCCTTTGCCACGCTATGGGCGCGCGAAGCGGTGCTGCTCGGCAGCGCCTTGTTGGTACGCGGCGGCAATGAAGCCTGGCCGCACGCAACCAGCCGACTGCTCGAGCACTTGCACGGCGTCGTTTTTGTTAGCGCGAGCCAGCCGCAGATGCTCGAACGGCCCACTTTGCGTTTCGCTGTTAACAAACCCGATCCGGCTGAACAGAAGTACCTATGGCAACAAGCGCTCGGCGCGGGTGCAGCCCAGCTCAATGGCACCCTTGATAGCATTGCCAGCCAGTTCAGGCTAAGCGCCAGCATCATTCAAAACCAAGGGCAACAGCTGGCGCCTATGCTGGCCGCTAGCAAGCAGCCCAAACAGCTCATCTGGTCTACTTGCCGCACCATGGGCTGCGCAAAGCTCGACGAACTAGCACAACGTATCGAACTGGCCGCCAGTTGGGACGATCTCATCTTACCCGCAGCGCAACAAGCCTCGCTGTGGCAGATCATCGCCCATGTCAAACATCGCCTCAAAGTACACCTAGAATGGGGATTTGCCGATAAAAGCGCGCGCGGCCTTGGCATTAGTGCCTTGTTCACCGGCGAGAGCGGTACTGGCAAAACGATGGCCGCCGAAGTGCTCGCTAGCGAACTGCAGCTTGACCTCTACCGTATCGATTTGTCATCAGTAGTCAGTAAATACATCGGCGAGACAGAAAAAAACCTGCGCCGCGTGTTCGATGCTGCCGAAGAAAGCGGGGCCATCCTCCTCTTTGATGAAGCCGACGCACTGTTTGGCAAGCGTAGCGAAGTCAAAGACAGCCACGACCGCTACGCCAATATCGAGGTGAGCTACCTATTGCAACGCATGGAAGCATACAGGGGACTTGCGATCCTCACCTCCAATCTGAAGACGGCGCTAGATGTAGCGTTCCAGCGCCGCCTGCGCTTTATCGTGCAATTTCCTTTTCCAGACCAAAACTTACGCGAAGCGATCTGGCATAGCACCTTTCCGTCTCGCACACCGCTGGACCAGATCGATTACACCAAGCTCGCGCGGCTCAACGTGGCTGGCGGCAACATTCACAACATCGCGCTCAACGCCGCCTTTTACGCAGCCGAAGCTGATGCACCAATCAGCATGGCCCATATACTGCA
Organism: Mycoavidus cysteinexigens; assembly: GCA_031963225.1. Classification (GTDB taxonomy): domain Bacteria; phylum Pseudomonadota; class Gammaproteobacteria; order Burkholderiales; family Burkholderiaceae; genus JASSUD01. The sequence goes on from JASSUD010000010.1 coordinate 28,710, forward strand.
AGCTGCTCAACACGACGCCAACAAACGCGAACGACCTTTGAGCGACGTCGAAACACGGGGGTGGATATGAACCGCGTCATCGTACACATCGACAGCCTGGTGCTGAAAGGTTTTCGCCACGAAGACAGACATGCAATTGCCGCTGGTTTGCAGCAGGAATTGACCGGTATATTTGCCGATCCGAAAGCCGTTCAGCAGTGGACGTCTCGAGGAGACGTGTCACAGCTGCGGATTGGCAGCGTACCCATCAAACCAGATTCAAAGCCACAGCGCATTGGAGGACAAGTAGCGCAGGGCATTAGCAGGGGGGTGAAGCTATGAATACTGCCGCGCCGTTACAGAATACCGTTGCCAAGCAAAAGCAATGGAGTAATTCAGGCAACGCAGGACTGCTATTGCAACGCAAGTGCGCCTGCGGATCGTCAACTTCGTCTTTAACTGATGAGTGTGAGGAATGTAAGAGTAAAAAACAGCTCGGCCTACAAAAAAAACTCAAGATCGGTGAGCCGGGCGATGTGTATGAGCAAGAAGCGGATAGGGTTGCCAGTAGCGTTATCAGGTCAGCTAATTCGCATATATCAAATCATTCTCTACCACAGGTGCGCCGCTTTAGTGAAGGGGAAACCGAGGGCGGGGATGCTCCCCCAATCGTTCATGATGTGCTCTCCTCGCCTGGGCAGTCGCTTGATCCGAGCGCTCGATCTTTTTTCGAACCACGTTTCGGATATGACTTCAGTCAAGTGAGGGTGCATGCTGGCTCAAAGGCGGCGGAGTCGGCTGGTGCAATGGGAGCATTAGCATATACGGTGGGCCAAAATGTGGTTTTTGGAGCGGGCCGATACGCACCACAAACTGAAAAAGGACGTAGCTTGCTAGCGCATGAGCTAACTCATGTAGTGCAGCAGCGCGGCGGAGGGCTCCGCATTCAGCGGTCGCTCGCAGGGTGTCAGGATCTTTTAGCCAATCCGAGCGTGGTAAGCCTGATTTCGGGCACGCTCGTGCACCGCATTATTGGCACGCATTTTCAAAAGACAGTTGCTGGCGCTCGCCAGGTGGTAATACCAGGTGCATCGGCAGGATCATTGCGATCGCAAGCAATCTGCGGCGGGGATGATCCAATAATATACCCGCAGATAGTCGGGGGCATGGCTGGTGCAGGTTTTCCTGATCTTGCACGCATCACCACTGGAGGAATATTACAAGTCGCTGAGATCAAGCCTGCTGCTCTTCCGTGTTTAGTCGACGGAGAAGAGCAGCTGCTGCGCTATATAGATCAGGGTAACGCAAGCGATATGGCGCAAACAGCTTGGCGCGCATCGCTTGGTGTGAGTGTTGTCTCACCAATACTAGAAAATACCTATACACCACCAGATTTCCAGGTTTCAGTACCTGGGATAGGAACTGCAAAATTGAGAGCTGCATGGTGTACGCCAGGGCTACTCGCCTACACGGTTAATGTCTCTGGACAGCCATTCGTATTCGTTCCGGTTCCAAAAAGCAAACGTGTCGAGGAACGAGATCGCCTTCGGCGGGAGGCAGCCAGTTGGGCCCCTGCAGTAGCGGTTGGAGTTGCCTCTGTTGCCGCCGCCATAGCTGGGAGGGCGCTATGGCGTCATTTCTGGCGTGTGGTTGTACAGCGTTTTGCCATTCGTGGAGCGATAGCGCTTAGTCTTTCTGTGGCCGATGGACCGCTGCCATTTGGAGAACTCATATCTCTAGGTCTGGCAGCGGTGACAGTAGTTCAGATCGTTGGCGCTTGGGATGATATTTGGCGCGAGGCGGATCGAATCGCAGCAATGGAAGCATAAATTTGCATAAAACGAGGTGGCAATCTTTCAGAAGCGGGCTGGAAAGCAATTAGAACAGGGTATTAGCAAGGAGATGAAGCTATGAGTACTGCTGCACCTTTGGTTAACACTGCTGCCAAAACTCAAGCATCAAGCAATTTAGCGGCTGGCAGTGGACTGTTATTGCAACGCAAATGCGCCTGCGAATCGCCGACATCGTCGTTGGCAGATGAATGTGAGGAATGTAAGAGCAAAAAACAGCTCGGCCTACAAAAAAAACTCAAGATCGGCGAGCCAGGTGATGTGTATGAGCAAGAAGCAGACCATGTTGCAAACGAAGTGATGGCTGTCCCAGTCTCAACGTTTAAACGGAATACGCCGTCGCTAAGGTCTACCGTTCAGCGTAAGGTCGAACGTGGCAGCGGTATGGAAATGGACGTACCGTTAGTCGTTGATGAGGTCTTGAGATCCTACGGCCAGCCTCTCGATATAGAGACGAGGTCGTTTATGGAGAAGCGCTTCGGGCATGACTTCGGTGAGATACGCATCCATGCTGATGCAAGGGCCGCAGCATCGGCGAATATGCTTGGTGCGAGTGCCTATACAGTAGGGCAGGATGTAGTCTTCGCTGCTGGTCACTATAGGCCGTTCAGTGATACCGGCCGGCATCTACTTAGCCATGAGCTGGTACACACTATTCAACAACGCAATGGATCGGTACGTGTGCAGCGCTCGTGCGCGGCCTCCCCACGTCCGCCCCTCCCCGTATCGATCAACGCATTCTTCCCGCGCTGGGAAGCCGCCGAGAAGTGCATCCAGACGATGTACGCTAGGTCGCATCCAGCCAAGATTGGCATATCGCTAAGTTTCAATGCCGACTGGCTCCACCTTACCGGCTCCGGCTTCAGAGAGCAGGAAAAAATGGCGCTCAGGTGTTTGCGCGGCGAGGAAACGCCTGGAGCGGGACCTAATTTCACCGCCAAGAGCGGTATGTACGCTGCAGCACCGGACATTTGGGATTTCCAAAACCAAACGATGTACGAAATCACGACACCGTCGGGAGCTTGGTTCCGCATGAACAAGTTGGGAATTCAGATCAAGCTCGCTAACAAAATTTGCGAAGAATCGGATAAATGCGGTGGATTGCAGTTTGGCCGTGGCACATGGTCGCCTAGTTCTGGTAGCGGCTACTTTGCGCTCGGTGGTGACCTGTACTTCACCGCCACCAACAATGATGGCGTGATTATCTATAACCTGCTAAAGGATGCCAGCAAGGGACTGGCATTGTCTGCGCTTCTGGCCGCGGTATCTCTGAAAAAATTTGGGCCCAAGGGGGGCTTAGCTGTCGCGGGTAACGCCGTAGGCAAGCTGACGCCGGCCTACGCAGTTGCTAGCATGATCGTGGCGGTTGGACTATTGAGCAGCGGGCGGGCTGAAGCCAAGCTGGGGCCGGGCGAGGAGCCGTTGGTGACGCTTTTTAAAGCATTCGAACAGAAAGGCATACCAGTGCCACCCGAGATTAGCGAAATGCTCGACGCCAACCCCGTTCTGAAAGAGAAACTCAACAAGGCCATGGCTGAAGGTGGCGATCTGACAAAGGCTCAAGAAGAGATTAACAAGCAAATCCTCGACACCATTGCAGCCAATAGAGACAAATTTACGCCTGAGGAGTTAGAGGTATTGCTAGCCAGCTCACTTGTGGTTGGCAAGGCGCTACCCAACGGCGGCGCGGTTGATGAGTTAAAGAAACTGGCCACTGCAGTCGGGGTTGGCTATGGCGGCACCAGTAACAGTGGCAGGTCCGAGCGTGGTATGGGGAGCAAGAAGATCAGCGACATCAGTCCAACGGACAGGCCTTCACAGAGCGCAGGTAAAAATATAGTAAATGCTTCGCCTGAAACACCGGCAGAAAGGTTGGTTATGGGTTTGGCGAGCCAGGACCCTGAGGGGCCAAAATGGACCCCTGCGCTAAAGGAAAAGATATTGGCTGCGGTGCGTACCTTCAATCCACCTCTCAGCGACAAGGAGGTCGACGAACTCTTGAAATATTTGTGGTCCGCAGTCGACAAGTCGGAAGACGAGATTGTGGAATCAGTACGCAAAAGGGTGAAAGCACTTCGCACTAGCAAAGGCGGTGGTGAAGCACCGGAGCAAGGCAGTCCAAAGCCCGGTGATGCCAAACGTACCGACGGTGGCGAAGTTGGGCTAAAGCTTAAAGTTAACAAGGCCAATCCTACCAAGAGGCTAAAAGGGAATGAAAAGGACATTAGCGCGGCATATGACAAGGGAATGTACAAAATAGATTGGGTGGAGGAGGGCAAGTCCTATTTGGTAATGCCCGCTCCGGTTTACGAGACAGGTAAGACTTATTCCCTACTTTACTTCGGTCGCGACATCCAAAAAATTCTCTTTGTTGGTCACGTGTTGGTAACGATTGGTAAGAAGGATGCCGATTCCTGGGAAATTGCGATTGCGGCTGGCGCTGCCCTATATACGAAAGGTCGACGTTACGGTACCACACGCACCTTAACCGATAGAGTAGTACCGCCCGAGGGTCTGTTAAGTAAAGGGGGGCATTAAAACAAAGGGTAAGAAATGAAATGAGCAGACTGCTTAACTGACAAAGGCCTAAGACGATGACCACTTCCCCCAACTCCCCCAAACTCCTCAAAGGCGGCCTCGTGTTGATTGATCCGAGGTCAGCTCAGGTGCAGCGAGTTATTTCGTTGCAATACAACCCGGATTCACTCTCGCGCAGCTTTCAGATACAGAGCGTGGAGGAGGGAGGGAGCGCTCGTTCAGATGCAATGCGCCTGAAAGGGCCGGCGGTCGAATCTTATAAGCTGGAGGCGGAGATTGATGCGACTGATCAACTCGAGTTCCCTGAGCAAAACCGCGTGACGGTTGAACATGGTATCCAGCCGCAGCTAGCAGCGTTGGAATTGCTGCTGTATCCGACTAGTAAGCAGCTTAATTCGAATAACAGTTTAGCGAACGCTGGCACGATGGAGATCATACCGATGGAGACGCCACTGGTGCTCTTTGTCTGGAGCAAGACGCGTATCGTGCCGGTGCGGGTGACGGAATTTAGCATTACCGAAGAGGCATTCGATCCCACACTCAACCCGCTGCGCGCTAAGGTGAGTTTGGGGCTGCGTGTGCTGAGTGTGGATGATCTTGGCTTTAGTCATAAGGGCGGCAGCCTTTTCATGAGCTATCTGCAGACTAAAGAGCAATTGGCTGGCAGAGCGGTTGGAGGCCAGTTTTCATCACTTGGTATTGGCGGTATTGAGGGAGGAGCATGATGGATCCCCTACAAGCATTCCTTGAAGCAAATTCATTGCAAACGCCGGTCTTTCCGCCCACCAGCCGTTATCACGGGCTTGGTACGACCACATTGACGGCACCGGATGGCCGCAGTATCGCCTACCTCAAGCGTCGTTTTGTGCCGCCGCCGGAGTACTTTGCACTATTGCAGCTGCATGCTGTAGTCGAAGGGGATCGGCTCGATAATCTTGCACACCGCTATCTGGGCGACCCCGAGCAATACTGGCGATTGTGTGATGCCAACGGCGCGTTGCGTCCTGATGCTCTGATTGAGGAGATTGGACAGCTGCTGCGCATCACGCTGCCAGAAGGTGTGCCAGGAGCAAGCGATGATTAGCGGCATCCAACTTACCTTGCTGATGGGGCCAGTGGTGCCACTGCCCGCGCCGCGCATCGTAGTCGATGCGTTAGAAAGCGTGGAGGTTACCACCGCAGCTGGTACAGCTAGTGGTTTCCAGCTTAACCTGCAGATCGATAGCCGTTCGCAGCTCAACACACTCTTTTTGATTGCGGCTGGGCAGAGCGCCAGTCCACTCACACCGCCGCTGCGGGTAATGCTGGTGGTGACAATGAATGGCATGCCCAATGTATTGTTTGATGGGGTCATGACCAACGTGCAAGTGCAAGCTGGGCAAAACGGTGCACCTGGGAGCATCGCGGTCACCGGCGAAGATCTGACCAAGGTGATGGATATGATCGACTTTAGCGGACTTCCCTATCCAGCTATGCCAGTGCCGGCCCGCGTGGCACTGATCTGCGCCAAGTATGCCGCCTTCGGTATTGTGCCCTTGCCCATTCCTCCCTTATTTCTAGACGTGCCGATACCCATTGAGCGCATCCCCGCTCATCAGGGCACTGATCTGCACTACCTGCAGCAACTGGCACAGGAAGCGGGCTACGTGTTCTACATTGAACCTGGACCAGTACCTGGAGCCAACGTTGCTTATTTCGGGCCAGAGATCAAAGTAGGTGTGCCGCAGCCAGCGCTTAACATAGATATGGACGCGCACACCAATGTGGAGTCGTTGAGCTTCAGCTTTGATCCGACCAAGGGGGTGCTGCCGATTGTGTTCATCCAGAATCAGGCGACTCGCGTGCCGATCCCCATTCCGATACCTAACTTGAACCCACTGCAACCCCCGTTGGGTGTCCTGCCTACTCCGTTGACGAACGTCAAGCTGATGAAGGATACGGCTAAGCTCAATCCCGTCCAAGCCATTGGCTGCGGCGTGGCTGAGGCCGCGCGCTCACAAGATTCGGTCAGCGCTACCGGTAGCCTCAACGTACTGCGTTATGGCCGAATACTTAAGGCCCGCCAACTCGTCGGAGTACGCGGAGCGGGCATTGCCTATGATGGGTTGTATTACGTGAAAAGCGTCACTAGCACGCTCAAGCGCGGCGAATTTAAGCAAAATTTTAACCTCACGCGCAATGGGTTGATTTCCATTGTCCCTAGGGTGCCTGTATGAGTGAATCTGGAAAATTCTTTGGTAAGTACCGTGGTATGGTGCTCAACAACCTTGACCCGATGCAGATGGGGCGGCTGATGGTGCAGGTACCCGATGTCACGTCGCTTGCACCAACCTCCTGGGCGATGCCTTGCGTGCCCATTGCCGGTTTGCAGAACGGTATGGTTGCGTTGCCAGTGATCGGTTCAGGTGTTTGGGTGGAGTTTGAGCAGGGTAATCCAGATTATCCGATTTGGGTAGGCTGCTTCTGGGGTACGGCTGCGGAGTTGCCTGCGCTGTCGCATTTGACGCCGCCGCCGATACCGGCCATTACTTTGCAGACGCCGCTGCAAAATGGCGTCACGATTTCTGATCTACCTGGGCCCACTGGCGGGATCATGCTAAAGAGCGCCACTGGGGCTTCGATTATTGTCAATGACACAGGCATTTATATTCAGAACGGCAAGGGTGCCAGCATCGTTATGGTTGGTCCAACCGTGACGATGAATAGCGGTGCATTGGTCGTAGTGTAAAGGAGAAAAAACATGCCCGGACCCCTGTTACATCTCGGTGCCACGGTGCTCTGTGCTCACGGCGGCAGCGCTATGCCGACCGCACCCAATCCACGGGTAACTATAAGTGGACAAGCTACAGTCACCATGGCTACACCTTATACGATAGCTGGCTGTGCGTTCAACGTTAGCGGTGCGCCTTCCCCCTGCGTTACCGCGCAATGGCTTGTCGCAGCCACTCGAGTGACTTCCAACGGCCAGCCTCTGGTATTGATGGATAGCCAAGCAATCTGCACACCGAATGGCACACCTTTATTACCAACGGCGGCGCAGACACGTGTAATTGCAAGCTGAGGTTATGATGAATCTAAGCTATCCATACAGCATCGACGGACGAGGACGCACTGCACAAACTACAGAAGAGGCTTGGGTGCGCGGCCTGATTGAGCAGGTGCTCTTTACCTCGCCTGGCGAGCGGGTAATGCTGCCAGACTTCGGTAGTGGTGTGATGCAACTTGTGTTTGCACCCAATAGCCCGGAGCTTGCCGCGGCCACGCAGATGCTGATCCAGAGTGCGCTGCAACAGTGGCTGGATGACATCATTGTGGTCGAGGGCGTGACGGCGCAAGCCGAGGAATCCACGCTACGGGTGACGGTGCAATATCTTATCCGCCGTAGTCAGTCGCGGCAGTTGCAGACCTTCGAACGAGGAGGAACTAGCTCATGACGCGCTACACTTGCTGTGATGAACAGCGCCGCAACGCAGTCAATAAACATCCTACACTCAACGGCATCGATTACCTCGAAGTGCTGAATCTCGATGCCCCATCCAATAGTCCGCGTCAATGCACCTTGCTGTTGCATTGTTTAAAACCCGTACCGACCAAATTGAGTGATCCAGGCGTGCCGGGAGGTGAGCTGGTCCTGGCTCTCACGCTGGAGAACGTCCACTTGTCAGGGGGAGAGCGGGTGCGTGATGTGCAGATTGAATGGATCGCCATCGCTGCTAAGCCGCCAGAGGAACAAACCAACGAGGCTGAGCGGGCTTTTTTCACTGCCTTGCCCAAGGCCGATCACATCTTGCTGGTGCGTACTAATTCCCGTGGCGATTACTCGCCTTACCAACTGCGCCTACAACGCTCGAAGAGCGATCAGCGTGCGCCGGAGGAATTTGATCCTCAGCTGGCTGAGGTGACGTTCTCATTCAAAGTCGAATGTCCGAGCGACTTCGATTGCAAGCCCCAACAAGTGTGCGCTAAGCCAGTCACCGTAGCGCCGGATATTAACTATTTGGCAAAGGACTATGCGAGCTTTCGCCGCCTTATGCTGGATCGCTTAACCCAGCTGCTGCCCGACTGGCGCGCTCGCACGCCAGCCGATTTGGGCGTTGCTCTGGTCGAACTTTTGGCTTATGCGGGCGATCACCTATCGTACTGGCAGGACGCCGTCGCTACTGAAGCTTATTTGAATACGGCGCGGCGGCGAACCTCTTTGCGCCGTCATGCTTTGCTGGTCGACTATGCCTTGCATGAAGGCAGCAACGCGCGTGTATGGGTGCAACTGAAACTGGCAGCCGACACTCCGCAGGATATCTCGCTGGCCGGGTTGCGTTTTCTGTCGCGTGTGCCGGGGTTGCCCTCGCGCATCTCTGCTGATTCGAGTGCTTACCGTGACGCCTTCGCAGCCCAGCCGGTGGTGTTTGAGCCTCTGCATCCTGAGGGCAAGTTGCAGCTTGCTGATACCACCACGGTAACGCTATACCCTGCGCACGACACAATGTATTTTTATACTTGGGGCGACAGCCTCTGCTGTCTTCCAAAGGGGGCGACATCCGCCACCCTGAGCGGACACTTCGATAACTTGCAGACGGGAGCAGTTCTGATTTTTGAAGAGGTGAAGGGATCTTCCACAGGCTTGTCGGGTGATGCTGATCCTACCCATCGGCATGCTGTGCGGCTAACCTCGGTGCACCAGTATATTGACGAGCAGAAGACTAAGCCGCTGGTCGATCCGCTCTATCCCAACACGAAAATTACCGAGATTGAATGGGCGCGCGCCGATGCTTTGCCTTTTCCGCTGTGCCTGTCGGCGATTGCCGATACAGAACATGGCGGAGGCTTTATCGATAACGTTGCTGTGGCGCATGGCAACATCATATTGGCCGACCATGGCCTGAGCGTGCGCGACGAATCGCTGGGTTCGGTACCCCCAGCGCGCCTGTCGCTGCCAGCTGAACAAGACGCCGACCGTTGCGATCCTGCTTCGACCGAATGGCTTCCTGCACGTTACCGTCCACAGCTTGCACAGCGGCCGCTCACGCATGCTGGGACGATTCAAAAATCCGCTGTCGATACCGAGCGTAGAACACATTTTTCATTCGATCCCGATGCACCGGCTACGCAAGCCCTCAAGTGGCGCAATGCGGAGGTGCTGCCTATGATCCAGCTCACCAGCACTATAAATTCCGGCAGCAAGGAGAACTGGGAAGCACAACGGGATCTTCTCAATAGCAAGAGCTATGACACACATTTTGTAGTGGAGAGTGAACACGACGGCTCGGCATTTTTGCGCTTTGGTGACGATGAACACGGCAAGCGGCCAGAGAGCGAAACGGCTGAGAGAAAAATGACTTTCACAGCGCATTATCGGGTCGGGCAGGGATTGGACGGCAATATCGGTGCTAATGCACTGGCGCATGTGGTGACTGATGATGAGCGGATTGTCGGCGTGTGTAACCCGCTACCCGCGCGTGGTGGCAGCGAGGCGGAGAGCGCGGAGCAGATTCGCCGTCGTGCTCCACAAGCCTTCCGTACCCAGAAGGAGCGGGCGGTGACACCAGAAGATTACGCTGCCGTTGCAGGTCGCTTTGACGATGTCCAGCGGGCCGCTGCCACGCCGCGCTGGACCGGCAGCTGGCATACCCTATTTGTCACCATTGACCGCGAAGGCGGGCAGGCAATGGATGCTCAGTATCGCTCGGCGCTTGAAACCTTCGTCGAACCGTATCGGATGGCCGGTCATGACCTTGTCTTTAATGATCCGATCTATGTGCCGCTGGAAATTAAGATGACCGTATGTGTGGCACCTCACTATTTTCGTAGCGAAGTGCATACGTCACTGCTGCAAGTCTTGAGTAATCAAGAGCTTGCAGATGGCCGGCGCGGCCTATTTCATCCAGACGCCTTCACTTTTGGCCAACCTATATACCTAAGCCCGCTTTACGCCGCCGCGCGCAGTGTGCCAGGCGTCGAAACGGTACAGGTCACCCATTTTGCACGGCAAGGCCAAGCTAATAATTTGGATGCTTTGCGCAAAGAAGTCATGGAGCTAGGGCGATTAGAAATTGCCCGTTTGGACAATGATCGCAATTTCCCCGAGCGAGGCATATTGCACCTCTCACTGCACGGCGGAAAATAACCCACACAGGGGAGCAGTATGAGCCAGAGCGACGCTTGCAACTGTTGTACTGGTCTGAAGGCACAGACCCCAAAACGCATTCATAACCCCGCCGGTCAGCCTGCGGTAGCTTACCGCGCGGGACGTCACAGTGATTTCCTTAAATCGATGAAGGCGCGCTTGTCTTCAACGGACTTCTCAGCACTCCATCTGCTCACGACGCGTGAGTCTGATGATTTCAGTATCGCATTGTGCGATGCCGCGGCTGTTGTGCTGGACGTGTTGAGTTTCTACCAGGAACGCATTGCGAATGAGAATTTTCTGCGTACGGCGCGTGAGCGCCGCTCCATTCTCGAGCTAGCGCAGTTGATTGGCTATTCGCTTAGGCCAGGTGTTGCGGCTTCCACTTGGCTAGCGTTTACCCTGCAGGAAACGCCTGGTTTGCCCGCACAGGTGCTAGCACCTGTGCCCGTACCCATAGGTACGCGCGTGCAGAGTGTGCCAGGCCCCGGTGAAGATCCCCAAACCTTTGAAACCGTAGAAACTATCGAGGCGCGTGCAGACTGGAACGCGCTGCCAGTGCAGACCGCCATCGCCTGGCAGCCGAGGCGTGGCGACACCGAGCTCTACCTTGCTGGTGTGTCTACTGGCCTCACGCCTGGCGATGCGGTGCTTATTATTGGGCAGGCGCGCATGATGCCCTCTAGTTCCAAACAATGGAATCCCAAACAATGGAATCTGAGGATGGTAGAGAAGGTGGAGCCCGACATTTCGCAGGGACATACCCGCATCAGCTGGCAGGATAGACTTAGCAATGACGTTCTTGCGCCTGAGCTTGAACAAAATTTTCCGCAGGTCTATGTGCTGCGTCAGCGGGCTGCGCTGTTTGGCTATAATGCCCCTGATCCACGCTTGATGAGTCAAAGCGGCACCCAGCTCGACAACATGTTGGATCCAAGTAGTGACCCATCGAAGCCGAGGAAGTGGAAGAACTACAAGATAGATTTAGATTCAAAGTATATCGAACTCGATGCCGCTTATCCGAAAATCGTTCCTAACAGTTGGATGGCGCTGGTGTCGAACGAAGGGGGTACTGGTAGCACCTCGCTGCCGGATTACATGGAGTTGTATCGCACTAAGGCGGTATCGGTAGTATCGCGCACGGACTTCGGTCTCAGTAGTCGAACAACTCGGATCAAACCTTATGAAGATCTCACATTATCTCCTGAGCATTACACGATTGAGCACACATTGGTGCTGGCACAAAGTGAAGAACTTGCTGTCACAGCACGTCCATTGAATTTCCCCCTCTTTGGTGAACGGGTTACGCTAGCAAGTGTGCAGCAGGCGCTGCATCCGGCGCAGGCGCTAGCATTGAGCGGTAAGCGACAGCGCATTGCTATCGTTGAGGATGCCACAGGGCTAGTTTTGAATCTGGAGGATGGCAGTAAGGTGCCGCTTATGCCAGGCGATTCGTTGCAGATGGTTGCCACGCCGATCGAATTATTTAAAAGTAAATGGCAGCGCGGCACGATTGTTAAGGGTGCCACAGATCTCCTAACACCAGAACAATTCGGCGATCGATTGGGTACGCGTGCCCAGCTAGTTTTATTGCTGCGCGATCGAGACGGTCGGGTTGGGAATCTCACTGCATTTGCCGATCAAATACGTCTGCAGCCAGCGCTGGAGCAGGATGAAATACTGGCGGAGATGGTATTCGTGAAGGAGGCTGATGCGGCAGTCGAACATGGCCGCGACGGCACAACGCTGCATCTGATGGCGGCTCTGCGACATATTTACGACCGCCAAAGCGTGCGGATTAACGCCAATGTAGCGAGCGCGACCCACGGCGAGACGGTCAACGAAATGCTGGGTGGTGCCACTAGCAAGCCAGATCAGCGTTTCAAGCTGCAGCAGCCACCGCTCACCCATGTGAGCGGGGCCACAGCGAGCGGGCGCGCCTCGTCGCTGGCGCTGCGCGTCAATGACCTACTGTGGCGAGAGCTACCTTCACTATATGGACAGGGGCCAAACGATCGTGTCTTCACCACGGAACTAGAGGAGAACGGGCGCACTACCGTAATCTTCGGCGATGGTATTGAGGGCGCGCGCCCGCCCAGTGGGCAGGACAATGTCCGTGTACGTTATCGCAAGGGCATCGGCATTAGCGGCAATGTTGCTGCCGGCAAACTGAGTAATTTACTTACACGCCCATTCGGGGTGAGCGGGGTTACGAACCCGGAGGCAGCCCGTGGCGGCCAGGATGCGCAAGCCGCAGATGCTGCGCGCGAGAACGCACCCCTTACCGTGCTAACGCTGGATCGAGTGGTTTCCGTGCAAGACTATGAAGATTTCTCACGCAGCTTCGCCGGTATAGCTAAAGCGCATGCCACGTCGATTGCAGCGGGGCCTGGTCGCGGTATCTTCATCACGGTGGCAGGAGAGGAGGGGAACGCGATCGATGAATCCAGCGACACTTATCGGAATCTGCTGGCGGCGTTGCAGCGCTGTGGCGATGCGCTGTTGCCACTGCGCATTAAAAGCTACCAGCGCGTGACATTTCGCCTACGCGCTGCTATCAAAATGACAGCCGATGCCGACACCAATAAGGAACTGAAGCATGCTGAGGCAGCGTTGCGCCAGGCTTTTAGTTTTGAGTCACGGCATTTCGGTCAGTCGGTGTCAGTGGATGAAGTGAGCGAGGTTTTGCACCGCTTGGCAAATGTGCAAGCGGTTAATGTGATTGAGCTGTATCGGTCCGTTACAGGTCCAACGCCGCCTCTTAAACCCCGTCTGTTTGCACACCTGCCAGAGGCTTCACTTACTGCTGTGCCACGAGCTGCCGAGTTGCTGATGCTCGATGCCGCTTCGCTAATGCTAGAGGTGATGCCGTGAATCCAAACCTAACTAAGCTCTACCGCTTGCTACCAGCCATCTATCGTATTCGTGACGAGGAGCAGGGTCGGGTATTGCAGGCATTGCTCACAGCCATTGCTGAGCAATTGGCAGCAATGGAAGAAAACATTGAACAGTTGTATGACGACCAATTTATCGAAACCTGCGCTGAATGGGTTGTGCCTTACACCGGCGATCTTATCGGCTACCGGCCTCTTTACAGCAATGGGTTAAATATCAGCAGCTCGCGTGCCGAAGTCGCCCATACCATCGCACTTCGCCGGCGCAAGGGAACAGCCGCTATGCTTGAGCAGTTAGCACGCGATGTGACGGGCTGGGACGCGCGTGCGGTGGAGTTCTTCCAAACGCTCGCCACGACGCAATACATGAACCACATCCGGCTGCATAACCACTATGCGCCAAACCTGCGTCAGTGGGAACCGCTGGAGTACATCGCGAGCGCTTTCGATACCGTGCCCCATACAGTAGATGTGCGCCGTATTGCAAGTGGACGAGGGCGCTATAACATTCCCAATGTTGGACTTTTTCTTTGGCCTATCGGCGCGCAGGGCGCCAAACGCTCGCCAGCTGTGCAGGTCGATGCCCGGCGCTGGCGCGTGAGTCCACTTAACCATGATATGCCGCTGTACAACCGTCCCGAACCCGAGGAACGGATTACGCATATTGCTGAGCGATCCAATGTCCCGCTGCCTTTGTCGCGGCGCGTGTTAGAGCAGGATATGAAAACAGATTCCCCAATTTATTATGGGAAAGAGTTGAGTCTTGCGGTGTTCATTAATGGCCAAGAGGAGCCAAAGCTGGCTACAGAGATACGCGTGTGTAATCTGAGCGATGATGGCGCCACTTGGGCTCATTTGCCCACTGACAATAAGATCGCTATCGATCCAGTGCTTGGCCGCATTGCGCTACCTGCTCCTGCTGCACCAGAATCGCCTATCACGCAAATAGAGGTGACGCACTACTTTGGCTTTAGTGCGAATGAGATGGGCGGTGGAGATTACAACCGCACCGCGAGTTTCACCACTGTACCGCAACAGCAAGAACTGCATGTACCCACCACAGATTACCCCACCATTCAAGCTGCGTTCGATCAACTCGAGACGCTCGAAGGCGACAAATTTGCAGTAGTTATTACTGGCCGTCACAAAGAGACGCTGAAGGTACACGTCAAGGCTGGCAAACGCATCGAGTTACGCAGCGCCAACAAAACACGAGCTTCTGTGGTGCTGGCTGGCGAATTTACCATCACAGGAGAGGCCGGCAGCGAATTTGTGCTCAATGGCTTGCTCGTTAGTGGCAATAAGCTGCATGTGCTGGCGGAAGCGGGCAACCATTTAGCGCGTTTAGGCATTATCCACACGACGCTGGTGCCAGGCTTGGCGCTGACTCCAGAAGGTAAGCCGACGGATCCAGAGAAACCAAGCCTGGTGGTGGAAATTGCTGGCACAGCCTTAACGCTAACGCGCTCGATTGTCGGTGGTCTGCGTGTGCATGCTGACAGCAGTGTGGTAGGTGAGGATCTGATTATTGATGCGACAGACGTAGATAACGTGGCATTTGCTGCGCCTAACGGCGTGTTGGTCGGTGCCAGCCTATCGCTTTCAGGTTGTACGGTTATCGGTAAGGTTCATGCCCGTACTATGCCGTTAATCTCGAACTGTCTGTTGCTGGCTGGCCCCGAAGTGAGCAATGGGACGGCGAGCATACATGCTGAGCAGAGGCAGACCGGCTGCGTGCGTTTCTCATGGTTGCCGCCTAGTGCGCGCGTGCCGCGCCGTTATCACTGCCTACCGCAGGATAAGGAGGCTAATGATGATACACAGGACAACAGCTACGCTGCCCCTCGTATGCTGTCGTTGCGCTACGGTACATCAACCTACTGCCGGCTCTCGAGTGCGAGCAACGAAGCGGTCTGTCACGGCGCTGATGATGAGGGCGAAATGGGTGCTTTTCACCATCTACATGCGTCTCAACGCGAAACTAACTTACGCTTACGCCTTGCTGAATATTTGCGTGCGGGGCTGGAATCAGGCGTTTTCATTGAGATCTGAGAGGAGTACATCATGAGCTTTGATTGCAGTCGATTCACTTTCAATGCCTGGAATGACTTTCTAGGTGTGGTTATGCAGCAGGGACGCGTACAGCTAGACGCTGACTGGAACGAATTTGTCGCCCAGATCCTCCGACGCATTCAGACCGGTACTCTGGATACTTCTGATAAGCCAGTTGTGCCCCGTGGCACGCCGGATGGTTTTCGTATTGCGTTCAATGACGGAAAGCTCACCATCGGTGTGGGTCGCATGTATGTCGATGGCGTACTCGTAGAAAACCACGGTAAGAGGGATACGCTGAGGTGGGATTCACAGCTCACTGAGCAAGTCGGCATCGAGGCGATTGACTACATGAATCAGCCGTACTACTACCCATCGGAGCTGGAAGAACTGCCCAGAGAGAAGCCATTCCTAGTCTATCTGGATGTCTGGCAGCGTGAGGTTACACATCTGCAGTATCCTGAGCTAGTCGAAAAAGCAGTCGGTGTCGACACCACAGCGCGACTTCAGACCGTATGGCAGGTGAAGTTGGTGCAAATGAGAGGAGATTGCAGCACACTAGACGCAAAGCTGGGGCCGGACTGGAGAGAGGTGATTCGTCCTTCAGCTGCTCGATTGACCACGAAAATTGGCAACATCATCAGCTCGGAGAAAAATCCTTGCCGGGTTCCTCCAGCGGGCGGTTACACGGGCCTTGAAAACCAGCTCTACCGCATTGAAATCCACGACAAAGGTATAGCGGGGAAAGCAACATTCAAATGGTCGCGCGACAATGGCGCAGTGCAGAGCCTGGTAAGCCAAATCAACGCAGATGGAGACCGCCTGGTCGTCGACAGTATCGGCCGCGATAAACAATTGCGCTTCTCCGAGGGCGATTGGGTAGAGATTACCAATAGGGTTCTCGAGTTGCGCGGTGAGCCCGGCATTATGCGGAAAATCAGCGGTGTTGACGATGTCACACGCACTATCGTGCTTACACAGACGTTGCTGCCTAATGTTTTTCCTACAGACTCCACGCTTCAGACTCGCATACGCCGTTGGAATCAGTCCGGCCAGATAAAGCGTGCTGATGGCACAGTCTTCCACGATCTGAATGAGTCTAACAGTGCCAACCCTGGCGTGATTCCGATACCGCCGGCGGGAACCGAGCTGTTTCTCGAAGAAGGCATTTTAGTGAAATTCGACCTCGAAGGCAGCGGCGGTAATTTCCACGTCGGCGACCACTGGTCTTTTGCAGCGCGCACCGCAGATGCCAAGATCGACCACGAGCTTGAGCTCGCACCGCCGCTTGGCACGCATCACCATTATGCTCGCCTAGCGATCGTGAAACTCCCCAGCAGTCTCGTGAGCGACTGCCGGCTATTCTGGCCACCTGAGCCAGTAGCAGGCACTGATTGCGTTTGTGACGTCTGCGTTACACCGGAAGGGCATGCGAGTGGCTCAGCTACCATCCAGATGGCTATCGGTAGCCTTGGTGAAGCCGGAGGCGTCATCTGTCTTGCCGCCGGCCTCTATCACTTGCAAGATCCACTGAATATCAGCGGCGTCAACTCTCTCATTATTCGTGGCAAGGGTCGGAGCACCGTACTGTCAGCCGGGATAATCGATGGCCAACTCAATTCGGTAATCCAAATACAAGACAGCCAGAATGTCACGCTCGAAGATTTCATGGTGGTGGGCGCAGGGCCCCAACCCTTTCCACGCGGACTAATTACCGCTCGCGATACGAGAGGACTCAAACTAGACGGCCTTGCGCTGCGGGCGCCTTCTCTAGTATTCGAGGGTATCAGCGCGGCGGTGGTGCTTGACGGTTATACGTGGGACATGAGCGTGCAACAATGCATCATCAATGCTGACATCGGCATCACCGGTGGCAGGAGCAAGGAAAAATTGTTGCTCACGTCTAATTTGTCTTTCGCCGACAATGTATTGGTATGCAACTCTGTAGGCTTGCAACTAGATAAGCGATTTTTGCATTATGGCATCACTGAATTTACGCGTAATCTTGTGCTGGCAGAGCGATTCTCAGCCGTCATTGTGCTAGGAGGAGTATTACCCGGTTCGTCGTTTCGCATTCACGCCAACAGTCTGAGAGTGGCTAAAGACGGAGATGTCCTCATCGCTGCGGTTGGTGGTTTGCACATCACTGATAACGAGATATGTGGCGGTGGCGGCGCAAGAGGGAAGAACGGCAACGGTATTGTGCTGGATTCGGGCTTGGATCCATCCGGTATCGATCATGTTTGGATTACGGGTAATCGACTTACTAAACTACCGGGTATGGGCATTGAAGTACGCACACCGCTGGTTTCGGCCATTATCAAGCAAAATATCGTGGAGCACGCACGCGGTGGCATCATTTTCCTTAATGCAGGGGAGGATGCCCATTTGTCTATCGATAATAACCAACTGCTAAATATTGCTGAGGATAGCAATTTCACTACATCCACATCATTGGTGGGTATTCAAGTGTCGGGTGCGGGCGATGTGGAGATTGTTGGCAACATTCTGAGCAAGTTTGCACAGAAGGCATCGCGGGCGAGTGACTGCGTTGGCATCCGCGTAACTGCCAGTGAAAATGTACGTATCTCGGGCAACCATCTGAGCGAAATAGGGCCGAAGAATGGGAGCGCCGGCTATGTCGCGGCCATTGAAATCCAGCCACCCTACATACATGCTACCGTGAGCGAAAATATTCTTTCACGCAGCGCATCGCGAGGGCTGGAAAACACCGACTGGCAAGCAATCCGCATCGTGCCGCCTACTGAAATTAGGGGTGAGACTGAGGTTAAGGGTGCTTTCTTTTCCGCAGTTGGCGTACTCGAGATCTTTACGAAAGAAGGCATCTATTTCCTCTCGCACGAGCGGCTACGCTTACTAAAGCAAACCCGGTCAGAGAATCTCTTAATTCGAGCCAATCAGGGCACAGCGCATATGATAGGAGGGGAGCTTGTGGTTGCCCAAGGATCGAAGCACTGCATTTTGGCGAACTGTATTTTTTCTGATAATTACTTTGCATCCACTGCTGTTGGGAGAAGCCTGGGACTGGCTGAACTGGGGGCAGGGGCTGTTATTGTGTCGAGCAACCGACTGCACTGGACTGGCAACCAAGAGAATGGGTATGCCCTCAATATATGGTCGAAAGCATACACTATTATCGGAAACATCACTGGCGGCTCCATACTTATCAATAATAGTGTGTTGGATAAGAGTAGTCCTTGGTATCTGCTCAACATCTCCGCATCCTGAACCAGGAGTTTTGTATGTCAGTCATTACGATCCAAAGTGAAAAAACCATCGAGCAATTGATTGAGGAATACTACGGTAAGCTGCCAGCGGCGCAACTAGATGTTATTAAAGCAGCGACGCTGGAAGCCAATCCTGGCGTAGACGGCTCAGTGATGCTGCAGCCTGGCCTGTCGATTGTCATGCCGCCATTGTCAGTAGCCGCTCCAGTGCCGCCAGGGGATACCATAGAGGCAATCAAGACCGCTCTATCCGATTACCAAGAAAGGCTAGAACAGAAAATAAAGCCCCTCAAAGAGGAACTTGAAGCAACTGTACACATACTAGCCTTGGACTCCTTCAAAGAAGCGATCTACGCAGCGCCTAGTTATCTTCACGCGCAGGATTTTATCAAAGATATCGAAGGCAAAACAAAGCCCGGCGAGCGGGAGCTCGATAAAGTAAATGCCCTTATCCAGGACATTAGAAATCTGAAAGATAAGCTTGATGCTTTGTCTAGTACGTTGCCCTAGACATATACACACTATAAAGAAGCGCAAGAACGACTAGAATTAGCCCAAAAGAAAAATAATACCGCCAGGGGATATAAGCTAAACAATTTTTAATGAGAATGCGCGGGCCCGCGCTTTGTGTTTTCGCGTTATATTGCCCCCTCGCTTTGAGCGCCTATGAGCTATGTTTTATAAGGAAACGACGATGAGTTTACAAAAAGACAACAGCCTTAATATCAATATTGGGATCGACAGTGCGGCATTGGAGCGTATTGCCGAAGAGCTCAGCCATGTTTTGGCTAACACCTATACTTTGTATTTGAAAACGCACAATTTCCATTGGAATGTGACGGGCCCTTTGTTCAATACCTTGCATTTAATGTTTGAAGCGCAGTACACCGAGTTAGCCCAAGCGGCAGATACCTTGGCTGAGCGTATCCGTGCATTAGGTTTTTTTGCACCGGGGAGCTACGCCGCCTTTTCGAAACTCTCTTCTATTCCTGAAGCCACTAGCGTGCCTGATGCCCAAGACATGATCCGCCAACTCATAGAAGGCCATGAAGCGGTAGCCCGTGCAGCGCGCAATGCATTTTCTATTGCAGATGACGCACAAGATGAATCCACTGCAGACCTTCTAACGCAACGCCTACAAATCCACGAAAAAACCGCTTGGATGCTGCGCGCTTCTCTTAATAAATAATGTTACGCAGGTGTTCAAAAAGACTATGTATGCGTGTGAGCATCCCTTCGTCACCACCAACCTACATCAAATAGCCTTGCCAATAAGTTCGGATAGAACGGTAGGTTGGGGTGACGAAGGAACCCCAACATGCATACCACCGACTTGTAATCTTTGCGCTCTGCCTATCAACAACTCGCCGTTCTACCCTATACGTAACATCAACTAATAAGTGAGTAAAAAAATTACATCTACTAGGCATCGCATCCATGGGGCCCTATATCAAATAGGCTCGCGTGTATGCGACTACATACAACTAGTGCGCCTAGATAAGCCAGTAGGCATCTGGCTGCTACTCTGGCCTACATTGAATGCACTGTGGATTGCCGCAGAAGGGTTGCCACCTTGGAAAGTGCTGTTTATTTTTATAAGTGGCACGATACTAATGCGCTGTGCAGGATGTGCGATCAACGATTATGCTGATCGTGATTTTGATCGGCATGTAGCGCGTACACGCAACCGACCGCTCACTGCTGGGCGTATTACGTCTTATGAAGCTGTTGGAATAGCCATAGCCCTAACACTGCTTGCAGCTTGGCTGATTATTCCTTGCACCTTGTTTACCCAAATACTTGCGGTGGGTGCGGTCTTACTTGCTGCAAGTTATCCATTTAGTAAACGGTATATTGCGCTTCCCCAGGCCTATTTGGGAGTAGCCTTTGGCTTTGGGATACCGATGGCCTTTGCCGAAGTGCAGGGATATCTACCTTGGACCGTTTGCATCATGATGGTTGCAAATATAGCGTGGACCTTGGCGTATGACACTGAATATGCAATGGCCGACCGCAAAGATGACCTAGCACTCGGCATTAAAACCTCCGCACTGACTTTCGGACGCTATGACGTTATCGCAGTGATGGCGTGTTATGGGCTCTTTTTAGGCCTCTATAGCGTGCTTGGCTGGATTTTGCATTACACACTGCCTTTTTGGTTGGGGTTAGCCGCCGCCGCAATAGGTGCGCTCTATCACTTCACACTTATACGCACTCGAGAGCCCGCCCAATGCTTTGCCGCATTTCGGTATAACGTATGGGTAGGCGCATGCGTTTTCGCAGGGATTGCGGCACATTATGCGTATGCCGTGGTAGGTTAAGCACAAACCACAACATTGATCTGCACCCAAATCAGTAGGGTCAGAGCTGCGTAATCACGCGACGTCAATTTGCCCTGCCAATGCGGTTGTGCCAGTACTTTTTTGAATCATCATCTTCGTTTATGACACCATAGCCAGAGCAAGCGAGCACATCCACTATTATGCGAAACCTTTGACTAACCCTAAAATCTTTTTCCTAGCGGACAGGTGAGGAGAAGGTGATCGGTTGACTGATGCGGTCGGAAAAACCTCTGTCTGTATGCCCCGATCTGTCTTAGAAGGCCCCCATTGCGTTTGACTAATAGAAGGCACAACCAGTGCCCCCTCTTCATTGTGCGTATCCGGCTGCCCGACTTGATCTCTCATGCTTAGGTAAGGAGCGAAAGGAATGCCCGCAGCCTGCTGGGCTTGTTGAACCCCTTGCCTGAATTCGGTTTCCTGGTCCGGATCTTCAAACAGAACAGTCTTCAGACCTTGAGCGGTATAAAAACATAGGGTGCCGTCCTGTATATAGAAAGGCGCACTCTGATCAAAGCGTTGTTCAAGTAAGTATTCTTTATAGATCAATTCTATCTTCTGCCTATTAAGCGTTGTCAATAAGCGATAGAGCGTCGAGCGGTGTTTGCCTAATGCATCAGCAGCGCAGTGCCTCACGTCCAAGTTCGCGTCCTTTGCCAGCGCAATCAAGGCCAGCAGGGCCGACTCCGGTAACGAAGACTGCTTGCCTAACGCCTCAGCAGCGAGGTACCTCACGTACCCGTCCTTGTCCTTCGTCAGCGCGATCAAGGCCTGCAGGGCCGACTCCGGTAACGAAGACTGATTCCCTAACGCTTCAGCCGTGCTGCGCCTCGCGTACTCGTCCTCGTCCTTCGTCAGCGCAATCAAGGCCAGCAGGGCCGACTCCGGTAACGAAGACTGCGTCTCTAACGCAGAAGCCGCGTGGCTCCTCACGTCCTCATCCTTCAGCAGCGCGATCAAGGCCAGCAGGGCCGACTCTGGTAACGAAGACTGCTTCCCTAACGCAGAAGCCGCGCTGTGCCTCACGTCCTTGTTCTCATCCTTCGTCAGCGCGATCAAGGTCAGCAGGGCCGACTCCGGTAACGAAGACTGCTTCCTTAACGCATCAGCCGCGCTGCGCCTCACGAACTCGTCCTCATCCTTCATCAGCGCGATCAAGGCCAGCAGGGCCGACTCCGATAACGAAGACGGCTGACCTAACGCAGAAGCCGCGCTGCGCCTCATGAACTCGTCCCCGTCCTTCGTCAGCGCGATCAAGGTTAGCAGGGCCGACTCCGATAATGAGGACGACTGACCTAACGCCTCAGCCGCGCGGCGCCTCACGTCCCAGTCCCTGTCCTTCGTCAGCGCGATCAAGGTCAGCAGGGCCGATTCCGATAACGAGGACGGCTGACCTAACGCCTTAGCAACGCTGCACCTCACGTCCTCGTCCTCATCCTTCGTCAGCGCGATCAAGGCCAGCAGGGCCGACTCTGATAACGAAGACTGCCTCCCTAACGCCTCAGCAGCGCTGCACCTCACGTCCTTGTTCTCATCCTTCGTCAACGCGATCAAGGCCAGCAGGGCCGACTCCGATAACGAAGACTGCCTCCCTAACTCATAAGCAGTGTGGCGCCTCACAAACCCGTCCCCGTCCTTCAGCAGCGCGATCAAGGCCAGCAGGGCCGACTCCGGCAACGAGGGTGGCTGACCTAACGCCTCAGCAGCGCGGTACCTCACGTCCTCGTCCTCATCCTTCAGCAGCACGATCAAGGCCAGCAGGGCCCACTCCGGTAACGAAGACTGCTTGCTTAACGCATCAGCCACGCGGCTCCTCACCTTATCGTTCCAGTCCTTCAGCAGCGCGATCAAGGTTAGCAGGGCCGACTCCGGTAACGAAGAATGCTTCCCTAACGCATCAGCCGCGCTGCGCCTCACGTCCTCGTCCTCATCCTTTGTCAGCGCGATCAAAGCCAGCAGGGCCGACTCCGGTAACGAAGACTGCTTCCCTAACGCCTCAGCCGCGCGGCTCCCTACGCCCCAGTCCTCATCCTTCGTTAGCGCGATCAAGGCCAGCAGGGCCGACTCCGGCAACGAAGACTGCTTCCCTAACGCCTCAGCCGCGCTGCGCCTCACGTCCTCGTCCTCATCCTTCGTCAGCGCGATCAAAGCCAGCAGGGCCGGTTCTGATAAAGTAGTAGACCGATGTTCGAATGCCATTGCAACCGCTCGTTTTGTTTGCGCTGATGTCGCCTTCTGAAGGTACTGGAGCAACAAGTGCTCGGGAAATGTGGGCTGATACGCTAGCGTGCATTCTTCTCTCTTATCGATTTCTAATTGCAGCCATTGTGCTAAACCTTGCTCCAGCCGGTCTCGAATTTCGGGCAGCAACCCAACGCCAAGCGCATTGGATGCTTCATGCAGGCAGCTCATCATCAAACGCTGATGATGCGCACCGAACAAATCACGTGGTTCGGCTTCGAGCAAAATAAAGAATCGATTCAGCGCTTCTCCGCGCAATAGACCTGCAACGAACCACCACAAAATCTCATAGCGCGGGTTGTATTTGTATTGACGAACAAATGCTTCGGGTGTCGCT
>JASSUD010000038.1:0-26556 GCA_031963225.1 Mycoavidus cysteinexigens
GTTTTTATTGCCTCTAGTGGCATGTCTTTAAATGGGGTTGCGGGGGCAGGATTTGTTATTTGTAGACCCCAAATAATGCTTGTAGAGCGCGTTAGAGTCCCTAAGCTTTATGGTGATGAAATACAGGCTATGCAGCGAAAACATAACTTAAAAAAATAAAGCACCTTCGCCCTGCCCTACTCCACTTTTTCAGTTGGAAACTGGATAACAGAAATTTTTTGATAAGCGTATTTTGCTGCTTCCCGTTGGAATAGGTTCTTTTTAATTTGCTGCAGTATTGATTCCATGTACGGGTATTGATACGAGAAAGGGCGCAAGCTCACTTTAGGTATGGGCCCTTTACGCTACCTGCAATGAACACAGACACTCCCCCAAATATTATGCATTCTCAGCATAATGCAAATGTTGCTTCCACAAGTTCCTCCGACAGTAGTACATCGCAGCAAAACCAACCCCAGGGACAGGATGTAGTAGCGCTTGATTTACTTACCAAGAATGGCGAGTTGTATAACACCCTTCTTAAGGCTAATGTAAAGCTTGATAGGCTGTCAGTCAAATTCAAGCAGGGCTACCCGCAACTCATAAGATCACTACTTTTAAGTGGTCGATTTGATAAGATCGGTACCATAATTATTGGTGCAAAGGAGGCGATTGCTCCTGGCCTTACCCTTAAAACTCAGCAAAATTTAGAGGTAGCTTATAAGGAGTCACAGGATACTTGGAGCAAACTCTTCCTTCTTTTACAAAGCGACGACGTTAAGCATTGCCTTACTACTGATTCTCCATATGAAGGGATATGCAAAGTACTCCATTTGGTTGCGGAAGTTGCTACAGTTGTTGGCGTTATACTGGCCTTCGTTTTCGGCACGCTGAAGAATGATAAAGGCAAGCTGCAGAGTACCCTAATAGTAGCTCTGGTAAGTGTGGTTATCAAGATGTTAATACGGACCTTCGATAACCTAGCAAAATACAGAACCAAACACACTAATATTGTCAAAAATACCCTATTTGACCCTCCTTTGATAGACAATTTAAGGAAAAGGATAGATGAGATGAACACTGAACGAATTCTTAACCACTTTGACCGGAGGTTTGATTCCATAGAAAGGCAGCTGCAGTTGCCGCGGCCACCGCAGCTGCGGCAACTGCAAGGGCGACTGGAACAGCCACTGGAACTGGAACTGGAACTGCCACTGGAACCGCAACAGCCACTGGAACTGCAACAGCTACTGCAACATCAGCATCAACATCAACATCAGCATCAACATCAACAGCCACTGCAACAGCAACAGCAACAGCAGCTACTAGGGGACTTGCAAGGGAAGCTGGAAAAGCTGGAAAAGCAGCAAGAGGAAACTACGAAGGAGATAAAAGGTATATTGGAAGAACTTAAGGAAGCAAGAAAAGCAGAGGATGTTACCAAAAACGCTTAAATATTAATTAAATACTCTACTTTAAGAGAGCCAGATAGATGCGCTATCGTTTCATTCAGAAAAATTTGCTCGCCCATCATTCGATGAATTAACCATCCAGCTCGATTAATTTTCAATAATATTGCTAAAGGCCCAGCTCTTTGATTTACCAGGGCTTTTCAATGGCAATGTAAGATTAAAGCATATCACGCAATCCCCAAAAGTCCTTAGCGGCCTAATGGGGAAATACATTCCTCACTGTTAAGAATGATAGCATATGCGCCAAATATGACGGCCCTGCAAGAAGTACTTTGCGACTACAGAAGGACCTACAAATAGAGTGAAAGGGACAGGATTTTGCATTTATAGACACGAAAGAATGCTTACAGCGCGGGCTCGTCTTCCCCTTATTTATGGAGATCAGCCAAAAATAAAATAGTAGAAACAGAATTGGAGAGAGCACTACACACCCTGCGGCATCCAGTGAGTGGATAGGCAGCGCTGCGCCATAAGGCGATATTTGCAAAGCTTGATAAAGAGTCTCTTACTGAAGAGCTAGATTACGTACTTCAAATTCAATCTTAAGTACGTTTTTTAGCGTCTTTAAAATTGCACAAAGGCTTGTCATCGTTGGATTCCCTGATGGAGAAAGCATCCGATAAAGGCTCCTGCTCGGTTTTTTTATGTCTTGTGCAAGCTGCTCGAAGCCAATGGTGGCATTCACTAAATCGCGCAGCACCAGTTTTGCTGTGTCTGCTTCACCATTTAAAAATAAGGTTACTGCCTGATCAAAAAGCGCTTTGGCGAAATCTGGGTCTTGCTGGACGCGTGCTATAACCGTTTCTTTAAAATCTCGTGTAAGTGCCATCATTTCCTCTTTTGCATTTTTTGAACAACTCTGGCCGCCTCTGTTTTTCGACGCTTGTACGCTTACCATAAGTGGACGGCGCTATCAATATCTGCCTGTTGCCGATGTTTGGTTCCACCACCAAGTAAAACAATGATTTTCAAACTTGCCAGTAACAAATCTATTTGTCACTGGCGCACATCTGTTTGACAGATTCTGTTTCATGGAATATCATGCAAACATGATCCATTCGTTCACTTGTCTCAACACCGAGGCGCTTTTCCGTAGCCAAGTCGTGCCCAAGTTCAAGAACATTGAACGTGTGGCACGGCGAAAACTCTTGCAACTACATGCTGCTACTGAATTGGCAAGTTTGAGAGTTCCCCCTGGGAATCAGCTTGAGGCATTAAAGGGTGACCGCCGAGGGCAATACAGTATCCGCATTAACGACCAGTGGCGAATCTGTTTTGTATGGCATGACGATGGTGTATACCAAGTCGAAATTGTAGACTACCACTAGGAGTAAAAATGGCTGAACTACTTGACGAAATCCACCCTGGCGAAATCTTGCTGGAAGATTTTATGAAGCCGATGGACATATCTGCCCGTCAGCTTTCGGCAGATATTGATGTTTCGCCTAGTCGGATCAGTGAGCTGGTGCATAGAAAGCGGCCCATTACTGCTGACACCGCTTTGCGGCTTGGCTTATTTTTCGATATGGAGCCAAGATTTTGGATGAATCTGCAAATGGAATATGACATACGTGTCGCGGCGCGTACCGTGCGCGAAAAAATTGCATCTCGGATTCGTGTTTTTCATCGTCACGCCGCTGCGTGATGGTTGGCTACAGTGCAAAAATACAGGCCAAGCCGCATTGATTTGACCCACTGCGCAAAACACTTTTTTAGTACTACCAGCATTTAAATTTCATCTTAACCTTGCCTTAGCGCAAGGTTTTTTATGCCCCTCCTCCCCCACTTGCTGAATTTCCCACAAATTAAAATCTTTGCAAAACCCCTCGCTACAATCTGAGGGACTAAAAAAAACGTTACAAAGGTTGCTGAACTGAAAAAATAGCTACTTTCCTTTATAACTCAATGAGTTAAAGGAATTTATAAAGGGTTACAAAAAGTTAACAAATCAGTAACGTGTGACTTTTATTAGAGCTAATAATGCCTAAAGCAGTATTTAATATTGCACTGCAAATAGAGCTTTTTGTTACGCCAATGTAATCTTCCTGTAACTGTTTTGGAGTTACAAATTTTTTCCTTATATATCAATATGTTATGCGCTATTTTTAGCTTTAAAATCAATGTAACTCGTTTCCAAGCCTCATAACTAGAATAAAGATTTATGTATAGATTCAATCTGCTGGTCCATTTTTATATGTAATGGGATAACCTCTATTCCGCCGCATCGCTCTGCATCAAAATGCACTATTTTTTAATGCTTTCTATACGTTATCCCCTTTGTAATACGGGCTTCCCAGCGCTATCACCATGCATCGAAAATTGCGGATTACAAAAAGAGCTCGGGCGCGGGGGACCGCACATGAGAAGGTAAATCCGTATGTTTCTAACTTAATTACTTTTACTCATGTACGCCAAGAATGAATTAGATACGGTAGCTGGACAACAATTGAAGGAGTTAAAAGTTGCTGCCGAAGCAACCTTTAAACGATAAAGAGCTGAAAATTTGGGAAAGTGGCCGCGATATCAGAGCGGAGCTCAGACAAGCTATTCACGAAATGCAGCAAGGCCAAGTAGTGCCTATTGAGCTTTCCATAGTCGCTACAACACGTATCCAAATTGGCCTCTCACAAAAATTATTTGCCAAACTATTGGGCGTGTCGAAGCGTACTTTGCAAGAGTAGGAACAGGGACGACGCAAACCTTCTGGTGCTGCACAGACGCTCCTTAAAATTGCACAGCGTCATCCCGAGGTATTCCAAGAATTAGGTATGGCTTGAGTATTATCGCCTTACAGTAATAAAGCGAGAGGGAGCTAAAATATGTGCTCCTTTGGCAATCGCTATATCACGTCAGAAACCCAGGTCGAATCAGAGCCTATAGAGCCGCATAGTGTCGCTGTAGAGGGTGTAGGGGAAGCAGGAGGCGTAGCGTGTAGCCTGGATAATGCAGTGTCGTGCATCTGGTGAAGGTGTGCTTGTTCCGCTTGCCCTTCTGTCACGGTGCAATCTAGGAATGAGCCATAGACGTAGAGCCAAATGGGCACTATCAAGGTTACGACTATGCCAGATAGGACTGGCATCCAAAGCACCGGAAAGCACAAACCGCCACAAGTAAGCAATGCGACTAAAATAGCACTCACAGAGGGAATCCACCTTTCTATCGTATCGACCGTGCTCTGATGGCTCTGCAATGCTTCCAACAGAAGCACTACTTCCGTAATGCGTTGAGCACATGCCTCTGGCGTAATGTCCTCCTGCTCTAAAGGTAGAGGTGCCATAGTGCGGCACAAGATGGGCCAAGCGGAATAATTCCCTATCAGCATACGATATCTCCTTGGTAGTGGTTTAACGGGGCTTTAGTCCATGGGGCTAGTATCGCTATCGTGCAAACCCGTTTTAAATCGAAACACCTCCTCCCCGATAATGGCATTCACGCCTTTTAAATCCTCTTGCAGTGGTCGTATTTCATGCTCAAAGAAAACCGTCGCCGCATCTTTAACATTGCCAAAACCCCCCGTGTTATGCGGCACGATGGCGAGTAGATGAGGTGGTACACGGTGCGCAACGAGAATGTCGTCCCGCGTGATGTTTTTGATATTAAAAAACTCATCGCGTGCGTGGACTTCTGAGACAGGAATGAGCTGGATACCGTCTTTTTTGCCATTGGGCGCATACATAAACAGGTTTCTAAAGTTGCCTGGGCCTTTGCTGTCTTTGAGGGCTTGGCGTAGCGCATCAATATCCGCTTCTTGTTGCGCAGGATCGGTCATATACAGAATAAAACCGGCATGGCTGCCATTTTCGTAATATTTGCGTCGAAACAGGGTGGCAGATTCATTGAGCCAAGCAGAATGTAGGGCCCCGAGATAATCGGGTAAGCCGTAGATCTCTTGATGAATATCGGGTTCATAGACATGGACGATGTGATCGGCAGGAAATTGATGGGCTTCGATTCCATGCACAAAATACCAACTCTGCAGATCACGACCTCGTCGCATATATTTGGCGAGGATCGGCTCTAGCCTTTGTAGTTGTCCAAGTCGGTTGATTTGCTTTTCTAAATACGCATTGCCAAAGATTAAAAAATCCTGTGCGAAACGCCGAAACGCACAGCGAGACAGCAACGGATGCGCAATAAAGGACGATACCAATTGATTGCGTTTAAAGCGCAAGGCGGAGCCGTGATGCGGTCCTACTGCATACGTTTTAGCAATACCCTCCCAACTGATCGGCGGTTCAAACCAGCGATCTTGTTCTGCACAGTGGAAATAGCTAAGCCAGTCTGTACTTTGTAATATTGGGGCCGGATCGCCAAAGGTGAAGATATCCATCAATAAAACTCCAAAAAGCCCTGTCCCTGTGCGCGATCTCCTTGCAGCGGCGCGTTATCGAGCGCATGCAGGCAAGCCCAGGCTAGATCGGCGTGTCCAGTATCTTTACTGCGCGAGGCGGTGTAGGTTATTTGTCGTTGACTGGGGCTCAGGGTTTCTTTAATCGCCATAAAGGCTTTGGCGAGATCTACGGCTCCTGCATCAAATTGCAAGCGCCCGCGCTGCATTAATGCCCTGCCTTTCATAACGAGACGTGCTTTGATCTCAGGCGAATAATGCAATCCTTGTACCGCGGGGAAAAAAGCCCGTACCAACTGAAATACCCCCTGACCGATGCCCGTCATATCCATCGTGATGGCGCTGACGTGATAGCGCCGCATCAATTGCTGAATTTGTTGCGCCTGATGCTCAAAATCCATTCCACGCCATTGGTGCTTCTCCAGCACGCGATAGACACCTTCTGCATTTTGCGGTGGAGCCAAGACGATGCACCCTGCCGCATCTAGCGAGAGTGCGGGGTCATAGCCTATCCATATGGGCTTATCCCCGAATGGTCTCGACATAAGCGGCTGAAAGTCTTCCCACACGTCCCAGCTATCAACCATGCACCGTTTTAAATCTGCCAATGGAAAGACCGATGCCGATTCATCGATAAAGGTGCACTGCAGCAAATTGGCGTAATCGCTGGCACTGTATTCTTGTTTGAGCGTATCGAGATCAAAGTGGTTGCATCCACCTGCGAGTGCGTCGTCAATCGTGACGATTTGCCGCCATTGCCCATCTGCACAGCGTTTTCCGGCTTGTAATGCTGCATGACTGGTGTCGATTTCAATATGTTGAGCTGTTGGTCTGCCGTGGTTAAAGTGGCTGCCACTCCAAAATGGATACGCGTCATGCGCGAGGCTGGACGGCGTAGAGAAGTAGGTTTTTCGGTAATTGGCTTGCATCGCCATCCCCGAGGCGACTTTGTTGAGGGTCGTGAACTGGGGCACCCAAAAGTATTCATCGAAATACAAATTGCCGTGATAACTCTGTGCGGTGCGCGTATTCGTGCCGAGGAAATACAAGGTGGCGCCATTGGCAAGGATTATCGGATTGCCTTTAAGTTCGATATCGATCGTCTCTTTAACAAAGCGCAGCATGTACTGTTTAAATACATTGGCTTGAGCCTTACTGGCAGATAAAAAGAGTTGGTTCCTACCAGTCTCTACCGCATCGATGAAGGCTTCTCTGGCGAAATACCAAGTTGCGCCAATTTGACGGGATTTGAGAATATTGCGGG
This sequence comes from Mycoavidus cysteinexigens, assembly GCA_031963225.1. GTDB lineage: Bacteria > Pseudomonadota > Gammaproteobacteria > Burkholderiales > Burkholderiaceae > JASSUD01. The sequence continues at coordinate 7,064 of JASSUD010000038.1, forward strand.
CGCGGTGTTGACTGGCCTGATACCAGCCTTGCTGATAAGCAAAGAGACTGCCTAGAAAAGCATCTTTGAGTTTTTGTGCTTGTTCATTAGAAAACGTGTTCCGAGCAGACTTTTTAGGGTATGTCTGTTCTGTTTTCGTAGGATTTTGCGTGCAACGCGCGATCTGTCGGCCTAACAGGTCGATTTCTTTGTAGTCTTTTCCTTCTTTATTTTCCTTCGCAATCAGGATGTGCAGCCGCTGCGCTAAAAGGTCTTCGAGCCGTTCAGGCAAAGTGGGTGATGTCCATTGATCCCTTTTTTTCCACGAGGCCACCGTAGCGCGCTTTATATTTAAATGACGCGCAATATCAGAGAGCGTCCACCCTGCTTTAAAAAGCTGGTGGGCGTGTTCGCGTGCAGGAATGGGGCATGAGGAAGACATACGCTTAACTTACAAGCGCAGCGATCCTTTGCACGACCTTTTTACTGTAGAAAAAGGTTTTGTGGAGTAAATCCTGTTGAAACCAGGGTTTTGAGGGTGGACGATGCACTATCTTGGATTTTTTAGGGAGCCAGTGCATGACCGCTTCTGCTGCTTTTTTTCGGGTTGCGCAAGAAGGGACTACGGCGGATAAACGCCAGATTAAGCGTGAATGGTTAGAACAAATGGCCGCGAACTATGATCCCAAACGCTATGGCGCACGGGTATTTATCGAGCATAAGCGAGGTGTGATCCCTGATGGTCCTTTCAAAGCGTATGGCGATGTCACCGCCCTTAAAGCTCAAGAAGAACCGGATGGCAAGACAGCACTCTATGCGCAAATTCAACCATTACCAGAGATGATCGAACTGATCAAAGCGCGCCAAAAGGTATACGCGAGCATTGAAGTTGATCCCAATTTTGCCAATACCAAGTCCGCCTATTTAGTGGGACTTGGCATTACCGATAGCCCTGCCAGTTTAGGCACTGAACCTCTCTTTTTTACCGTATCAAGGGATACCAAAATGCATTCTATTGTCTCTGAGCCTGTAGAGATGGAGCTAGACGCCGCAGATGCTTCGCGTGCGGCTCATTTTTCTCTGGAAGAAGCGCCTTCTAAAGAAACCCCCTCCGTATTGAATAAGGTCAAAAACATGCTGGGATTTTCTACGGCTTCTACGACCTTCGTGCAGAAAAAAGAGTTTGAAGATATGGCCCGTGCGGTGGAAACACTTGCAGCCCATGCACAAACGCAAAGCGCTCAACAGCAGGCATTACAAGAAGAGTTTGAAGCACTGAAACACACTCTCTCTCAAGCCCCAGAAAATATATCTCAACGCCCCTTAGCGACAGGGACCTATTCGGCTCATTTAACGGATTGCTAACGACCTAGGGGAAGACAGTATGCGTGAATGCACCAGAAACAAGATCGTGGGCTATATGGCCCAAGTAGCGGCGCTGAATCACATAGAAGACGCTACCCAAAAGTTTGATGTACTGCCTTCTGTGCAACAAACGCTGGAAAAGAAGCTGCAAGAGTCCAGCACTTTTTTATCGCAAATTAATGTCGTTGGCGTGCGCGAGCAAGAAGGAGAAAAGCTGGGATTGGGTATCGGCCGCCCGATTGCCAGCACCACGGACACCCGCGTGCAAGGGCGCAAAACCCAAGATCTTTCTACGCTGGAAAATCATCGATACCGAGCCGAGCAAACCAATTTTGATACGCATCTGACCTATTCCAAGCTTGATGCGTGGGCTAAGTTTGATCACTTTCAATCGTTGATTCGAGATGCCATCGTGCAGCAGGAAGCGCTCGATTGCATCATGATTGGCTTTAATGGCATCGAGCATACACGCACATCCGATAAAGATAAGCATCCTCTTTTACAAGATGTGAATACGGGCTGGTTACAGCATTACCGCAAACAAGCACCTGAGCGGGTATTGAGCTCGGGCAATGCATCGGATCAGATCTTGATTGGGCCAAAGGGTGATTACGCGAATTTGGATGCCTTAGTTTTTGATGCCGTCAATAATTTACTCGATCCTTGGCATCAAGAAGATACGCGGCTGGTCGTGATCTGTGGTCGTAAGCTGTTGCAAGACAAGTATTTCCCCATCATCAATACCAATCACCGTCCGCATGATCTGCTGGCCGCTGATGTCATTTTGAGTCAGCGGCGTATTGGACATTTACCAGCGATGAGTGTGCCGTTTTTTCCGCCGAATGCGTTGATGGTGACGCGGCTTAAAAATCTGTCTTTGTACTACCAAATCAGCGCTCGTCGTCGTCGGATTGTCGATAACGCCGAATTTGATCGAATTGAAAACCGTGAATCGAGCAATTACGCCTATGTCGTAGAGGACTTTGGGGCTGGCTGTGTCGTAGAGAATATTGCCTTTACGAATGAACACAAAGGCCATCCCCCTTCTGAAGATGCGACATGAAAAGCCCCGCGCAAAGGCATATAGAGCGCGTCAGCGCACGCGATATTCATCATGCCATCCTGCCTTCTCGCCATGAATCATTGATGGCAGCCAAATTGGCAACTGATCAACGACGTTTGAAAGCGATTCAATCCCTGGAGCGTAAGTTGGCGGTAAAGAAAGAGATCTTGCCAGATTATGAGGACTATGTTGCGGGCGTGTTAGAGGGGCAGTCTGGCAGGCAAGATGACGTCCTCGTGACGGTCATGATTTGGTACATAGATACAGGCGCATATAGCGCAGCACTAAACATTGCCGCCTATGCATTAACCCACGATTTGATATTGCCATTGCACTATGCACGCACCCTTGCCACGCTGATGACTGAAGAAATCGCAGAAGCTGCACTAACAGGGAAAGCGGTTTGCGTAGAGATACTGATGACGGTATTGGAGCTTGTAGCGCATAAAGACATGCCGGATCCCGTGCGCGCCAAGCTGCATAAAGCAATAGGGTCTTCTCTACAGTCTATAGATACAGCAGCAGCTTTAACCCATTTACACCGCGCATTCAGCTTACATGCTCGCTGCGGTGTCAAAAAAGAGATCGATCGGCTCGAACGCGAGCAGATGAACCAGGCCCCACGGCAGAACGGCGCGAGTGAAAAGTAATCGGTTGTAAAAGTTTACTAGAAGCTCGCTCACCGTTCCTTTAAAGAGGATGGCTATGGATTTTATCGCCACCGAACCGTTATGTGAAAACCCAGCTCACGCCGAAGATACGGTTATCAGTGATGGCTGGTTCCCCGATATTGATCTGGTGCAGATGCGGGCAGTGATGCGATTGGATGGAACGGTTACTTCAATACGGCTTAAAACTGCCGTGCAAGGCGCAGTGATAAATGTCAATCAAGAATTACACGCATGGCAGCAAACCCAGAAGGAAGAAGGCTTTACCTCGCTATCAAGTATTCCTTCATCGACTATAGACGGACAGAGCATTTTGGTTTGGCATTACGTGCGCGCGGTCTTTCACTGGGGAGTAGCAGAGTTGCAATCGCAGTATCGAGATTTTAGCAGCACGCATACAGGCGTTGAGCACGCGCAAAATTTAGAAAGCCGGATAGACGAAGAGCGGCGTTTAGCACGATGTGCCCTACGGGCGCTTTTACAAAAAACCGCTATCACTGCGGAGTTGATTTGATGCGTGTGATCACACAACAGCACGATACGGTAGATCGCCTCTGTTGGCGGCATCTGAAGCGTACAGCGGGGATCGTAGAAGCAGTATTAGAGGCGCATCCAGGACTCGCGGAACAAGGGCCTTTTTTACCGCAGGGGACAGAGATTCTGTTGCCGGATAGTGTTTCTGATGCTCTACAGCAGCCTCTTTTGCAATTATGGGACTAAACATGCCATGGATCTATGGTCTGGTGCTGACTTTAGGGTTCGCAGCGGTAAGCCAGTATCAGCTGCATACGTTGCGCGCGGATTTAGCCGTTGCCCGTGCAGACGCGCGTACTGCGCAGCAAAGCAATAGCGCCCGTGAGGAGGTGATTCATACTTTGCAAGATACCGCACAACAGCAAAATAAAGCGATACAACGCTTGCAAAGCACGCAAGAAGCAATTCGTACCACCTACCACGAGCGTGAAGAAAATATCAGGAGAGCCTATGAAACCGATATTTTACAAGCATGGGCTACTACTCCTTTGCCTATGGATATTGTGCGCTTGCGCACCCATGGCCCCTATATCCGCGCCGCTGATTATTTCCAGCAGTTGCCCGCATGTGCATCATTGCCTCCTTCCCGCTAGCGCACCACAGACGAACGGTGAATTGCATCTTGCGTTAGAAACCGCAGAGGCCGCTTGGGCTGAATGTGCAGCACAAGTCGATATGGTGATCGCCTGCCAACAGACGGAGTCTGTAGATGAAAAAGCCCGATAGTGTACGAAAAGCACTGATGGAGGTAGTGCCCAGCTTACGAGGGCAGCCAGATCAATTATTAGTTTATATCGACGAAGGCCATATTGCGGCGACAAATGCGTCTTCATTGTCATTTGAATATCGATATACCTTAAGCATCGTGCTCACCGATTATGCGGGCTCGGTTGATCCCCTGATCGTTACCCTCTTGGCCTGGATCAAACGGAATCAGCCGGATATCTTGGCGCACTCTCAACCTGGGGTGCGTTTTGAAGCCGATCATTTAAATCATACAACGTGCGATGTGCTCTTTACGCTGCCATTAACCGAGTCGGTAGTAGTGACACGACAACCCGATGGCACGGATCACATAGAGCATGTGGATGAACCCGTGCCAACCTGGGAAAATCTATGAATAACGATTTACAGCTTATAGAACGTTGGGCGCAGGTTTTTTTACATCGATTGCAACCAATAGCACGGCGGCGTTTGATACGAGAAATCGCTTATCTCATACGACGTAGCCAACAGCAGCGTATTGCAGAGCAACTGAATCCCGATGGAAGTGCCTTTGCTCCTCGTAAACCGCGGATAAGGATAGATCGTAAGGTACAGCGTTTGCGATCCCAAAGTGGCAAGGTTGCGCAGCGTGTGATGTTTATAAAATTACGCCGTGCACGGTGGTTGAAGGTTGCTAGTGATGCACAAGGCTTTGAAATAGGTTTTAGAGGGCCTGCGGCACGTATTGCACAGGTTCATCAGTTTGGACAGGTGGATCGGGTTGCAGTAGGAGGAGTGAAATATCCTTATCCAGTTAGGCAGCTTTTAGGGCTTACGGAGGAAGAGCGTGGGCTGATACGTGATCGCTTGGTTTCTACTTTAGCAGGCACCAGGCTTTAGGCTTGAAGCTTTGCAACGCTGAAGAAAAAAGCAGAGTGAACGGTGTAAGGTTTAATAGGGTTTGAAGAAGATTTTTTTGGGATTTAAGGGCAATCTCATACGTGGTCAACCAGGTGGAAAAGCAAGTTTTTAAGATGTCAGGTATGCGCATTATTCTTGGTGGTGCGTTTGACAAAATCTTATAAATTTGCAATAGTGGGCATGCCACTGTAAACGGTGGCCCGGGTTTAGAAGCCCGGACACTTAAGCTTGGTTTTGCTCTTATGGCAGAGCCTAGCAGGGAAGCCTTCGGGCTTGCCGTTCCTTAAGTGACGGTCTTCTAATCCTGCTTGGTTCTGCCACCCTTGTTTAGAAGCAAGGGTGGCAGGGGAAAGACCCACTTAAGGAGCAAGCCATGTTTCACCTACACTCATATCCATCCCCCCCCAAATTTTCCTCCTTTCTTCACCCTCCCTACATTGAAGCCAGTAAGCGCTCCGCTTTCCTAAGCACCCTTCCGTATAGCCTGCTATTCGTCTGCCTGTTGGCATATCCAGTCTAAGGAGGGCGCTATGTCGACCATACCTGCTTTGGTTCATCCACAGGATGATCCGCATTTTGTCGGTACGTTGCATCTTAGAGGTGCTTTACTGGAAGAAGTATCTGCATCTCTACCACCTCCTTACGAGACGTTAATTGCTCCTTCCGTAAAAAATCTAAAACTCTCTTCTTCTAATGCGACTGAGCATTCCATGCTTCCTAAACTCGAGGAAACATGGGGAACCCTGCTGAAGACGTGTGAAACCTCTAAAGCAAATTTAGACACTTTACGTAGGAATCTTGAGGCGAGTTGGTTTAAACAATATCTCCTCAAAGAAGAGAAAGCGCGGATTAGAGAAGCCATCGATACCGGTTTTACCAAGATTCAGGCGGTATACACCGCAACAAGGGCCCTATGCGAGAAAGATGAGCCTGTAAATCTCAATGTGCTGAAACATGCACTCAAAGATTTACAAACCTTTGAGCCTGCAGTGTCCTCTTTTGCTTCTCCTACACCGCAAACACCCATTCGAACAGAACCTACCAACTGGTGCTTTGAGAAAATCAAAGAGTATCTAGTCCCGATCGTTCTGATGGGCTGGGGGTTGATCACGCAATCAGGCCTTTTATCGGCAGATACCGCTAAAGCCATTCCCGTCATTGGTGCATTGATAAGTATTGCGCTAAAGATTAAAGAAAACTATCAAAATTTTATGAGAGAAGCCAAAACGGAAGATATCAGAAAACTGATGGAAATCCGGAATACGCTTGTGGAGATTTTTATGAACGTACATGATATTGATAATACTTTTCAAGGTAGAGTGCAAACAGATTTGATGAGAAAGACGCACCAGTCTGTTATTGATAATGCCTTTCAGGCAAGAGATCAGATAGCGGCTATTGAAGGAAGGTTAGCAGGACTGGAAAAAAGCATTGCGCTACTTTTAAAGAAATCTAATATTCCTGATCCGACGGATAATAAAAACGCGAGTGATCCTGCATAAGTTATTTCACATGTTTTTTATCATATTAATCATTTCCCTGCTGTTGTTTTAGCAGGGTTTTTTATTCTAAATATTAGAAATTTTTTTAAAATAAATGGCAAAAAAATATTAAATTAATAATATATTTTGTCTAAAAAATACAGATGCCATTCTTCTAGTAAATTATCCATTTTAAGGAAAACAGATTTTTCTTATTTTAAGGTAATTACCGTATAACCCTGAGAGTAAACTTATACTACAAAGATAGGGTTCATAAAAAAGGGGCAGTTATGAGTGTTTCCATACCCTTCGCTGCACTACCTGGCGTAGGCATTTCCAGTGCCTGCGGTTGGCCACATGCACGCGCTCCTGCTTGTAAAGATCAGCATTGCTCTCCCAAGAGGCTGTTTGATCTTTTAGGCACCCCTCGAAAGGGACGTACCGATCCTTTTATGCAGTCTGTCGTGGAGGAGCAGTGCGTAGAAGATAACGCGGACCCAAGTCTGCTACCCAAAATTGCTTGGTGGGGATTGTGGTTTAGTTGGACCGGGCAGACACCAGATTCTCTTCTGCTTAGCCGATTCATTCAGGGAATCAAAACCCTACCTTCTGTTTGTGATGAAGTGCCAGAGAGCGCTGTCGCAGAAGCGCAAGATGAATCACAGCAAGCGAATGAAATAGCTGCAGCGTCTTCAACAGCGCTAGAAGCTGTCAAGAGGACTGATAAGCGCTCTTTGATGAAAGAGGCTGCAGGGAAGGTGGATCACCTTCTGCTAGAGCATGTGCACAATAAAAAGGGGCTTTGCGTAGAGGATCGCAAAAATGATCTTCATCTTATCAAGGGCTACCAGCAAGCGCTCCGAGCTGTGCATGCTGCCCCTGACGCTGTTTTCGGTGCAGTCCTTAGTTTAGGCTCGAGTGTAGATGCACCGAGATTAAGGCAACCTTCGCAACAACTCTCAGTGGAGTTTACTGAGGCGCAAAAAACTCAACGAGCTCATCCAACGCACGCTACCCTATCTGAGATATCTTCAGACGATGAGGATATTGAATATGAGTTGGTAAGCCATGAAGTGCCTTCTTTAAGGTCACGCGCTACCACCGTAGAAGAGGTGCTTGATGAAGAAGAGCCGCTGAAGCGTTGTCAAGAGCTCTTTTCCCAGAAGGGCAAGAGTATTGCTATAGCGCCTGCCGAGGAAAAGACTTTTAAGCAAGCCTGGGAAGACTTGAAGGTCATGGCGCAAGGTATTGAGGAAATTTCGAAACCGGAGGACAGCCTTTTCCAAAAAACCTGCTTGACTATTCTGAATGGCTTCGATAGATTCCTGGGCTTTATTCCATTCCTGCCTCTCGCAGTTGGTGCGATCAAATACGTTTGTTATGATCTGCGCAAGCTAGCCCAAGAGCTGGAACTGGAGAACAGGAATGCTGTTAGAAAAGCATTAATAGAAATTTCGGCGGCTATTTTAGCTGCTCCAGATGCAGAGGAAGTGGACATGAGTGCAGTAGATACTATTAAGCAAAACCAACAGGCGATCGTTAATGCGATGGGGGAAAACCTTGCTATTGCCAATGGTCGCGCTATGCAACTTCACGCAGACAATCACCAAAAAGCTCTTGCTACTGCCGCCAACGATGTTACGAGCGCAATGCAAGTTGCTGAAGATAATATTACTAACGCAGTTATCTCTCACATCGATGCTAAATTAGCAGCATTTCTTCCTGAAAGAACCCGCAAAACTTCTGCCCTCTCTGATACGACTACCCTCGCAGGCTCTCGCTCTATAAGCCCCGAATTGGAAGCAAAAGATAAAAGAATTGCGGAGCTTGAGAAACAGTTGGAAGAAGCTAAATTAAAAAATGCAAAGCTTGAAGGTAAAGTAGAAATACTGCAATCCATGAATAATGTAAATAGAACCGTATAAAAGCAGTGTTTTTAATTGCAACATCCAAATACCCATAAAATCCTTTTTCTTTAAAAAAGATTTTTATGGGTATTTTTTTGAATAAAAAATCATTTGTGTTGATGAAGCAAAACGGGCATACAAAGAAGGATTAATTACTCAGTAGCATTGCCAGATGCAGGGGTCACGCTGTGTTTTGCTGCTAAGAGGACAACGTGTCGAGTAGCATTGTAGAAATGCTTATACTTTGATTTATGGCGTGTTGAGCTTATAAAGTGCAACACATCCTTTTCTTTAAAACGTCTGGACTTTTTGCATTATGCCATTTTTGAGTTTACTTTTCCTCCACTCTGCTTACCAAAGTCCGTATGACCTTGAGATAAAAGGTATATAGAACATGTGGAATAAAAAACACTATAGCGAGCAGGTATTTTGAGAAATCAACAAAGGTTTGCACCCATGTGTGTAGCCGAGAAATCTCTTGCACAGAAGGTGTATAGGAAGCGGTGATAGGAAGAGGCTGAACAGCAGCAGAGGGAGCATTTTGAATAGTAATGGGAGCAGGCAATACTGGCTTTGTGGAAGGTATAGTTGGAGATGCTTTACCTGCCGCTTTTCGTAAAGCTTGAAGTTCCTGCAAAGAAGAAGGCGACAATTCTATTTCTGGTACTCGCTTTGCCCACTGCTCGTGCAAAAAAGTATACATCAAGTGATTGCCAGCCTCATATGCACATATGAAAGGAGATTTCCCATCTGCATTTTGCGCCTTGAGCAAATTTTTATCTTTTTGCTGCTCTAGTATAAATTGTGCTAACCATAATGCCGAGTCTGGGTCTTGCACATAACAGGCCATATGTAGAAAAGTATTTTTTTCGCGCAATTCCCAATTGATGTTAAAAGCCAGTTTTTTATCAACATATTGACGCAACAAGAAAATAATAACCTCTAATTGATCAAAGGCTTTCTGATATTTTTTCCCATCATACTCAGAATATAGAGAAAAAATTTCAAATGGATAAAAAGCATCTATTACCGCCTGCAAGGCTGTCTTTTGGTAATCATCTAGTGCATTAATTTCTACTTTTTTTTCTAAAAGCACTTGAACCATAGGCAAACACCCTTTTTTTGCAGCGGTCTGCAGAATACCCTGAGCACGCCGACCCTCTGGAAACTCATCTAATAAATATTCTGCTATTTCGACATCACTACGCATAACCGCTTCCCGTAATGCGCGTCGACATGCATGAAAAGCATCCTTATCATGCAACTTATGTTTTTTCATATAGACGCATATTTCCTTTACTATCCTGCAATTATTGCATTTTACAGCATCTTTTAGTAAATCCGGCTTAAGGACGTCTTCAGGATCACGGGTTTGTGCAGGAAACCAACGTAAATACACTGCCATACGCGCTTTTTTTTCACCAAGCCATGACAAAAAGTCTTGCTGGGCTTTAATACTTGGTAATGCATTTTCTAAACATACATGCTCTCTACGGATGATTCCAGCGCGCATACCTTCTTCAATACTTATTGGACCTTCCATTTTTTTCAGCAGTTGCAATCCATAAAAGATTTGCCTTAGGGTTTTATCCCCGTATTTTTGCGCATCTTCGACAAAATTCCGAAATTGTGTAGGACTAGAGAGCCACTCTGGTAGCGCTTCTATGGAGCCGAAAGCTAAAACACTGGCTTTGTAGAGTTCTGGCCACGCTTCAGGTATGAGTTGCCCTTTTTGATATTCTGCAATATTCAATATTTCAGTGATCGTTAAACCCCATAACGTTTCTATAAAAATCATTGAAACTATTTCAAGCGGCAAACCTTTGAATAGGCTTTGCCATGCTTTGACAGCAATAAGGCTGTTGCACTCTACCGCATCCTGTTCAGGAAGCGGAACCCATACAGGATCTTTATATGCTATGGGTTTCGCTGCGATAACAGGAAGTGTTGACGAAGGAATAGGCGCAATACGGTCCATAGTTGAGTCCACAAAACTCTCTGAGTATTAACCGGTTTTAGCCGGATTTTTTTTATCGTTTTTTCACTTTACGCTATGTAGGAATGGCTTTGTTGCCTGCATGCCAAGCAGATCATCTCTAAGTTACATACTCTGGATACCTTCTCTGCTATTGAGAATCCGTTATTGCGCTGATAAATGGTAGAGACTGCTGGTAAAAACGGTAGTCTCATCCACTCTAGACCATTCTACACACCTACTCTATTGGAATACCTATGCCATTTTCTGTCGAAACTTTGAAAGCTGGGACTGCGTCTCTTGCAACGTCCATTTTTGGTGGAACCAGTAATAGCGCTGTGAAAACACTTTCGACTACTCGAAATGCGTCAGCGCGCCCAAATAATTCTTCACCATCGAACATTCCACTTGGCACTAAGTCTGAAGAAGATTATAGAAATTCTCTTGAATCATTGTTTATAGAATATTTTGGTCTAGAATCTAGCGACTTAAAAGGGTTGGATGCCTTGTTAGAAGACATCGCTACAGATCGTGATCTAAACTGTGACTCTTTTCTAGACAAAGTTACCAAACTTAAATTAAATCTAGAATCTAGCGGCTTAAAAGAGTTGGATGCCTTGTTAGAAGACATCGCTACAGATCGTAGTCTAAATTATGACTCTTTTTTAGACAAAGTTACCAAACTTAAATTAAATGATGAAAAAGATACTGCGGTGCTCTGTGAGCTGATAAAAAAAGACTTTGGGCCTATAAGTTTGCATTTCGAACAAAAAATGGCCTCCTCACCTTCTTTTAAAAAACTTGCAACTTGGAATCCTCCTGCTGCCATGGCAGCCCCCGCTATTCAATCCAAAATGGCAACAGCCCGTGCGGTTACTACTCCAACAACGCATCTTAGTGAAGATAATGTTAATTTAGAAGTACTAACGAAGCAAAACGATAGTATTCCACCTGCTTCAAGCAGCGTAACGCCATACCGCCTTGACATCGAAGAAACCGCATTTGCACTTCTTGAAATACCGCAAATAGGGGCAGGAAATGCGAAACAAACTGTAGCCAGTAAAATTGCATCTCCTATTGTTACTAGAAATGAGACAGTAATAGCGAATTTAAATAAGCGCAGTAAAGATTTAGAGAAACAGCAGAAAAAAATTGAAGAATTAGAAAATAAAAATGCGCAATTAGAAAATGAAAATACAGAATTGAAACAAGAAATCAGTAGAAATGGAGAAATAATTACAGGACTCAGGCAAGAAGTCACGCAGAATGGAGAACTAATTCAACAGCAGCAACTTATAAATCAAAATCTGCTTGATAGCCTTAATGCATTACATAAGCGAATAGATGCTGTTGAGCAGAGCCGTAACAGTAGTCGGACTACCAGTCGCAGCAGCAGAAGCCGTAGGAGCGATAGAAACGACACTGCTTCTTTTTCAACAGATTCTCGACCCCTTTCCCCAAGCGACCTTATAGATAGAGCACCGATACTTCCAACAGTACAATCGTACGAACCAGATCCTTCTTCCTCACAACATCTTCCTTCGTATTCCAGCTCTTCCAGAGCGAATCAAGCTTTTATCATGCCCAGGGTAGAGGTGGAAAGTGAATATGGCTATTCGTCTGAAGAAGAAAGTTCTGGCATGCATGCATCTGCCTATACCATTTCTGATTCAGGTGGCTCCTCCTATATCGCTATGAGTCCACGTAGCCTCCCATGATAATCATGCTCATAGGGTAGCGTGATATCGATATTAGTCATTCATTGCCGACAAAAAAACAGGTTGGTTTAGCGTTTTATCTCGTACACACCGTAGTGGCCAAACAAACATGACGGTCTTAATGCGGTAATACAGCTATTTTTTCCACAAATCGCTTATCTAAACTAAAAACAGCGGCATGCTGCATCGATGTGTTGCACGATGCTGGGTATGCAACCTTCCTCACTCTATCCGCGCGTATTAAATCTCATGCGCTTTGGCACGATTGAAGTAATTGATCTCGTCAAAGCGCATTGTCGTGTGCGCACGGGCGCATTGCTTACTGATTGGATGGCTTGGTGTACTCCTTTTGCGGGGGCTGCTCGTACTTGGCATGCTCCCACTATCGGAGAACAGGTACTTTTGCTGTGCCCTGAGGGTGAGTTAAGTGCAGGGGTGGCATTACGCGGCCTATATACCCAAGCTTATCCTGCGCCGAGTACCGATCCTGCACTGCATACAGTGGTTTACCCTGATGGAGCTTGTCTAAGCTATCACTTTGGCACAGGTACCTTATCTGCCACAGGGCTGCAACAGGCCTGTATAGAGGCTGCTCAGATTATTTTGCGCGGTCATGTGATTATTGAGGGATCGCTTACGCAATCCGGTGGAGCGTTATCATCAAATGACATTGTGCTGCATACTCATAGCCATGGCGGCGTTAAAGCAGGCAATGACGCCACTGGAGGGCCGCAATGAGAGGTATGCATCCTGTCACTGGCCGCACGTTAAGCGGGCTCGCTCATCTGCACCATGCAATGAGCCGAATACTCATGACCCCGTTGGGCTCGCGCGTGATGCGGCGTGATTTTGGCAGTGCGTTATCTAACCTGCTCGATGCCCCTCTTAATGCTGCCTTAACTATTCCTCTCTATGCCGCAGTAGCAGAAGCCCTCTCACGCTGGGAGCCTCGGCTGAATCTCTCTGAAGTGCATCTATCGCCATCTATAGAAGGTACCGCGGGAGCCATGCTGACTATCACCGGAACGGTGGTCTATACCGATGCGCCGGTGCACCTCGATATTCCCCTCTCTCAGGAGAAGGGACTATGAGTACCGCGATTGATCTCTCCAAACTGCCAGCACCTACTGTCATCGAGCCGTTGGACTATGAGCAGATTTTTGAGGCGCGTAAAGCGGCACTTATAGCGTGCTATCCAGAACCGCAACGCGCTGAACTCGCTGCTACCTTAGCCCTAGAATCCGAACCCCTGGTTATCTTGTTGCAAGAAAATGCCTACCGAGAATTATTGCTGCGCCAACGTATCAATGAAGCCGCTAAAGCAGTGATGTTGGCGTATGCGCAAGGCAGTGATTTAGATCATCTCGCGGCTTTGCTCAATGTGGCGCGTTTGACGATCCAAGCAGAAAATCGGGAGGCTACTCCCCCTGTAGAACCTCTCTATGAATCCGATACAGCTTTACGAGAGCGGGCACAAAAGGCCTTTGAGCGCTTGTCAACCGCAGGCCCCAGAACCGCCTATGTGATGCATGCGCGCGCGGCTGATGGGCGTGTCGCTGATGCGAGTGCGATTAGCCCCAGTCCCGCTACGGTGGTGATCAGTGTGTTATCGCATGAAGGCGATGGCACTGCTTCTGAAGTCCTCTTAGAGCAAGTACGTCGTGCACTCAACGAAGAAACTGTGCGTCCCTTAGGAGATAGGGTCATCGTGCAATCGGCCCAAATTATCGCCTATACGATTAAAGCCACTTTGGTTTTGCGCCCAGGCCCCGAAGCGGAGCCTATTGTGGACGCTGCACGGAGTCGTTTGCAAGAATACGTGACGCATCAACGCCATTTAGGCGCATCGATTCGTCGTTCCGCCTTGTTTGCTGCGTTACACGTGGAAGGCGTGCAAAACGTGCTGTTAGAAGCACCTGCACATGATCACACGCTCACTCCTACAGAAGCGGCGTTTTGTACAAGCATGCAGGTGGATGTGATGCAGGAGGAGCGTTAATGCCTTCTTTGCTGCCTCCAAACAGTACTTTTTTAGAACAGTCTGTTGCCACAGTAAATTCTGCATTGGCTGATCTGAATACGCCTTTACGCGCCCTGTGGAATCCTGCCACGTGTCCTACTGCGCTTCTACCGTATTTAGCGTGGAGTGTGTCAGTAACCCGCTGGAATCGAAATGCTCCAGAAAGCTTGAAGCGCCAAGCCATACAACACGCTTTTATCTTGCATCAACACAAAGGGACGTTGCACGCGCTGCGCCAGGTACTCGAACCATTGGGCTATCAGATTCAAGTTGCCTCCTGGTGGGAAATTATTCCTCCTGATCCAGCGGGCACCTTTCGCTTGCAGGTTAATCTGCCTGACGGGGCTGAACTCACTGAAGCACAACGTATAGAAATAGAAATCCTAATCGAGGACGTCAAACCTGTCAGCAGACACGTTATTGGATTGATGCTAACGCGCATCATTACTGGCGTCATCGAATGGGCTTCTGCTGCCATTGATGGGGATATCCTCACGATCTATCCCCAGATGTCTGCAGCGATTGCTAGCACAGGAAATCTGTATGGAGCTTGCGTTGCCTATATCGGCGAGACCTTGACGGTTTTGCCGTTTATGGCCTCTGCACTACACAGTAGTGGAAACGTGGTGCTAGGGGTGAATCTGCATTCGATAGATATTTGGACTTCTGCTGCACAGAATGGGGTATGAGCATGATAAAGGCGCCGTATTTTGCGATTTTAACCACGACCGGCATGGCCAAACTGGCAAAGGCCGTCGCAAAAAACACCACCCTCTCTTTAACGCATTTGGGCGTTGGAGATGGTGAAGGTCCTGAAGGCACTCCAACTCCTTCTCCAGATCAAAAAAATTTAATTCACGAATGCCGTCGCGCACCTATTAACACGCTCACTATTGATCCGAACAGCACACACCAGATTATTGCTGAGCAAATTATTCCGGCCTCCGAGGGAGGATGGTGGGTACGTGAAATCGGGCTCTATGATGAAGATGGTGATTTATGCGCTGTGGCCAATTGTGCGCCCAGCTATAAGCCGAAATTAGAGGAAGGCTCTGGCCGTGAGATGGTCCTCCGGATGATTTTGGCTCTATCCAATACAAAAGCAGTAAAGCTGTTGATCGACCCTGGTGTGGTGTTAGCGACGCGCAAACATGTAGATGAATCTGTGCAATGTGTGATCCATACCTTGCATACCGATTATGCGCCCCTCAAAAGCCCAATATTACATGGCGAACCTACTGCGCCTACCCCTCCTGAAGAAGATAGCAGCACGCGAATAGCCACTACGGCTTTTGTCCAAAGCCATGCCTTTTCTCATGCGCAATGGCGCATTTTTACGGAGGATGGAAGCTTTACCGTTCCCGAGGGCGTTCATCGTATTTGGATCTGTGCATGTGCGGGAGGCGGTGGCGGTGGTGGGGGAGGTTCCACCGGCAATCAAGACACGCGGGGTTATGGCGGCGGCGGAGGTGGCGGTGGAGGTGGAGGTGGAGGTGGAGGTGGAGGTGCGGGAGAAAGTGTCTTGTATGCACGCCATGATGTCAAACCCAACGACACCTTATCAATCGTCATAGGCCAAAGAGGAAAAGGCGGCGCAGCCCTGACACTAACGAGTGAGGATAAGGCTACCGATAGCAGCATGATGGCCTCAAATGGAACCCCAGGAGGCGATACGCACATAGGAAATCTATTGCATTTAAAAGGTGGGCAAGGAGGGGGAGCTGGTAGCCCAATAAATAATCAGGCAGGCCCTGGGGGCTCGGGCGGACAAGGGTGGCCTATGGGAAGCGCAGGCGGTGATGGTGCTTTTGCCGGAAATGGCGGGCCAGGGGCCTCTTCTCCTTTTGGCGGAGGTGGAGGTGCAGGGCGTGGCTCGACAGTCACCCATCCTGTCCAAAATGGCGCTCCTGCGGCAGGCTATGGCAGCGGGGGCGGCGGAGCAGGAGGAGTGTATCAATTTGCCTCTCGCCGAGGAGGTGAAGGCGGTAGCGGTGCACCTGGTTTTGTCCGAATTGAATGGTAAAGGTGATTGCCACTGTGCTGTTCATGCTCCCCATTCAAACGCCACATCTAAAGCAGAGAAAAAATATGCAATTTGATACCAGCGATAAACAGACTATTTTAGCCCTGGCAGGTATTGGGGCCTTTCTGGCCGTAGGGCAACTCTTAGTTGGCGGAAAACCGCTGACCTGGCGACTGTGGATTGGACGATTGATCGTCGGCGCAGGTTTAAGCATGGCGGCAGGCGCTGCTTTAATGATGATTCCCGATTTACCGCCTATCGCCTTAGTAGGCTTGGGCTCTGCGTTAGGTATCAGTGGACAATCCATTTTAGAGTGCCTGGTACAACGTTGGACCGGCGCCCCTCACCATCATCATGAGTAGAGAAGATGGAACGCGATCAACTCCGTCTATTGCATGCTGAATTGCTCCGTGATGAAGGATTACGCCTCAAACCATATCGCGATGGGAAGGGGTATTTGACTATCGGCATCGGGCGCAATTTAGATACGGTTGGAATCAGCGTCGAAGAAAGCCATCTTTTATGTTTGCATGATATGGAGCGGGCAGAAAAGGCGCTGAATACACACTGTCCTTGGTGGGGGCAACTAAACCCTGTACGGCAGCGGGTATTGCTCAATATGACCTTTAATTTAGGTATACAAAAGTTGTGCGGTTTTACTCAATTTTTAGAAGCGCTGCAGCATCAAGATTACGAGCGCGCAGCCTGTGCCATGTTGGATTCTCGTTGGGCCGAGCAAGTCCATATACGCGCGACTCGCCTAATCGACATGATGCGAAGGGGTAAAACAGCGTCTCTGTAAAAGTGTACAGATCCATAGATACTTTTTTTCATTGTTTGGAAGGAATGTGAAATGCCTTCAGATTTTCACCACGGTGTGCGGGTTATTGAAGTGAGTGATGGGGTGCGGCCTATTCGCACAATATCGACTGCCGTAATTGGCCTGGTAGCGACCGCAAATGATGCTAATGCAGAGCATTTTCCGCTGAATACGCCGGTATTGATTACCAATGTACAGCAGGTGCTGGGCTATGCTGGTAAACAGGGGACATTGGCTAAAACCCTCACTGCGATTGCAGCACAAACGCAGCCCGTGATTATTGTAGTGCGGGTCAAAGAAGGCAAAGACGAGGCAGAAACCACCTCCAACGTGATCGGCACCACAACCGATAAAGGCAAATATACCGGCCTCCAGGCGTTATTAGTTGCGCAATCGAGCGTCAAAGCGACGCCACGGATTTTAGGAGCTCCAGGATTAGATACTTTACCAGTAGCGCAAGCCCTGGTGAGCATTGCGCAAAAATTGCGCGGATTTGCGTATGTGTCGGCCTGGGGTGCACAGACCAAAGAAGCAGCCGTGACCTATCGACAGCAATTTGGACAACGTGAATTGATGGTGCTGTGGCCTGATTGCCTCACCTGGGATGGCGTGCAAAACGCTACTGTTTCCCTATCGGCCCCCGCAGTCGCTTTAGGTTTGCGCGCCAAGATTGATGCAGAGCAAGGTTGGCATAAAACCTTATCGAATGTGCCAATGAATGGAGTGACTGGTATTACGCGAGATATTTTCTGGGATTTGCAAAATCCCAATACAGATGCGGGTTATTTGAATGCTAACGCCGTGACGACGCTGATACAGCAAGAAGGATATCGGTTTTGGGGAAATCGCACGCCGTCTAGCGATCTGCTCTTTGCTTTTGAAAACACCACACGGACCGCACAAATACTGGCTGATACGATGGCGCAAGCGCATTTATGGGCCTTAGATCAACCCATGCATCCATCTTTGCCATCATTGATGATCGAGGGCATTAACGCAAAGTTTAGAGAGCTTAAAGCTGCCGGTTATTTGATCGACGGAAAAGCGTGGTATGACGACGAAGCCAATAGTGTAGCCACCCTCAAAGACGGCAAATTAACGATTGCCTACGACTACACCCCCGTCCCTCCTCTCGAAAATCTGATGCTGCGTCAACATATCACAGACCGCTATTTGATGGATTTCCCGCAACGCATTGCAGCCTAAACGCCCTGAAGGACAAGAGACCATGGCACTGCCTCGCAAACTCAAAAATATGAACCTGTATAACGGGAGTGAAAGCTATCTCGGTCAGGTGGTCGAAGTGACCTTACCCAAACTAGCGCGCAAAATGGAAGCGTATCGCGGTGGGGGGATGAGTGGACCTATTCAGATTGATATGGGCCAAGAAGCGTTAGAGATGGAGTGGACGTGCGGCGGTATTTTATCGGACGTGCTCAAACAGTATGGAATTCCTCAGCATGACGGGGTGGCGCTGCGTTTTGTAGGTGCGTATCAGCGCGAGGATAGCGCCCCAGTAGATGCCCTTCAGATTGATGTTCGAGGGCGCCATCAGACCATTGAATTTGGTAATGCCAAGCCTGGAGAAGACACGACCTTTAAAGTGACTTCTGCGTTGAGCTATTACCGACTTACTTTGAATGGCGAAGTGCTCATCGAAAGCGATCTGGTCCACCTAATAGAAAATATCGGCGGGGAAGATCGTATGCAAGGGATACGTCAGGCCCTGGGGCTCTAACCTCCTTTTATGCTTTGTAAGGAAAACTTCTATGAAAACTTCGATTTCACCCTATACGGTATACCTGGATACCCCGATTAAGCGCGGCACACAGACGATTGAGACGATTACTTTACGCAAGCCGTGTGTACGGGAATTTAGCGGTATTTCCTTAGTAGCACTGGCGAATTTAGAAGTGGATGCGATGATCCGCATTCTGCCCCGCATTAGCACTCCGCCTTTAACCGAAGCTGAAGCAGGACAACTCGATGCGGCAGATGTCGTGGCGCTAGGAGGAATTGTCGTGGGTTTTTTAGTCAAAACGCCAGCGGTGCCTTGCGTTGGCCCCGCTATGTAGAAGAGGCGATAGCTGATATCGCCGTGGTGTTTCATTGGGCGCTGCGGGATATGGAGGGCTGGGCGTTAGAAGAGCTCGTAGCGTGGAGAGAAAGAGCGAGGGAACGCAGTGAGGGGCAGTAACAGATATGCGGCGTTAATGTCCAAATGGATCTATAGTGATAATTAGGACCGTTAATATAATATGTAGTAGCTCAGATCAGATCTGACAGTACCCCGATTTGACAAGAGGAAATTGTC
>JASSUD010000086.1:0-8671 GCA_031963225.1 Mycoavidus cysteinexigens
CTGTGCTCCTGCTCCCCCAAATATGGACCCTTTTGGAAAACTTTGAACAGGTTCTAAGAATTTTTTCTAAGAACCCTATTAAAAAGGACGGTGCTCTATGCAAATAACAGGCTAGCCACCGCAGCAAAAATATCAAAATATGCATTGGTAGGCTCGATTGGACTCGAACCAACGACCCCCACCATGTCAAGGTGGTGCTCTAACCAGCTGAGCTACGAGCCTAAAGGGCGCGCATTGTAAAACGCTTTTTAAAGAAAAGCGACCCTTATTTAAGTTTGTTTATTCCATTTTATCTCTTGCAACACGGTTGTGGCGATTTCTTCAATGGATTTATGGGTTGAATCCAGCCATTTAATGCCTTCACGGCGCATCATGGCCTCGGCTTCATGGATTTCATAGCGGCAATTTTCTACTGCAGCATAACGACTGCCAGGCCGGCGTCCATTGCGAATATCGGTTAAGCGGCTCGGTTCAATCGAGAGTCCAAAAATTTTGTCTTTATAAGGTAAGAGTGCGCTAGGCAATTTACCGCGTTCAAAGTCTTCAGGAATCAACGGATAATTTGCAACCTTCACGCCATATTGCATAGCAAGATAGAGGCTAGTGGGCGTTTTGCCACTGCGTGAAACCCCCACTAAGATCACATCTGCTGCCTCTAAATTTCGATTGGATTGCCCATCATCATGTGCCAAAGAGAAATTGATCGCATCGATACGGTTTTTATATTCCTGCGAATCTGCTTGATGGCCGCGGCCAATTTCATGGGTGGAATTTATTTTTAGCGTTTTTTCAAGCGGCCCGATAAACGGAGACAGCATATCCATCACCAGTGCTTGCGCCTCTTGAATAATTGCCTTCAGAGGTTGATTGACCAGGGTTGTAAATACGATGGCAGTAGGGGCGCTAGCGTTAGCAGAGGCCAGTGCATTAATTCTATGCAGTGCTTGGCGTGCTTTCTCAACCGTATCGATAAAAGGTAAACGCACTAAATGAAATTTAGTGTCAAATTGCGACAATACTGAGTGTGCGAAGGTTTCAGCAGTAATTCCGGTGCCGTCTGAGACGATAAATACGGTATGAGACATAATCGAAATACAGCCAATAAAGATTAGGGCGTGCCTTCAATTGCCCTAAAGGGCTCATCTTTGAGGTCGAGCGGTGCCAGGTATTCACTGTACTCAAGTACAGTTTCGGTCCCTGTGCTCCTGCTATGAACCCTTTGGAGCAATTGAGGGCACGCCATAGACAATAAATAGAGGAATGAATAATAAAGAGGCGCTAGAATAGCGCCCTTTTTAGCTAATAGCATTTTTACCTTTATCTTCCACTGCATGAAGGGTTTTTCCTATGAGTACCAGCAGCACTACATCTGGCAATACGTCCTCTACTGCCGATGTATCCAGCCTCTCGCAAGATCTCTTTCCTATAACTTTAGATAGTGAGATAGGCTCACAACATGAATATGTGGTGCCCTTTGAGGCGGTGCGTATGAGCGATGTAGAGCGCGTTGGAGGAAAAAATGCCTCGCTAGGAGAAATGATCAGCCAGCTTACAAACGCTGGAGTGCGCGTACCAGGTGGCTTTGCAACTACAGCACAAGCTTTTCGTGACTTTTTGCACTACAACAAACTAACTGCCCGCATTGAAGTTTGTCTGAAAAATCTAGATGTAGAAGATATGCGCGCGCTCACACAAGCTGGCGCGCAAATCCGCGAATGGATAGCGCAAGCTCCTTTGCAGCCGCGCCTTGTTGAAGAAATTCGCACCCACTTTGCGCGATTGGAAAATGCAAGTCCGCGCGGTGCAAACCAGGCTCTCCCGTCCTTCGCTGTGCGCTCCTCCGCTACCGCAGAAGATCTTCCAGATGCTTCGTTTGCAGGGCAGCAAGAGACCTATTTAAACGTAGTGGGTATTGATGAAGTCTTGCAACGCACCAAAGAAGTTTTTGCTTCGCTCTATAACGACCGTGCTATTTCTTACCGCGTACACAAAGGATTTTGCCATGCAGATGTAGCCTTATCTGTAGGCGTGCAACGTATGGTGCGCTCCGATATCGGTGCTGCGGGCGTTATGTTTACTTTAGATACCGAATCCGGTTTTCAGAATGCGGTATTCATCACATCCAGCTACGGCCTAGGTGAAGCGGTCGTCCAAGGTGCGGTAGATCCAGATGAGTTTTACGTCTTTAAACCCACACTAGCCCAAAATAAATTCCCCATTTTGCGTCGTTCCATGGGATCGAAGCGCCTAAAAATGGAGTTTAACGAACAGGCAAAAGCAGGCGTGCGTACGATAGATGTCAGTGCGCAAGACCAAAACCGCTATTCGCTAAGCGATGAAGACGTTATTGCCCTTGCACGCTACGCCGTCATTATTGAGAAGCACTATCAGCGCCCTATGGATATTGAATGGGGTAAAGATGGCCTAGATGGGCAGCTCTATATTTTGCAAGCGCGTCCAGAAACCGTAAAAAGCCAAGCGACCGGCAAGGCTGAGCAGCGCTTTAGATTGAAGGGCGAGGCTCCGGTACTCGTACGTGGCCGCGCTATTGGTCAAAAAGTAGGAATAGGGCCTGTTCGTGTAGTGAACGATGTCTCTGAAATGGAATTAGTGCAGCCCGGAGACATATTAGTAGCCGATATGACCGATCCCAACTGGGAGCCGGTGATGAAGCGCGCAGCAGCGGTCGTGACCAACCGAGGAGGGCGCACTTGCCATGCCGCCATCATCGCACGTGAACTAGGTGTGCCTGCCGTAGTGGGGTGTTCCGATGCCACAGAACGCCTTAAAAACGGCATGATCGTAACTGTTTCTTGTGCCGAAGGAGATGAAGGGCGTGTGTATGAAGGTGCGCGCGATACCGAAATCACGGAAATAGAAACCGGCGCATTGCCTGAGTTGCCTATTAAAATCATGATGAATATAGGTAACCCCCAACTCGCTTTTGAGTTCTCTCAACTACCCAATGCAGGTGTTGGGTTGGCGCGTTTGGAATTTATGGTCAATAACACGATCGGTGTGCATCCAAAAGCCTTATTAGGCTATCCCGCATTAGATCCCGAGCTCAAGCTTGCCGTAGAGCGAGCAGCACGAGGCCATGCCTCACCCCGTGCATTTTATGTAGACAAGCTCGCAGAAGGGATCTCCACCATTGCTGCAGCGTTTCACCCCCGCCCCGTTATTATCCGATTGTCCGATTTCAAATCGAATGAATACAAGAAATTAATCGGCGGCTCATACTACGAGCCCGATGAAGAAAACCCGATGCTGGGCTTCAGAGGTGCTTCCCGCTATCTAGCCGAAGACTTTGCAACCGCTTTTGAGCTGGAATGTGTAGCGCTCAAACGCGTGCGGGAAGAAATGGGCCTAGAAAATGTTGAAATCATGGTGCCTTTCGTACGCACGCTCAGACAAGCCGAGCAAGTGGTGGCACTGTTAGAAAAAAATGGCTTAAAACGTGGCGAAAAGGGCCTACGCCTCATCATGATGTGTGAAGTGCCCTCTAATGCCATCTTGGCCGAAGAATTCTTACAGTATTTTGATGGCTTTTCCGTCGGCTCTAACGATCTGACCCAACTGACCCTAGGCTTAGATCGCGATTCCGGCATGAGCTGGCTCACTCAAGATTTTGATGAACGTGACCCTGCCGTACTCTTCTTGCTACGCCGCGCGATCGATGCCTGTAAAAAACAAGGAAAATACATAGGCATCTGCGGCCAAGGCCCATCCGATCATCCAGACTTTGCAGCGTGGTTGATGAAAGAAGGTTTAACTTCACTGTCACTCAATCCCGATACCGTGTTGCAAACCTGGCGTGCGTTAGGGGAGTAAAGGATGGTTGGTGGTGGGCAATGTTTCCTAACATGCACGCCACCTTACCTTTAATCATCGCTTTTTGGTCTGTATATGCAGGTTTTAAAAGGCTGGTGGTGTGCATGTTGGGGTTCGTACCTCACCACCAACCTACAATGAACGGTAGGTTGGGGTGACGAAGAAACCCCAACATGCAAGCCGCCGCGTTCTTGATAACCAGCTTATAAATGCCCAAAAGTGATGGTTATGGAATTGGTGGTACGCATGTTGGGGTTCGTGCCTCACCACCAACCTACCTAGATGCATATGTAAAAAGGTTCTATCAGATTCCACCAACCACAAGAAAAGCAAAGGATGGTAGGTTGGCGGTGACGAAGGAACCCCAACATGCGGGCCGCTGCGTTCTTGATAACCAGCTTATAAATGCCCAAAAGCGATGATTATGGAGTTGGTGGTACGCATGTTGGGGTTCGTGCCTCACCACCAACCTACCGCGAGGCATATGTAAAAAGGTTCTATCAGACTTCACCAACTACAAGAAAAGCAAAGATTGGCTGTGACGAAGGAACCCCAACATGCAGGCGCTGCGTTCTTGATAACCAGCTGATAAATGCCCAAAAGCGATGATTACGGCGTTGGTGGTGCGCATGTTGGGGTTCGTACCTCACCACCAACCTACGAAGCTTGTGATTTTTATGAGCAAGGAAATGGAACGATGAAGGTTGATTTGGCCTAAAGTTAACTACATTTTTCGTTGATTTTCTGTGAAAAACAGCGCCAACGTGAGCTATAAAAAAACCCTCAAAAGTCAGATCCATGTCTAACTTTTGAGGGTAGTCTATTCTGGCTGAATTAAACTGGATTTAAGCTTTCCAGAAATTCAGCAATAGCATGCCTGTTGTATTCTATTGCCATGTGCAGCAATGCAGTGCGTTCCTCATTATCGATAGATTGGTTAAATTGATCGCTTGTGGCAAGAATCTCAAATATCGCCTCCTTGCCATCCAATATGATTGCTCTTTCTAGCAGGGTCCATTCTCCGTGCAGCAGGTTTATCGACGCGCCTTCTTTGACAAAAAATTGAACCATCTCTTTGTCATTATTGTCCATTGCCAGGCTTATTGGACTGTTTTCGTCAATCACCCAATCTAGTTTTGCTCCCTTATTGACCAGGAACTCAACTATATCTAGCTTCTCTGGAGAAATATTAAATTTCAATAAACTCGATAAGCCGTCTAGCTGATTTTCCTCTGTGCCTGCATCGATAAGAGGCTCAGCCATATCCCAGTGTTTTACCTCTTTGGCTGCATCGATAAGAAACTCAGCAAAATCCCAGCGTTTTTTATGAAGTGCCAGCTCAAGCGCCATGCTGAATACGCCGCGGTCTATTTGTTCTACATTATTATTGATCAAAAACTCAGCCATCGGAATTTGGCCCTCATTGGCTGCGGCGCATAATAGACGCTCTAAGCACTCGATCCAAAAATCCATGCCCTCCGTAGAAGCTGCAGTGACAGAAGCAAAAGCTTCGCCTATCTCCTCTGCCGCATGCTGGATCAAAAGTTTAATTATCTTGATATCTTCCTCAGCACATGCGGTGTCCAATATAGCCGCTGCTCCGATATGCTTAGCCAAAAACTTAGCTACGCGCAGGTGATTAGTACCAGTTCTAATATTATCAAGAGCGAGGCGCAATGCTTTTTGGTCTCCCTGTGCTCCGCATTCAGCCAAAAATTCAACTATATCGAAGTTACCCCTTTCAGCTGCTAAGCGTATTGGGGTGGCTTGCTCATTACCAGCTGGCAGGGCTATCTCTGCCCGGCATTCATTTATCAAGCACTTCACTATATCGAGTCTGTCTTCTTGAGCTGCAAGGTGCAGCAAGGAGTAGTCTAAAAATGTTTGCTGCAGCAATAGATCCCTATTCTGGCCGCCTGTTTCTACAAAACACTTAAATATAGCGGTGTCACCTATTAGAATCGCGCGCACTATGGGGAGGCGCCCCATTTTATCTTTCAACTCTGTATTTGCCCCGTGCTTTATTAATTTTCTCACGGCCGCTTCATCGCGAATTTCGACGGCCCAATGCAGTGGAGTTTTCCATTGCTGATCGAGTTCATCAATATCCATGCCGGTAGCAAGCGCTTTTTCAAACAAGTCCCATTCATTATTTACAACCATCCACTGTATGACAGGTTTTTCATACAAAGGTCGGCCAGACTTATTACGAGCATTGATAAACATTCTGCTTTCTAGAATATTATTTCTGTCGATAGCATTATTGACGTTAGCAGCGTTAGCAACGTTAGCAACGTTAGCAACGTTAGCAGGCTCCCCAATGCCGGCAAAGATATCATCGTCAGCATCTTCAGCAAGGTTAGCTAAGTTAGCGGCATTAGCAACGTCAGCAAGCTCCCCAATATCAGCAAAGATATCATCGTCAGCATCTTCAGCAAGGTTAGCTAAGTTAGCAGCATTAGCAGGGTTAGCGACGGCAGCAGGGTTAGCAATGGCAGCAGGATCAGCATCGGCAAGATCCTCCATGCCATCAAAGATATCTTCCTCAGCAGCGGCAGCGGGCCCCGCGAATCCATCTTTAATATTTGTATCTGACAGTCTCAGAAAAAATTCTGGCTTAGGTGCTTGAGGCTGAGTCATAAACCACGCTAAATTATTAAAACAATAGTCTTTCTGTGCTTCAGTTAGCGCCTTATCCCAATCTATAACTTCTGTAGGCGATTCTGACGTGGAAGAAGGAGGAATCGGCAAATTGAGCAGCGTGAGTAAATCACGTCCCGTCTTAGGTTTATTTTTCTTTAAAAAAAGACCATCGGCAGCCTCAATGACAGGACCTCTTGTATAGAAATACGAAAGAGTATGGTTCATTAGTTGTCGGAAAGAAGGGTTCTGCGCAAAGTTATCTTTGGCTCCCTCAGAAAAAAGTAATTTGTGCAATGTACTCTGCTCTTCAGGCGACTTAGCGTGAAACAGTTTGTATAGCGCACCATTAGCCGTTGTAGCACCGGCCCTGCTCACCGCGAAAATAGATGCCCAAGTTTCAAAAGGACAGTAACTCAAGATGTTTATCCACATCTCAAGTGGGTGTCCTAGCAACGTTTCTGATTGCGTTGACAAAGTTGCGTTACCCGCAGTGGGAGTAAGTTGTGCTGCCTGTTCGTCTGTAGCAGCAAGATTTTGCTCTGGAGATATAACGGATTGCGAAGCAGGATAAGGTACTGGAAGTGGTACTGCCGGAGTAAGACGGTTTGGTGCGCCTATCATATTTACTACCTTTGCGAACAGGGTGAAAGAACCTATTTTTTCTATAATTAAGAAAAATCTTAATATACATCTAAATAAGGTCTTTACACTATTCCAATTTCATAAATAATTATTTTTTTTATGGCGGTGACAGTGCTGCTTGCGAATATATCCAAGCATGCTTCAGTAAAGCTGCATGGCTTTTCGTCACGTGAATTTCACCATAGCCAGTGCGCACTCCCATCGTATTCTGACGCCTACTTGATGCAGATTAGCGTGGTGCACGGGTAAGCCTGGCGACCCATTTGTGGGCCGCCCTCTTTATCGTGGCGATGCTGCTCCTGAGAGCAAAGCAGTGCAGTTAGTATTAAGCGAAGCTTGGTTTCCTAGCGCTGGGTAGCCGGGCTGCACTCACGTGCACCATATTTAAATAGTAGGTCTACCATGCCTTGATGCTTTTCCTTCTCGGCACAATCCAACGCACTTACCCCCTCTTCATTAAACACATTTGGATTGAAACCTGCCTCAAGGAGTTTTCTAAGAAAGTCTTCTGCTCCATTTGAAATGGCCCAGAGCACTGGCTCTACATCTCCAACAGGATCGAAAAATACTCCGGTGGTAAGCATTTTATTGAGTTCCCTTTCATTATGCCGGCCACCTTTATAGGTCTTTATGAGTCCATCGAAGACCAGCCAATGGTTACACGTCAGAAAACGCTCTATATCGAATTTTTGCTCTTGAGTGGAAAGCTGGCCTAGCTGCATAAGAAGATGAAAGCCGAGTGCGTTATGTATTCTCTTATTCAAAAAAGTGGGGTTGTCAGATTTTTCACATAGCCCCATCTCTATCAAATCCTTTCCCATCATTTTTGGATACGAATAGATATATTCCTCTCTCTTTTCGCAATGCTGAGGGAAACGTTTAGACAACAGTAACTGTATGCTTGGAATAAAGTTGATGTTCTTAGAGCCTTTTAACACCACGCTTTTGATGAATCTCTCTAATGGGGGATTTTTTCTTTTGAGGAGTGTTTCTTGAAGGATTTCTTCATGGGGGATGACTTGAGGAATTTTCTCTGCCCATGCTGCTTGACGGCTTGCTAATAAAATATCATGCAGTTTTTCCGGGATGCCTTCTTTAAAGATTTCTTTTGCCTTCTGAGAAGATAAAAATTGGCGTATTGGCAAATCTTTCACTGCATGAACAAGAGAATTGCACATGGAACTTGCCAAGCTGAAACTGTGCAAATCTTTCACCTCTTTGCAGTGGATTCCAAGGATCAATATCCAAATTTCAGGGAATAAGTTACAACGGAACCCTGTATTTAGGCTAGAAGGTGATGTTATCTCTGCGTTATTCCCCGCCTCAATTTCTGTAGAGAAACTGGATAACGTGGTATTCAATGAACTAGAAGTAGCGGTAATGGATACGGTGCCGCAGAGTTTTTGATGCATGTTGACATCTCCCAGGTGTTAAAAAATCTAGGGCATTAGGGCGTGTTTACCCTTATGCCAGACAAATAGGCTTGAATGACCGATAACTGGTTGCGGTAGGGACGGCGGTTACCCGTCGCCCCCCGCACAGATCCGTACTTGCG
>JASSUD010000011.1:0-51305 GCA_031963225.1 Mycoavidus cysteinexigens
CCATGGGGCACAAACTCAAAATCGTAGACGATTTGTTCTTGGAGGTTATACATACAACTCATCATGCCGTAGGGATAATGCCGAGTCGTATCTTTGGCTGTTTTATATCCATAATCTAATAAACCTCGAGGAGCATTAATTTTTGAACCATCGATGGCAAACACGTTATGCCCCATCCAACTCGGCCTCTCTCTATGCGTATGCCACAGCTCAATTAATTTATGATTCAGTATTTTAAAAATCGTTTCCGGCAATTTTTGGCGCGCTTCACATAAAGAAGACGGTGCAAGGGCAATCATTTGGGGCAGCACTATGCCCTTTTCTGTACAAGTCTCCCAAAGTTGGCTAAGACTACTGCCATACCCCTGTCTATTCTTGCTTAAGACCATTTTTAGAATGAAGATCACTAGCAATTTAGTGTCTAATACCCGTTTACGCTTTTGCCATACTTGATCCATTTCATGGCAACAGTTCGTGAATAGTTCGCTCACCTTCAACCAAAAATTCAATGGTTCTTCATGCTCCATTCTCAGCTGTCCTTTAGATAATTAGTGAAATATAATTATCTTACTATACTAACCGAATGCCATTGATACGCCACGCTAGCAACACCCGCTGTATGTCCGATAAACCCAGGCGCACCGCTATACGTATCCCACAATCGCACTGTCTTATCAATACCGCCCGAGGCAATCTGTGTGCCGCTCGGCGAATACACCACGCTATTAACCCTGTTTGTATGTCCTTCCAAGATGGGTCCAGGCGCGCCGCTGTGCGCATCCCACAGTTGCACCATTCGGTCACCAGTCAAAGCAATCTGCGCGCCGCTTGGCGAATACATCACGTTAAAAAACCCCTGTCCTTTCAAGATGAACCCAGGCGCACCGCTGTGCGCGTCCCACAGTCGCACAGTCCCGTCAAAACTGCTCGAGGCGATCTGATTGCCGCTCGGCGAATACACCACGCTACTAACAGTTTCTGTATGTCCTTCCAAGATAGGCCCTGGCGTGCCGCTGTGCGTGTCCCACAACCGCACTGTATTATCTTCACCGCCCGAGGCAATCTGCGCCCCACTGGGCGAATACACCATGCTATAAACAAAGCTTGTATCTCCTTCCAAGGAGTGCCTTTTTTCCCAATTCGACGTCGCATAGAGGCTGATCTTACCGTTATAAAGAGCTACAGCAAACGTTTGACCATCCGGAGAATAGGCACAAGAGTACACTTCGTTCTCTTCTTCCAATGCCCATTCTCCAAACTGCACCCCTGTCATCTGCGCGCCGCTTAAATTCGCTCCCCGTAGCCAGCTCGTGCGGAGCTTTGCCCCCCTTAAATCTGCTCCCTGCAACTGCGCTGAATCAAACACCCCAAAACTTAGATCCGCTCCAGGGATTCGAACTCCCCTTAAATCCGCTCCATTAAACTGCACTCCACTTTTCACCAAGAGGGTCAGCGCATTCGCCGCCATGGGCTGCACTTCTTCTGTTTTTGAGCGTTCAACCCAGTTCAGTAGCTTTTCTTTTAACTCCGGCTCTTGTTGGATTTTTTCCCTTAAATAACTAAATATTTCTGGATCATCAACCACACGCACCAGCTCAAAAAATGCTTGCTTCTCTACCACTTGATCGAGTTGCCCTGATTTCCATAGCCTTTGCAATTGATTCAACGCAAAGGCTCGCAAACCCCCATCCGAATTCGCTAAACTCTGATGATATTTCGCCGCTATTCTTTCCTGCAATAAGTGTAATTTCAGTACGGGTGAGTCCACAGAGTTGCCATCTCGTGTCACCGTTGTCAGCGCTTTAAAAAAATTCTGCCGTTCCCATACCGGCAGATAATTTTCTACTTTTTCTCTAACTTCGACGGGCAGCGACAATAATGACGCTTTTGGAGATTTTTGCATGACTCCATAAGAGGCGGTAGCCGAGCTTGAGATAGGATTTAACATGATAATTTTCTCCAAAAGTGAGAGGCCCATACAGAAGATTTGAATGTTTTCTTAAGTACAAGATAAACAGCCATTTCTCTTATCCTTAAATCTCTTCTTTATTTTAAAAATTGCAGCCAAGCAATACTGCCTATCCTTGATTCAAAAGTCGGCTGATGCAAACGGAATCCATCTGCCAACCACCTCCTATGCTAGAATCTCGCCCTTTTTGCTGGGCTACTATTCTCGAGCGGGTTAGGCTGTAGGGCTTAGCTTTGTCCGGAATATTCGTTTTTTTTAAAGATCTCCTGAGAAGGAAGGAATCACGCATGAACATTCATGAGTATCAAGGTAAAGAAATCCTCAGGAAGTACGGGGTGCCTGTGCCTTTTGGCGTAGTGGTATTAAAACTGGAAGAGGCACGCGCTGCAGCACAAGCGTTGTGGGATCGGGGTACCCGAGTTATCGTAGTGAAGGCACAGATTCATGCCGGCGGCCGAGGTAAGGGCGGTGGCGTGAAGGTGGCTCGCTCGGTAGATGAAGCGGTGAAATACGCCGAAGAAATCTATGGCATGCAGCTGGTAACACACCAAACTGGCCCTGAAGGCCGCAAAGTCAGCCGCCTCTTGTTAGAAGAGGGCGCAGATATTCAAAAAGAATTGTATCTAGGCTTGGTAGTAGATCGCGTCACGCAAAGAGTGGTCGTTATGGCCTCTAGTGAAGGCGGTATGGAGATTGAAGAGGTTGCTGAAAAAACCCCTGATCTCATCCATAAAGTCGCTGTAGACCCAGTCACAGGCTTAACGGATGCCGAAGCAGATGAATTATCGACCAAAATCGGTATTCCTGCCGCTGCGCTTCCCCAAGCACGGACTGTATTGCAAGGGCTCTATAAAGCATGCTGGGAAACCGATGCTGCGCTGGCAGAGATTAATCCCCTTATCCTAACGGGTGATGGGAAAGTTATCGCATTGGATGCAAAATTTAATTTTGATTCCAATGCACTCTTTAGACATCCTGAAATCGTTGCATACCGCGATTTAGATGAAGAAGATCCTGCAGAAGTAGAAGCTTCAAAATTTGATCTGGCCTATATCTCCCTCGACGGCAATATCGGCTGCTTAGTCAATGGTGCAGGCTTGGCCATGGCTACGATGGATACCATCAAGTTGTTTGGCGGTGAACCTGCCAACTTCTTAGATGTAGGCGGCGGAGCTACGACCGAGAAGGTGACAGAAGCCTTCAAAATCATGCTGAAAAACCCCCATCTGAAAGCCATTTTGGTGAATATTTTTGGCGGAATTATGCGCTGTGATGTGATTGCAGAAGGCGTTATTGCAGCCTCCAAAGCAGTCCAGCTCAAAGTACCTTTAGTCGTGCGCATGAAAGGGACCAATGAAGATCTCGGCAAAAAAATGCTGGCTGACTCTGGTTTGCCCATTATTGCAGCAGATGATATGGCGGAAGCCGCGCAAAAGGTCATTGCTGCTTCTCAGAAATAAAAGCTTCCAGACATAAAAGGTGAACAATGTTTTTGCTAGATAAACAAAAAATCAAGGTCATCACGCAAGGTATTACAGGCAAAACAGGCCAGTTCCATACGCGTGCTTGCCGTGAATATGGCCGTGGGCAAGATGCCTATGTAGCCGGCGTGAACCCCAAAAGAGCGGGGGAAGATTTTGAAGGTATTCCCATTTTTGGCACGGTAAAAGAAGCCAAAGCGCAAACTGGCGCGAATGTATCGGTTATTTACGTTCCACCCGCAGGCGCAGCAGCAGCTATTTGGGAAGCAGTAGAAGCGGAATTAGATTTGGTTGTTTGTATTACTGAAGGCATTCCTGTGCGCGACATGATTGAGCTCAAGCACAAAATGCAAACAGCAAAAACCAAAACCCGCTTACTCGGACCCAACTGCCCAGGTATTATTTACCCAGGTGAAGACGGCGTAAAAATCGGCATCATGCCAGGCCATATCCACCGTCCTGGACGTATTGGCGTCGTATCGCGCTCCGGAACCCTGACCTATGAAGCAGTAGGACAACTCTCTGCTTTAGGGCTCGGACAATCCTGTGCAATCGGCATTGGTGGTGACCCTGTAAACGGCTTAAAGCATATCGATGTACTCAAGCTTTTCAACGATGATCCTGATACCGACGCAGTCGTATTCATTGGAGAAATCGGTGGAGACGACGAAGAAACCGCTGCAAAATGGGCTAAGGACAATATGAAAAAACCGGTAGTAGGCTTTATTGCCGGTGTAACTGCTCCTCCCGGAAAACGCATGGGCCATGCAGGCGCCATCATCTCTGGTGGTAAAGGTACAGCCGATGAAAAGCTAAAAGTCATGCAAGAATGTGGCTTTACCGTCACTAAAAATCCCTCTGAAATCGGGACATTGCTAAAAGCAGCTTTAACTTCATAATAGCTCGTAGGTTGGCGGTGACGAAGGAACCCCAACATGCAAACCATCGACTCCTTGAAAACCAGCTTAAAAACTGGCAAAAGCAAAGATTAAAAGTCGGTGGTCTGCATGTTGGGGTTCCTTCGTCACCACCAACCTACATTTCTATTCTCCGTTGATTTCAAATCAACGTACATTATTCTATTTTAGGGAATATACACACGCGCTCTTAGAATTTACCTATCCCTTCCCTACCTCTTCCAATCGTATCCTCCATACAGATCGTACAATACGGACCAAACGCTTCGCAAAGCGCCAGATGGGCTCCAAGATTTTTTCCGCTATTTCCCCCTCATCAACAACAGAAGAAACATCATGCTAGAGTGGTTAGCCTCCCTTCATGGCGGCGCTATTATCCAAATAATAGGCATTGACCTTTTACTCGGGGCCGATAACGCCATCCTCATCGGGTTAGCCTGTAAAGATCTGCCTGCAGCCCAACGACGTTTAGGCATCCTATGGGGTACCGTAGGCGCGCTGGTTCTGCGCTTTCTCTTTGTTGGTATCGCAAGCTTTCTTTTACAAGTACCCTTACTCTCTCTAGTAGGGGGGCTGCTACTGCTAGTGATAGCCGTGCGCCTCGGTGTAGGAAAAAGCGAACATGAAAAAGAAAAAGCAGCCCATCAGCATAAACAAAGCCCACCAGACGCATCCCCCAGTAAAAAACTATGGGATGCCATACGCCTTATTATCGTAGCAGACGCGCTAATGAGCATCGATAACGCACTAGGCCTGGCTGGAATCGCCAATATGGCTCCCCCAGACCAGCGTTTCTTCCTAATAGCTTTTGGTTTATTACTAAGCCTGCCCATCATAGTTTTTGCCAGCCAAGGCGTATTACGCGCCTTACAACGCTTCCCTTGGCTAATTGGAGTAGGTGCAGCCCTATTAGGATGGATATCACTAGGCCTCATCATCAAAGACCCCTTCATCCAACGCTTTGGCACACTCACCCCTGCTTTGTGGGAGCACGTGATACAAGGAGCAGGAGCGGTATTTGTTTTGGCTGCTATCGCTGTATGCAAAAAGCGTGCGACCTGAGTATATAAATAAAGCCCTCTTGTTGTATAAAAAGAGGGCTAGCGCATACAAACTCGCCAGATGCCAGACTTGGCAGTAGAGCCCAAACAAAGGTATGCTCTTAAAAACCTGCTCAAAGTCGTCTGAAAAATAATGAGCCGGCCGCTACCATCATAGAACTAACTGGGCTCAAGGCAAGAAATGCAAAAAAATATAAAAACACACCTCCACCGCCAACGCGAAAGAGGCTTTACTCTTATTGAGCTCATGATCGTGCTCGCTATCATCGGCGTGATTGCTGCCTACGCCATACCCGCTTATCAAAACTATTTGGCGCGTAGCCGGGTAGGGGAGGGCTTGGTCTTAGCCGCCTCTGCGCGACTCGCCGTTGCGGAAAATGTAGCTAGCGGCGCTCCTCTAAACAGTGGCTACGATGTTCCACCTGCTACACGCAATGTAAAAGCCATCCATATTCTTCCAAAAACAGGTGAAATCACCATCACCTACACCCCCCACGTAGCTCCCCCAGGTGCAGATACCATAGTACTAGTACCCTCTACAGTAGACGACCCTGCCAACCCAACCGGACGCACCTCTATCAAGCCAGAAGTAGTACAACTAGGCTCAGTAACCTGGGAATGCTTTAGCGCAGGCAAAAAACAATCCGCCCTACCAGAACCCGGCCCAGGCCCACAACCTAGCGTAGCTGCCACCCTACCAGCAAACTTTTCACCTCCAGAATGCCGAAATTAATAGGTTAGCTGGCAATAAATCATAAACCTGAGGGTAGGTTGGTGTTGAGGTATGAACCCCAACATGCGCATCACCAGCTTGTAATCATCGCTTTTAGCGATCTATATGCAGGTTTTAAAAGGATACTGGTGCGCATGTTGGGGTTCGTACCTCACCGCCAACCTACAACAGGAGATACGCATGTACTATCGACGGGCGCATACCGCGGGAGGCGTATATTTCTTTACGGTTAATTTGGCTGAGCGGGCACGCACTTTGTTGGTGGATCACATCGCTCTACTGAAAACAGCAATACAAAAAGTAAAAGCAAGACATCCATTTCATATCGATGCCTTAGTGATCTTACCCGATCATCTACACGCAATATGGACGCTACCTGAAGGCGATAGAAATTACTCCACACGGTGGGCATTAATCAAAGCAGGATTTTCCCGCTACCTTCCAAAAGATGAGCTGCGCAGCCAGAGCCGCACAATCAAAGGCGAGAGAGGAATCTGGCAACGACGTTATTGGGAACACCTAATCCAAGATGAAGAAGACTACGCACACCACGTAAACTATTGCCACTTCAACCCAGTAAAACACGGCTACGTAAAACACCCCTCAGAATGGCCATACTCCACCTTCCACCGCAATAAAACGTAGGTTGGTGGTGAGGCACGAACCCCAACACGTACACCATCGCCCCCTCGATGACCTGCATCCAAGTCATCAAAACCAAAAAATTAAAAGTCCGTGGTCCGCATGTTGGGGTTCATACCTCATCACCAACCCACCATTCTTCGCAAATCTGCGAATAAAATTACTCTTTTTGCAATAAAGCACGGTAGGTTGGGGTGACGAAGGAACCCCAACACGCATACCACTGCCCCTTCGATGACCTGCATCCAAGCTATCAAAACCAAAAATTAAAAGTCGGTGGTGCGCATGTTGGGGTTCGTGCCTCACCACCAACCTACCATTCTTTGCAAATCTGCAAATAAAATCATTCCTTTTGCAATAAAGCGCGAATAGACTGCCAAAATATTTTAAAATCCACTACTTTTAATCTTGTCGATAAAGTAACCATGAATAAATGGATCAAACTAGCCGCATGGCTAGTCATGGCTCCCCACTTTGCTGTGGCGGCTGAGGCACGTCCTGCGCCTGTTACACAAACACACGCCATGCCTGATAAAGTCGCTGTATGCATGGGATGCCACGGCATTGCCAATTACCGCATTGCTTTCCCGCACATCTATCGCGTACCTGCGCTAGCAGGGCAAAATGCGCAATACATCGAAACCGCATTGCGACAATACAAAAATGGGCAACGAAAAATGCCGACTATGCAAGCCGTAGTAGCCTCTTTAAGTGAGCAAGATATCGTAGAAATCGCGGCCTATTACGCAGGAGAAAGCTCTGCGAATACCGCTGCCCCAATACAAAAAAAGCGCCCCTAAAAATTGCTCAAAGCCTCGTAGATTGGGGTAACTTTTCATCAAATCTTATTCTCGCGTACGACTCATGAAGATCTTCCCAGCGCGCATACGCTCTATGTCAAAAGCAACGGGTACATTGCTTAGCCTCTTTGCCTTACACTGCGCCGCGCTCGCACCATTTTCCTGCGCCCAAGCAGCAGATATAACGCAAGGTCGCGCCCTCATTGAGCGCAATAATTGCGCATCCTGCCATGGCGCAGATTTCAATCAGCCCATCAGCTCAGACTACCCCAAACTCGCAGGTCAATACGCAGACTACTTGTACTACGCTATGCGCGACTATCAACAAGGTAAAACAACCCTAACTGGCCGCGACCATGAAGTAATGAAAGCCCAGCTACAAAGCCTATCTGACGCAGATTTAAAAGACATGGCAGCCTACTTAGAATCGCTACCCGGCCAAGTAAAAACCAATCCGTAATACGTTATATTGAAGTCAAAAAAGAACCTCAACCACCGATCTTTAACCCTCATACTTTCGCGATAGGCGTAGGTTGGTGGTGAGCAACGTTCCCCAACATGCAGGCCATAGGCTTCTTTAACCCCTGCTTAATAATTACCAATAAGCAAAGATTAAAAACCGGTGGTTTGCATAATGACCGCCTGCCTTTTCGAAACCTGCAGATACGCCAAAAGCGCAAAAGCGATGATTAAAAGTCAGGTGGTGTGCACGTTGGGGTTCGCGCTTCACCACCAACCTACCCACCCCACGCAGCAAGATTTAACTTTATTCCCTTCTGCGACGCACTTTTCCCCGTAGGAGTGCGTACCTTTTGCTTATATTCACACAGCGGCTCCACGGGGCACTCCCAACACTTTGGCGTACGCGCCTGGCAAATATAACGCCCATGCAATACCAACCAATGATGGGCATCTTGCAAAAACTCTACGGGAATATTTTTTTCCAGCGCCCGCTCTACCTCCACCACATTTTTACCCGGTGCCAAACCCGTTCGATTAGACACCCGAAAAATATGCGTATCCACCGCAATAGTTGGCTGACCAAATGCAGTATTAAGCACCACATTAGCCGTCTTACGCCCCACACCAGGCAAAGCCTCCAACGCCGCGCGATCGCTAGGAACCTCTCCCCCATGGCGATCTAACAACTGCTGACACAAACCCAACACAAACTTAGTCTTATTGCGATACAAACCAATCGTTTTAATACCCTCAGAAACACCTTCCTCTCCAAGATCAAGCATTGCCTGCGGCGTACTTGCCCGAGCAAAAAGCTTGCGCGTGGCAAGGTTCACCGATTTATCTGTAGCCTGAGCAGAGAGCACAACAGCTATCAATAACTCAAAGGTACTGTTATAAATAAGCTCAGTTTTAGGAGCGGGGTCCAAACGCTGCAAAATTTCAAAGAAAAGCCGACGTTTTTTAGCGTTCATATAAAAACAAGTAAGATAGAAATAAAAAGGAAACAATAACTTTAATCACATTTTGAACAATAATAACGGATCCGCTACCTCTAATCTTATGGCCGAAAAAAAAGCCCCTCATTCCACACCACCCAACCCTAAAATGGGCAGGCCACCAAACCTATCCAAACCCGCGCTGCCTATAAAAAGCGCAGCCGCCATCGATGCCTTTTGCGATGCGCTATGGCTAGAACAAAACGCCTCTCTCAATACCCTACAAGCCTACCGGCTCGACTTATCCCTCTTCGCACAATGGCTAGCAACCCAAGCGCCTAACACCGATCTAGAAGCTGCAACCGAAGCACAGCTACGCCAATACAACATAGACCGCGCACAAAGCAAAGCAAGCTCAGCCAATCGCCGTTTATCCGTATTTAGAAAATTCTTCGCCTGGAGCCTACGAGAAAACCACATCCATGCCGATCCTACTCTCCATATAGAAGCAGCCAAGCAACCCCCTCGTTTTCCCGGCACCCTATCGGAAAAGCAAGTAGAAGCATTATTAGCAGCACCGGACATAGACACCGCATTAGGAGTCAGAGATAAAACCATGCTCGAACTCATGTACGCCAGCGGCCTAAGAGTATCGGAACTCACCACCCTCAAAACCGTAGACATTGGCTTAAACGAAGGAGTAGTGCGCGTAATAGGAAAAGGATCAAAAGAGCGCATCGTGCCCTTTGGCGAAGAAGCGCGCGAATGGCTACTACGCTACCTTCAAACTGCGCGGCCTGCATTACTAGGAGCACGCGCAGCCAATGCTTTTTTTGTTACCACCCGCGCAGCGGGCATGACACGCCAGCAATTCTGGGGCCTAATCAAACGCTACACTCGTATAGCAGACATCCAAGCACCCCTCTCCCCCCACACCCTACGCCATGCCTTTGCAACACACCTACTCAACCATGGAGCAGACCTACGCGTCATTCAACTCTTATTAGGCCACGCAGACATCTCCACCACCCAAATCTACACCCACATAGCCAAAGAACGCCTAAAAACCCTACATAAAACCCACCATCCAAGAGGCTAAAAAAAGAGGAGCATACACATTCTCCCCAAAAAAACCTTTAAAGAACGGTAGGTTGGGGTGACGAAGGAACCCCAACACGCATACCACCGCCCCCTCGATGGCCTGCATCCAAGCCATCAAAACCAAAAAATTAAAAGTCCGTGGTCCGCATGTTGGGGTTCGTGCCTCACCACCAACCTACCGTTCTTCACAAATCTGCGAATAAAATTACTCTTTTTGCAATAAAGAACGGTAGGTTGGGGTGACGAAGGAACCCCAACACGCATACCACTACCCCTTAAAAAAACCAGTAAAAAAACAAGATTTATCTTAAAAAAATCACAAATATGCGGTTTATTCCGGATAGGTGAATCTCGCCATTTAGTGAAAGGTATGCACCTTTTTGTAGCAGATACCTGACCAATCTATAGCTTAACAACTAAAACGCCTGCAAAGCCCAGCACACATAGATTTCCATATAAAAAAGTAGCCATATCCACCCTTGGTGAAGCACTTTTTTACCAAAATTTTGTCTCTTATTAAGAGCAGATTTATCTGAAATATCACTAAGTATACGGTGCATTACCTATATATACGGTAGCCCATATTGCTAATAGTGCGAGCGATCTTATTTTCGCGAGGATTCTCATGTCAGCAACTGCAATAATTCCTGGTTCTCCCAATAATCTCTATTCGCCCAACGCCCCGGTTTCGCCTGCGCCATCCCAAAAAAGTAGTCGAGTTGATGCGCAACACGAGGGAATAGATGGCTACTTGCAAAGCCTAAAAGATAAAAACCCAGTAGAGCAGCTCACACTCCAGCTTTTAACCGGCCTTACACTCCACAGTAAAGTCAGTAAAACAAAAGAAGAGTCTACCTGGCTGGAAGACATTAAATGGGCATACAAACAAATAAAAACACGCAACCCTATTCTATATGGCAACGACGCCCCATCTTACCCAGATGTCGCAGACATAACTGAGCACCATAAAAAAATCAAAACCTGCTTTAAAGATATAGGGCCCGGATCCGACATTACCGATATCGACCACACTATCCGAAGCGCGATAGAAGAGAAAATTTTCAAAAATGAAAATGAAAATGGGAATATCGTACTAGCAGACAACGTAAAAGAACAAATAGAAGAGCTGCTAAAAAATATAGAAACCTCTACACAAAAAATAAATGAAATAAATGTAGACAAGCTAAACCTAAATAACCCCGAGCATCGCGCACAGCTAGAAGCACACCATAGTAATTTAGTAGAGATTATGGCCAAAGTGGGGCTATTTCTCTTCGTCGCCATATTTTATACACACTCTACAGGCGCAATCATTCCAGTTCTTGTCTCAAGAGGAGAAAATCGAACTTCTAATCACTCCGCGAATAAAAATGAAAGCAACCGCTCCATTCAAAACGCCACAACACCAGACATAAAAATAGCACTATCAGAAAAAATGGTGGAACTCTATATAAAATATGATGAATTTGCAAAAGTACTAAAAGAAAAAGACGAACAATGGAGAAAACGAGAAGAAATCCGACGCGGAAAAACACCAGACCGTGCGCCTTTAGCGCAAAAAGAAATAGAACAACAAACCATACCATCTTCTCCGTCTCCTTCTTTACTTGCAGCAATTAATAAGGAAGAAGGCCCCTTTGGTAGTGTAAAGGCAGAGCCTTTTGTAGAGTCGATTAAAGATGTATCGCACTTTATTTCAGGCCACT
This sequence comes from Mycoavidus cysteinexigens, assembly GCA_031963225.1. GTDB lineage: Bacteria > Pseudomonadota > Gammaproteobacteria > Burkholderiales > Burkholderiaceae > JASSUD01. The sequence continues at coordinate 11,808 of JASSUD010000011.1, forward strand.
CCCCAACCAGCTCTACCCAGAGTAAGCCTGCAGCAAGCAGCAGCGACTATTTCAAATCCATGCCTACGCCTTCATACAAAGATGGTAGCGAGCGCATAGATTTCTCACCTGTATCTAGGTCACATACTACGACCCCTATAACCACCAATCAGCAAAATCTAGACGAGCAACCACTTAGCGGCGCAGGCGATATTGCCAGTCTGCTTGTAGGGAGTAGAGAGCTTACTAATAAGCTTGCAGCTGTATCAAATAAAAATAATGCTGAAAACACCTATCGAGAAAATAACTATACAGCGCTCTCTGATGCAAAAGAAGCAACTAATTTGCAGGGATCAAATATTAGTGTGCCGCATTCTATTAGTAGTCAATCTATAATTGATTATTCATCAAGCAGCCGCCGATCTAGCATATTATCTGAGAATGATTTCGTTCATTTAGAAAAGAATTCTTCTTTATTAGATAAATTTATTGCAGAAAGAGAAAATAAATATAGTCAAAATACAATAGACATCAATAAAAAACCAGAAAAATCAAAAGAAAATAGAAAACGTACGATAACTGACAGCGGTTATAATAGCGACTATGAAAAACATACACTAAAATATCAGCAAACCAATATTCAGGATCAACTTACCAATGAAGTAAAACAGCTTAAAAAAGAGATCGAGCAGGCAAAAGCGCAACAATTCCAGTCAGCTGATGCATTAAAAATAGCTATTGCGCAGAAAGAAGAGGAAGCACAAATTTCTAAAAATCAGCTTGCTGATGAAATAGAACAACTTAAAGAACAGCTTGCAGTAATGACTGAGCAGGCAAAAGCGCAACAACTCCAGGCAGCTGATGCGTTAAGAATAGCTATTGCGCAGAAAGAAGAGGAAGAACAGGAAGTACTAAATGCTCAACAAGCCTTGCAAAAATTGGAAGCTAAGCAAGCCAATATTCAGAATCAACATGCCGATGAAGTAAAACAGCTCAAAGAAATTATTGCGCTGCATGTGAAAAAGACTGCTGCTAAACCAGAAAATGCTCAGGCTGCTGCACGAGAAATTAAATATATGCAACATATTGGACTACCAGTCTTTACTTCTAAAACAGATATTGCGCCAAGGGATAAGGTTGCAGGAGGTAATGGGGGTATGAATAGTTTCTCTACTAATGAAATACCAATTCACGATAAAGTTACAGAAAAAGTAACACGTATTATCCAAGACGCCCCAAAAAAAGAAACTATATATCTTTTTCATAAATCCTCGGAAGCCTACAATCCGCTTACTATGTCTAGATCTATAAATAATGGTGCAAGGGCTGCAAAAATAGATGATGGCAGTCGTGTTTCTAAACCATTAGAACAATCAGAGAATGCATCTGGTTTTCCAGAAAATGGGAAAAAAGTCATGGATAAAAATCGCTATTTACCACAACCCCCTCCAGTTTCTGTTTCAAATCCTGAATCCCCAATCGAAAAAAAATTTAATTTGCCACATAGTCTTCGAACAGAAGCTAAAGAGCTTGTGATACAAGATAAGCTTACATTACAAAATTCTTCAGATGAAAATGAAAACTCGCCAGAGTTAGAGTCAGATTTAAATCAGCAAATAGCGATGCTAGGGGGAGTGGATCCGATAGATGCTAATAGTAAGAAATCCCGTAATAATGAAACTCATGAAGAAGCTAAAGCTTCTATTAAAAATTCTAAAAATACTCTTGACGCACGTATAAAAGTAGCTCAAGCAAGAAAGAAAGTTCGAGAAAATATACAAAAAAATTTCGAACTAAAATTACAAGAAAAATGATAATTTAATAAAAATTACGCCGCAAGCAAACACTATTTTATATATGAATAGGAGAAATAAGTGCATAGCAGTAGTATAAATCCTTCTGCTCTAAAACAGATGACATTATTAGAGCAAAAAAAAAGTGGAGAAGTAAGCAGTAACCTATCGCCAATGCTGCCAAACCAAATTAATGATCTGGTTAAATGGGAGGAAGATGGTGAGCCTCGAATATGGAGTCCTCCTACCGAAAAATGGAGCTCTATAAAAAAATACGCCGTGAGAGTAGAAGCACAAATAGGACTAACTGAAAAAACGCCTGAACTAGAGCGATTGGAGCGTTTAGAGTATATTCTTTATGCTATGGCATGCTATACAAAAAATATCATAGATGAAAAAAATAAATATATTAGCAACTTAAATGAAAAAAATAAAATACTAAAAAAAGATTTTTATGGGGTGCATGAAAATTTAGAATTGGTTGATAAACAATACAAACAATCATTATCGGAATTTAAGCAGGTTGAAAAAGATAATAATAATTATATTTTAGAATTAGATAATGAACTGGAAGAACTGTATGCCAAGCTAGAAGAATATGAAAATAAAATTTTAGAGTTAAATGAAAAATTAAAAAAACATGAATTAGAAAAAATTGCCGATACTGAAAGTTATATCTCTCACCGTAGCAACACTGTAAGTGGGCTAATAGAGGCTAGAGGTAATAATAGCAAAAGTACATCTAATATAAATAATTCAAATTCCATGCAAGCCGACCAGCCTATAGGATTGGGGCTGCAATATAGCAAAGATGAAGAAAGCGGCAAAGAGATTGATCTGCCTCATAAAAGTAATACATCAAATTTTTCAGAATATGATGCCGAGTATTCATCTGATAATGCATTGAAAAATGAAATTTTATTTAGTTATAAACAAAAAAATTCTTCTCTTATGCCTAAAAAACTGTCAGCTGAAAAAGGGAAAAAAGAAAATAAAAATATAATGATGGAAGTAGAAGTTTTATCGAACAACCTCAATATAAATTTGATGGAAAATTCAAAAAAAGAGGATTATTCAGAGGGCCAGAAGCGCAATAATAGTTCTAGCGGAAATTATGCAGCAATATGCATTAAAAAAGATATCAATACAAATTTTGATAGTGCCTATGATAGCAGTAGTAGCCGACAATTTACTGTTCCGGAAAATATAATAGAAACACGTGCGAAATCTAATAATTACTCAGCAAAAAAAAATAATATACCGAAATTATCATTCAGTAAAATACCTCCAATATTACCGCCTTGTGAAAGTATTTTAAACATAGAAAAAGAAGAAGAAATATCGAATTCTTCTTCATCTATTACAAAAAGCGAAATAGGGAGTAGAAGAGGTAGTTGGATTGATATAGAGCGTAGTATAGATAGTATGGTTTCAGGATCGGTATCTTCAAAATCATTTTTATCTATAGAAGGTAGTGCATTCGTGCCAACGTCTAGTATTCCTATAGTAGACTCTGAAGAAAATAAATCTACCTCCATTGGTCAGATGCCAATATTTACTTCCGGAAAACCTAGTTCTAATAATTCAGAAGCAAAAATAAAAGAACTTGAAGCAAGTGTAAAAAAACTGAAAGTAGAGAATGTAACTCTTAAAGAAGAGAAAGAAATTGTAGAGATTGAAAATGCTAATTTATTGGATATAGAGCAGAATAAAATCAAGCTAATCTATGAAAAAGATAATGAGATTAAATTACTTAAAAAAATTATAAATAAATACAAAGCGAGAATTAAAGAATTAAAAGATGAAAATATTGCAATTTATGAAGAAAAAGAGTATTTTAAAGCTGCGGAAGAAAAGTTCGAAGTGCTAGTTAATGAACTAGATAAGGAATTAGAAGAATTTATAGAAAAAATAAAAGAAGATGAAAGAAAAATAATAGAAAATAAAATATTAATAAGTGAGGATATAAAAGAAATTAAGAAAGATATAGAGGAAATAGGAAAAGCTCTTAGTCACACTGCTATAAGAAAACTGTTGTAGAGGGGATATAATAATATATGCTGAGAGGAAATATGTTGACTATGTTATGAGTGTAAGCTATCTATATCCTCGAAAGGATTTTCATGTCTTCAAACACACATGCCTCTTCCATGAACCCTTGCGTTTCTATTGCTCAAACTTTACCGACTTTTTCCGTGCAAAGAGGCAATCTGGCTAGCTCAGATTTTTGTGCTTTACAGAACATAGATTCTTATTTCAAGAGCTTGGAACAGAAAAGTTTAGTAGAACAGCTTACTTTGCAGCTGCTCGCTGGCATTACGCTCCGCAGCAAAGTAAGCGATACGGAAGAAGAAGCTATCTAATTGGTTTGAAGGGCTTAAATTAGCCTACAAACAGGCAAAAGGAGACAAGCCTGTTTTGTATAGTAGTCGTGCCCCAGCACGATCTCAGGACTTAGATTTAACAGCGAACCATACTAAAATTAAAGCCTTTTTTGATAATATTGGGCCTGAATTTGACATTGCTAATATTGATCATGCTATTCGCAGTAGAATAGAAGAGCATATTTTTAAAAATGAAAATGGGAATATTGCACTAGCAGAAAATATAGAGATAGAAATAAAAACACTGCTTAAAGATATAGAAATATATACGCAAAAAATACAAGCTATAGAAGTAGATGCGTTAGATTTAAATAAACCCAATCATTGGATGCAATTAAAATGGCAACATAGTGATTTATTGAGCGCTATGGAGAGAATAGGGTTATTTTTATTTATTTCAAAATTTTATACTTATTTTGCTGAAGTAATGATTCCATCAATTGCCTCATCAGATAAAAATTACTATTCTAGTTACACCACGGATGGTAATGCAAGCAATCAAACTGCTAAAAATAATACTCCACAAAATATAGAAATAATATTGTTAGAAAAAATAGCCCCCCTCTATGAAAAATATAATGACTTCGTAAAAGCACTCCAAGAAAAAGATGAGCAATGGAAAAAATTAGAGATCCACGGTGAAAAGAGGGCGGACCGCGCGATTTCAGAGCAAAAAGAAAACATTCAACCGCACATAGCATCCTCCCCTGTCTTATATGGGCCGCTGCAAATGGTATCCGATATAAGGGACATAGCCCGTCATACCTATAAGGAAGATGGCCTTTTTGGTAGTGTAACGGCAGGATCTATGCAGCAGTCCGCAAAATTTGCTGCCATGCTTGCGGCAAATAGATTGAATAGTAGTGCTACACAAAGCATAGGCCGAGCAGCTAGCAGCTCCTCTCCCTCACGAAAAGCACTTCACACCATAGCATATCGCAGTGACCCAATACATACATCTGATTTGTCTTCCACAGAAGCTCCAATAGAAATAGCGCACAATCTGCAAAGGCTAATTAAACGTAAAAATAAGAGAAAAAACTATATTGGTATGATGCATGACTTTATAAAAAATATAGGCGCGCGTATTAGCCGATTTTTTCAACTTTTTGCTACTATTTTTTATAAAAAAAATGCTAAAAGCCTATTAGAAACTGGCCATACATTACAGCCTAAACCGCCTTTTTATTTTAAAAAACCAGACATACCACTTACGTCTTCTTCTATTGCAGCCCCTAATGTTTCTCAAGTAAATTCAAAGGCCGTTACTTCTCATTCTGGCCAAAGCGCTATTTTAAATATTAAAGCCCCACATGCTTTTGATAAAAGGCCGGTTGTGATAGGGAGTATACCTGCTAGCGTATTTGGCCGATCCTCTAAAAATCTTGCGCATAGCAATACGGCTAAGTATAAAAAAATATCTACATCGGTATCCGCCGATGTTAAAAGCACTAACTCTCAACATGGCGCCGCTCTAAGTGAAGTAATAAAAACGAAAAATAATAGCCGAAATACACCTAATCCAAATCATTCAAATGCAACACAAACCAATCCGCTTATAGGATTGGGGATACTTCAATATAGTGCAGATGAAGAAAGTGGCACAGATATTAGTAATGATGTAGCAATGCAATTTGTCCATAAAAGTTATATACCTCCTCAAATTAATACCCCTCATTTTGCAGAATTGGATGCAGAGGATTCATCGGATAATGAATCACAAAAACAAAATGAAAATTTATATAACTATAAACAAAGAAATTCTCCATATACACCTAAAAATAGATCAACAGGAGAAAATAAAAAGGAAATAGGCAGTGAACCGTATGCTAATGCCCATGTTGACAGTGCCTATGATAGCAGCAGTAGCCACCCATTTTGGATGCCAAGCAATATGATATAGAAGCAATTAAGCAGAGCATAAGCCCATAATTTGGAAGATTTTTATACAAGCAGAGATCAGCACACTGCTAGTAAGAATAATGATGAATATTTAATTCTTTTAATTGATTTATAAATATCTCTATCTTTTTAGAACCAGCTTAAATATGTCAAAAGCGATAATTAAAGGCAAGTGGTTTGCATGCTGTGGTTCTTCACTCAGCACCAACCTACAAGCATATCTGTATTAATATGTTTATTTTTTGCATTTTATGGACATATATCACTATATTTTCAATATCTATTACATACAACAGGAGAAGCATATGAATACTATCGGCTCATTTTCATCTTTTTCAGAAAGACTTCACGTTTACCGCTCTCAAACTAAAGAAGTCGGAACAAAATTTACAAATGTATTAAATTCACAACAAGAAGAAATAATAGCCGAAAAAAAATTCAAAGCAATAGCACAGAGTGATACAAAGATTACAATAAAAAATGTAATAGAAACTGCAAAATCACTAAAAAAAACAGTGACTGCCGATATAGAAGGAGAATATGTTACATTTGAATCAGAAGAAGCTGAGAGTGCAAGAACAGGTTTAGAGCGACTTAATGTGGAGTATGGAGTAGTTATTAAAGAGGCTATCTCTTTAAAGAGAAAAACTACAATTCTAGATAAAGAAAGTGCCATATTCTATAATGCATTGACCGCAACATTGCAGCATAAAGATTCAAAAATTCGATCAGAAATTATATCGAATTTTTTTTTGGTAGAAACATTGCCAGAAAAAATTATCCCAAATTTTATAGAAGCTTTACAGGATAATGATGCGCAGGTTAGGCTTAATGCTGCTTTGGCACTACATAAACATATAATACTGCCCGACTATGGTGTTGAAATCTTGCTGGATGCATTCGAGAATATAAGCGGAGAGTATAGCGCTGTTAATAGAATCAATGCTACCTTGGGATTAGGCAATCAATATGGGCTATCGAAAAAAGCAAATATCCTTGCTGCCTTACATCAGGCCTTGCAGGATGATAATGAGCAAGTGAGGCTGAGGGCGGCTATCAGTTTAAGCGAATATATTACGCTATCTGACGAGGGTATTGAAATATTGTTGCATGCATTTGAGAATGCAAGCGGAGAATATAGCGCTGTTAATAGAATCCATGCTACCTTGGGATTAGACAATCAATACGGGCTATCGAAAAAAGCAAATATCCTTGCCGTCTTATATCAGGCTTTGCAGGATGATAATAAGCAAGTGAGGCTAATTGCGGCTATCAGTTTAAGCGAATATATTACGCTGCCTGACGAGGGTATTCAAATATTGCTGGATGCATTCGAGAATATAAGCGGAGAATATAGCGCTGTTAATAGAATCAATGCTACCTTGGGATTAGGCAATCAATACGGGCTATCGAAAAAAGCAAATATCCTTGCTGTCTTACATCAGGCCTTGCAGGATGATAGTGAGCAAGTGAGGCTGATGGCGGCTATCAATTTAAGCGTCTATATTAAACTATCTGACGAGGGTATTCAAATATTGCTGGATGCATTTGAGAATGCAAGTGGAGAATATAGTGCTCTCTATAGAAAAGATGCTATCTGTGGATTAGGCAATCAGTACGGGCTATCCAAAAAAGAAAGTATCCTTGCTGTTTTACATCAGGCTTTGCAGGATGATAATGAGCAAGTGAGGCTGAGGGCGGCTATTAGTTTAAGCGAATATATTACGCTATCTGACGATGGTATTCAAATATTACTGGATGCATTTGAAAATGCAAGCGGAAAATATAGTGCTCTCGATAGAAAAAATGCTATCTGTGAATTAGATAAGCAATATGGGCTATCGAAAAAAGAAAATATTCTTGCTATCTTAAATAATGCTTTGCAGGATGAGAATGAGCATATGAGGCTGGAAGCGGCTGCCAAATTAAGCGAACATATTATGCTGTCTGACGAGGGTATTCAAATATTGCTGGATGCATTTGAAAATGCAAGCGGAACATATAGTGCTCTCGATAGAGGAAATGCTATCCGTGGATTAGGCAAGCAATATGAGTTATCAAAAAAAGAAAGTGTCCTTACCGTTTTACATCAGGCTTTGCAGGATGAGAATGAGCAGGTGAGGCTGGACGCAGCTGTCAATTTAAGCGAACATATTATGCTGTCTGACGAGGGTATTCAAATATTGCTGGATGTATCAGAGAATGTAAATGGAGAATATGATGCAATTGATAGACTCTATGCCACTTTTGGGTTAGGCCAGCAATATGAGCTATCTAAAAAAGAAAGTATTTTTGCCGCCTTACATCAGGCTTTGCAGGATGATAATAAGAAAGTGAGGTTGAGGGCGGCTATCGATTTAAGCAAATATACTACGCTGTCTGACGATGGTATTCAAATATTGCTGGATGCATTCGAGAATGCAAGCGGAGAATATAGTGCTCTCAATAGAGAAAATGCCATCTTTGGATTAGGCAAGCAATACAGGCTATCGAAAAAAGAAAATATTCTTGCCATCTTACGTCAGGCTTTACAGGATAATGATGAGCAAGTGAGGCTAAATGCTGCCAAAGCATTAAAATTAAGCGAGTAATTTATAATACGGTTTACCATGGTAACTATTATTTGTGGTTTTTATTATAAATATTAAATGTATATGGTATGCATGTGGGGGTTCCTTCGTCACCGCCAACCTACCGTGCTTTGCAGATTGGCGGTGATTTTTTTATATGCTGTGGAAGGTGCTTTAGCCCTCCTGTAATATTGATTACTTTTTTTTAAGTAGTGAAGGTTTTTGTAAGGGGTCGAAATCGCTCCAGCTGCCTTGTTCCCAGTGTCCGTGTGCGCGTTCGATGTCTTTTGCATCGGTTTTGCGTAGTACGCTGGTGGCGTCTGCTTGATTTTTTGTTGTGACGTGAATGGCAAGTAGTACTCCGGATTGGTGCATTTTTGTGGAGCTTAGTCCTGGTTTAGGGTTTTGGGCTTCATTCATCGCGCCTATTAATGAGCCAATATAGGCGCCTACCGCTGAAGAGATGACGGTGATTAGTAAAGGGAGTTTGAATACTGCACAGAGCGTGGTGCCGATGCTGGCGCCTACTATTGCGCCTATCATGGCTCCAATACTTGCGCCTTTGTATATGAATTTTGAGTCTGGATCTGCGGTTTGATCTCCACCGCCTGCAAGGTGATGGTGTTGGCCGGGAGGGTTAACGAAGAAAAGTGTTACGTCTTCTTTTTTAAATCCATGCTCAAATAAGTGTTGAGCGGCTTCTTGGGCTTTGGCAAAAGTATCAAAACGTCCGGCAACGATAAGTGACATGATTTGTCGATGTCTATTTTAATAAGGAATAGGGTGTGTATTTTTCCTTTAGGTAATATGTAGACATCGTTCCTCCTTTTTTTAATTAGATAAAGATTAGAAGTTAGTGGTGCGCATGTTGGGGTTCGTTCCTCACCGCCAACCTACTCCATCAACAAGAAAAAGCGAAGAGTAAAAGTCAGCGGTATGCATGTTGGGGTTCGTTCCTCACCACCAACCTACCAAGGTGCATATATATAAGGTAATGGATGTGACACATTTAAATAAAGAATTGTCTGCTCTTATTAACCAGTTAGGAAAGCGCCTGGGGGCAGCTCAATGGTTGTTGAGCACGGCAGAATCTTGCACAGGGGGGTTGGTTGCTGCGAGCATTACGGCGTTGCCGGGTAGCGGAGACTGGTTTGACAGAGGGTTTGTAACTTACTCTATTGTGTCAAAAACAGAAATGCTGGGCGTTCCCCCTGATCTTGTTAAAAAGTATGGTGCAGTGAGCGAACCTGTAGCGTGTGCGATGGCTAAGGGTGCATTGCAAAACAGCCATGCTCATATTGCATTATCTATTACGGGTATTGCTGGTCCTACTGGTGCTGGCGAAGGTAAGCCTATAGGCACGGTGTGTTTTGGCTGGAGTTACGGTGATCAAATACGCTGTGCAACTATGCAATTTACAGGTAATAGGCAAAAAGTACGCTGGAAAGCGGTGAGATATGGTTTGCAAGGCGTATTAAAGATAATAGAAAATAGAGATTCAGAGGCCTAAAATATCCGTTTTTGATTAGAAAAAGGGGGCTTTATTTCTATATGCGTAGTGAATTACATCATTGGGCAAATTTGTCTAGGATATTCACCTTATTTATCAAATAATAAAAAATTATTTCTAACAGGAGAATGGCGGTATTTTTATACTATGCCGTTATACCCTTTTCCCCTGAAAAACTTTCTAGTTTTATTCCATTAGAATACGGTTTGCAGTACTGTATTTTTTTATAAATTTTTTTATCTATAGTACATCCCCCCCTTAGTAGTGAAGGGATGGGCAGTTGCACACCTTTTTGGAGCTTAGTATGTCTTATTTTTCTTCCGTAGGTGCTTTTATAGCGGCAGCTCCTCACGCTTATTGGTCAAGCTGTTTGGTGATGGTATTGCTTGCTTATGTATTGGGTTCGGTGTCTTTTGCTGTGGTGGTGAGTTCTGTTTTTCGGCTTTCTGACCCTCGTACGTATGGCTCTAAAAATCCAGGGGCAACGAATGTGTTGCGTAATGGCCATAAGTTGGCTGCGGCATTAACGCTTTTGGGGGATGCTTGTAAGGGTGCCTTGGCTGTGCTTCTGGCTTTTATGTGGGTAAGGCATAAAGGCTGGGATGAGGTGTATGGCTTCTTTGCTGTGGCTTTGGCGGGGTATGCGGTGTTTTTAGGGCATCTTTTCCCGGTATTTTTTCGATTCCAAGGAGGGAAGGGGGTGGCTACGGCAGCAGGTGTGCTGTGGGCTTTTTATCCTTTATTGGGCTTGAGTGCTTCGCTTACTTGGTTAGCAGCGGCTGCATTGCTGGGTTATTCTTCTTTGGCTGCGCTGCTTAGTGCATTGTTAGCGCCTATCTATGCTTTTTATTTTTTAGGGTGGGCAAAGGCTTGGCCTTTGGTTTCTTGTACTGTTTTATTGAGCTTATGGCTGGTTTACCGCCATCGTCGCAATATTTCTCGCTTGATTCATAAGCAAGAGGAGCGTATTGGGTCACGTAAAGGGTATTAGGCTTTAGCGCATTTACTGTAATACATTTAGTTGGCAGGTTGGATAAGGCGCAAGCTCCAACCTGCTTTTTTTTATTCTAATCGCGGAAATTATCAAATTCCAAGGGCATTTCAGTAATTTCTTTTTTTAGTAGGGCAATGGCTGCTTGTAGGTCGTCGCGTTTTGTGCCGGTTACTCGTACGGTGTCGCCTTGGATGCTGCCTTGTACTTTTATTTTATTGTCTTTGATGCATTTAATAATTTTTTTGCCAAGCTCTGTGCTGATGCCTTCTTGTAGTTTGGTGACTTGTTTTCTTTTGTCTGCGCTTATTTTTTCTACGGTTTGGTAGTCTAAAAAGCGGATGTCTACTTGGCGTTTGGCGAGTTTTAGTAGTAAGACTTCTTTGACTTGCTGGAGTTGGAAGTCGTTATCGGCAAAGAGGGTGAGGGTGGATTCTTTTTCAGAGTTTTCAACGCGTGCGTCTGAATTTTTAAAATCAAAGCGGGTGCTGATTTCTTTGTTGGCCTGGTCTACAGCGTTTTTGACTTCGACTTTATTAGGCTTGGAAACGATATCGAAAGAAGGCATGAAATTTCCTTAAAAGATAGAGGAAAGAGGAGGGTGGGCCTCCATTATGAAGGTTTTTTGTTTTGTATTGCGCGGGTAATTGAGGATACGCCTTAGGTTTTGCTTAGGTAATAGGCATGTAGGGCATCTACTTGTTGGTATAGCTGTGCTAGTGAGGTATCGGCGGCGTTTAGTATGATGTCTTGTGCGCGGCTTTGACGGGCTTGACGGGTGGTTTGGCGGGCCATGATGGCTTGTACTTGCTCTCGTGAGAGTTGGCTACGTTGCATTACGCGGGCAATTTGGGTTTCTTCATCGCAGTCTGCTAATAATACGCGTTGTACACGGGTATCCCAGTTGCCTGACTCCACGAGTAGAGGGACGACGAATAGCACGTATTTGCCTTGCGCTACGAGGGCTTCTCGGTCGCAGCTCGCTAAAATGAGTGGGCGTAAGATGGTCTCTAATTGTTGTCTGGCTGATTCGTCGCTAAAAATATGCGCGCGCATTTTGCTTCGATCTAGGGCGCCGTCTGGCAGGATGAAGGTGTCGCCAAAGTATTTTTTGATGGGGGGAATGGCTTCTCCCTCTGCTGCGGTTAAGCGCCGGGCAATGATGTCGGTATCGATTAGGGTGACGCCATGCGTTTCAAATCGGTTGGCTATGGTGGTTTTGCCACTGCCGATGCCACCGGTTAGGCCAACGGTGAATAGGGGCATGGTGTTTCCTAGTTGGTGGTTGGCGTAAAGAGTGGCAATACCCCTTCTAACCCTACGGTGTTTAACGCTACATCGGCGGTATTTTGCACTATGGGTTTGGCGTGAAAGGCGATGGAGAGGCCGGCTTCTGCCATCATTAGCAGGTCATTGGCACCATCTCCAATAGCAATGGCGCGTTGTGTGGGGATATTCCATTGTGCGCATACTGCTTTTAGGGTGTTGGCTTTGACTTGTGCATTGACAATGTCTCCTAGTACTTTGCCTGTTAATTTGCCTTCTACTATCTCCAGCGTATTCGCACGTACTTCATCCAAGCCTAGCTGTGTTTGTAAGCGCTTTGCAAAAAAAGTGAAACCTCCTGATACCAAGAGCGTGCGCCATCCTGCTGCACGTGCGCCTTCGAGTAGATCTTCGGCTCCCGGAGATAAGCGTAGGCGCTCGGTCCAGACCTTTTCCAGTATGTCGGCATCGGCTCCTTTTAATAGGGCTACGCGCTGGCGAAGGCTTTCGTCAAAGTTTATTTCTCCTTGCATGGCTTGCTCAGTCAATGCGGCTACCGCTTCTTTTTTTCCGCAGAATGCAGCGATTTCATCGATACATTCCATATCGATGAGGGTGGAATCCATATCCATGGCGAGCACACCAAATTCGCTTAATTGCATGGGTGGGCGCACTGCACCATCTATTTTTTCACTACGGCAGTAGGTCCATAGGGTGTCAATTTGTGCGTCAGATACGCGCTCAACCCGTAATGCGAAGCTAGGTGCTTTGGAGTGGGTGATGCGTGTGATCGGTGTGCTGGGGCATAAAGCTTGTACCTTGCCTTGCTGCATGGGTTGGTTTTCGAAAGCAGGAAGAGCAGGGTATTGAAGGATGAAGTGCATAAGGAGAGAAAGAAAAAAGCGATGAATGGTTGGTTGGTGGTGGTGAGCAACGTTCTCTAATATATACCATTGATTTTTAAGGCAGGTCATCTAGGATGCGGTGGTGCGCATGTTGGGGTTCCTTCGTCACCACCAACCTACCGTTCATTGGCCATTACGAGCCGCTTTGCATTTCCCATAGTTTGGCGTATCGGCCGCCTTTTGCTATTAGCGCTTCGTGGGATCCGTCTTCGACTATTTCACCTTGGTGAAATACGAGAATGCGATCCATATCGAGTAGCGTAGAGAGGCGGTGAGCAATCACTAAAGTGGTGCAATGTTGTTTTTGTCTGGTTAGGCTGTAGAGGCTTTCTTGGATTTCTGTCTCGGTGAGGGAGTCTAGGGCCGAGGTGGCTTCATCTAAAATTAAGATGGGCGCATTTTTAAGAAAAGCCCGCGCAATAGCAATACGCTGGCGTTGGCCACCAGAGAGTTTTACGCCACGCTCTCCTACTTGGGTGTAGTAGCCCTCTGAGAGATGTTTAATAAATCCGTCACACCGCGCCAAGCGCGCAGCTTCATGCACTTCTTCATCGCTTGCTTGCGGTGAGCCGTAGCGAATGTTTTCTAGCACGCTTCTATGGAAGAGGAGGGGGTCTTGGGGGATGAAGCTAATGTTTTCCCGCAAAGAGGCCTGGGTGACTTTTAGTATATCCTGCCCATCGATCAAAATACGCCCTGCTTGCAGATCGTAATATCGCAAAATTAAATGGACAAAAGTGGTTTTGCCTCCGCCTGATTCGCCTACTAGCCCTACTTTTTCACCGGCTTTTAAGCATACAGATTGCGGGGGTATTTTTTTATGCGTACCTTCAATAGGAGCATAGAAAAGTGGTGAACCTGCTTTGACTTCTGCCTTTATTTTAGAAGAAATAGGGGGGGCTATCGAGGATTGAGTGGAATGGCGGTAATCAAACACGACTTGATCAAATACAATTTCTCCGCGCGTAACTTCAAGGGTTTTTGCGTGCGGAATATCTTGGATCTCAGGGGTGATGCGCAGCAATGACAGTGCTTGATTACACACCCCCATTTCTTTAAAAAGCTCGGGTAATTGGCTGCTTAATATCCACAGCATACCGGTAATGCCCCAGCTTGCATTCAGAATTAAAACTGCTTCGCCTAGCGAGATAATGCCTAGGCTCCACGCATACAGTGCGCCGCCCATTTCGCCCACACCAATACATAGCATAGATGCAATGCCCAAGGCGATTTTCATTTTTTCAATATAGAACAAAGACTGGGTTTGTTGTTGTTGCTCTTGGTTTTGGCGGGGCAAAAATTCTTTATATTCAAATGCTTGGCGCGAAAAAATACGAACCGCCACCATATTCGAGAATATATCGACTATACGGCCCTGCAAAGCACTGCGACTAGCTGCATGGGCGGCAGAACGTGCATTACAACGTGGCGCAAAATATAAGCCTATGCCGATATGTATTATTGACCAGCCCAGAAAAATCCCAGCAAAAGCAATATGTAAGTTGGCAAAAATAACTGAGATCACCACAATAGAAACCAGCACAGGAATCAATAGGCCTATCACCATCGTAAAGATGCGTGTTGGGCTTCGGCTCATGTCATTGACTTTATTAGCTAAGCTACCAGCCGGGTGATTTGCAAAAAAAGAATGAGAATGCTCCATCAGGCGGCGCAACATTGCTTTACGTATAGCCGCTTCAAAACGCGGAAAGAGCCAGGAGTCGCTAAAACCGTATAGACGGTAAATGAGCTCCATACACACCCACGTTCCCGCCATTCCCATAAAAATATACAAGGGCCCTGTCTTTAAAGTAGACATAAACGACGTTTGAGGCGATCCAGGCTGCGCTTGCACCATAGCATCGACCAGTTTGCGTAGCAGCGAAGGCCACAGTGATGTTTCAATCAGCATCACCGCTATGGCTAATAGCAAGGTTGCAAGAAAAGTCCATCCATAGGTACGTATGAATGGCCAGAGAAAGGAGGAGAGGGTAAGAGTAGAAGGAGGGGATTTGCGCTGAAAAAAAGGCATAAGGATTGGAAGGTTAGTTACAAATTAAAGGCACGCTCTAAGGGATAACACGTGTAAAGGACGGCCACCCTGCCTTTATCTTATGCACCAGCATACTCTGTCAATACGACAATACGCTGTATTAATAAGAAAATTATGGTTTTTATGGAAAAGAATACTTTACGTAATCCGAACCTATCGGCTATTTGGCCCTGTTGTAATAGGTCGGGTTGGATCAGCGCACCATTCGCTCCAAGAGCCTGGGTATAGTGCAGCTCCATGCAAACCCGCTATATCCATTGCTAATGCATGTAGGCAAGCAGAAACGCCTGATCCGCACTGTAAGATAGTTTGTTGAGCTGTTTTTTCACCTAATAATGCATTGAATTCATCGCGTAGAACGCTTGCTGGTTTCATATGACCCTCTGCTGTCAAATTATCCCTAAAAGAACGCTGGATAGCACCTGGGATATGACCACCGATGGGGTCGAGTGTTTCATTCTCTCCTCTATAACGATCGGCAGAGCGTGCATCAATCAGTTTATATTCTTGGGTATGTATATTGCGCATCACCACGGCCACATCTGCGGTAGTAGTAAGTGGAGCGGTGGGTTTAAAGTTACCTGCTTTTTTTATGGGTGGTGTATTAGACAGTGGAAAGCCTGCTTTTTGCCAGGCTTGCATCCCCCCATCGAGTACTGCAACGGCTTCATGGCCCAACCAGCGCAATAACCACCAAAGTCGCGCGGCAAATACGCCGCCTTGTGCATCATAAGCAATCACTTGATGTCTATTATCCAATCCACAAGCAGCCAAATGGCGCACCAAAGTTGCACGATCTGGCAAAGGGTGCCGCCCATTTTTGCCCGTGCATGGTCCAGAAAGCACATGCGCCAGATGTAGATAGTGTGCTTCAGGCAGATGATGGGTGTCGTAAGCTGCTTGCCCCGCATGGTCGTTGGCCAGATCAAAGCGGCAATCAAAAAGAATTGTGGCATCTGGTTTGCTGGCTATGCGCGCTGCAAGATTAGCGGCACTGATTAAGGTCGTATAGCGCGTAGTAGGCATGGTAAGTGTTTGTTTATACGGTTAAAGTTTGCTGTATTGGCCAGGGTACAAAATGGATTGCAGATTTCAATACTCAAAAGAGAGGAGGGGATGGGTATACAACCTATACGTCCGCATACTTAGACGATAACATTGTTTATTACGCTCATTTTTAAAATATGGCAGATCTATGAACACCGAGACACAAGATGCTTTTACAGACGCACCCCATACCGTGCTCGACCCGCGCGCGCAAGCAGTATTAGATTTCTGGTTTGGTTCGCCCACTTCATCAGAATATAACAATGCACGGATGATGTGGTTTGAGCAATCCAATGCAGTAGATGAAGCGATTCGATCTCGCTTTTTATCGCTACATACAGAAGCGGTAGCAGGCAAATGTGATACATGGGCTGCAACGCCACTCGGTGCTTGTGCGTTGATTATTGTGCTAGATCAGTTTTCTCGTAATTTGTATCGCGGCACGCCCGATGCATTTGCAGCTGATGCCCATGCGCTATCTATTGCACGCGCATTAGTGAGCAAAGGAGGGGATCACCCTATGCCTACGCCTTACCACCGCATGTTTATCTATTTACCGTTTGAACATGACGAAACGTTGGAAAGTCAGCAAGAATCCATGCGTTTATGCGAGGCATTAAAACAAGAAACAGGATTGACAGCGCCATTGGAATGGGCCGCCAAGCATGAAGTTATTATCAAACGATTCGGCCGTTATCCACACCGCAATAAAATTCTCGGACGACAATCAAGCCCAGAAGAAGAAGCGTTCTTAAAAGAGCCTAATTCATCGTTTTAGTTATGGCCACTTTATCGAGCAGCAACTTCACGTTGACGCTCCCCCTTTAAATGAAGCAAGCACTTCCTCTGGCAGCGGTGCATCAAAGTCTGTTGGCACTGTGAATTCACCGCGCATTGCACCAAACCTAAAACCGTTGCCAATACTCTGCTCGCACGGCACCAGCTTCACTGCAGGCATTACCTGCTTTGGCAATGATAACTTCCTCGCCAGATAACGCCACATTAATTAAGCCAGATAATTGTGCTTATCGCTTGATAAATATTAATCTGCATAAAAATCCTGATGTTTAAAAAAGCAATACTTGCGACAAGCTTTGTTTTATTTTTGACTAGTCTGGTTGATCAAGTATGGCAAAGCAAGCTTCCCGCCTCCATATTGCCAAATGCACAAATTCCCCAAATAGTTTTTACGTGTGGATAAGCACGTATCTTTTCGTTTTTTGTCACTAGTGGTATGGCAAGTTCACGTACTGTCGCCACAATCATGCGGTTAGCTAGATCATTGTGGAAATCTCCGGGCAAAAGAACTGATTTAGTGGCGACATCTACCGAATCAGAGAAATCAAGTTTTCTGAAGAAATGGCGGCAGAATGTGAAAAGTAAGAAAAAAATCTATGTTTTACCTGATTGCTACGAAATGATGACACATTTATCGTCGCCGCCAGGCTAGTTTTTCTACTTGATGGTTAAAAAATAGTCTATCGAATGTGTGAATGAATTCAAAATCTCTTCCATAAGGGGCAATATGCAATCTATTAATACAGTTATCCCATCTTCCAGCTCAAACCCCGTACAAGCTTACGGTCATCCTGTGGCTGCACCTATTTTTTACCAGGGGGTATCGGCTATTAGTTTTGGTCATTACGTGCACAGAGAAGAGATAGAGCGCAAGTTACTTGAATTTCTTAAGATGCAGCCCAGTCCCGTCATTGAGATTAGTGGTTTACAAGGTGTAGGTAAGACTACGCTGCTTCAGCATCTGATTCAGTCAAACCATGATTTTTTTCAATCCTACGATTTGATTGCCTGGATTGATTGCAGCACTGTTAGTGAGGCTTATAAGGATATTCAAGCAATTAGCTACGAACTCAAATTTGGCAATCTAGAGCCGCAGGACGCGCTGAAGGAGTTGGCCGGATATGTGAAGGAGCATCGTTCAATTGTGGTTTTGGACGGATTGTCACCAAGCAATGTCGATCTTATCTTGCCTCAACTCAATAAGTCTCTCGGCAAAAGCCGACTGATTTATACGGCAACCGAGACCTTAACTGATGAGCTCAGCAAAAAACTAAAACTATCTACTGCATCTATCTCTTTAAGTCGTTTTACCCAGGGCGAGGCAAAAGAGTTAGTGAAGCGCTATCTGCCAAACGAGTCGTTTAGTGCACATGATTTTGCTCAAGTTATTCAAGTGACAGGAGGATTTCCGGGCGTCATCCGTGCATTGTGTGAGAGCTACGGCGGCAAGGTATCAAATGTTCCGAACTTTTCTACTTTTTTAGAACAGCCAGCTGAACATCAGGGTGTGGAGGCTATGCTGAAAACAATCGCGCAAGCAAGTCTAGCGCCGCTTGCAGAGAAAGTAGGGACGGACTTAATTGCGGCTCGGGCATTGGAGATTATTAAGCAGGCGGCTTGGTTAGGAGAGCATCCCATCCCCTTCAAATTTTTTGAAAATGAGCGACACTCAGATAAAACTACTAATAAAGCTATTAATATGTTGTGCGGTAAGGGTAGTAAGCAGCTTGCTCTTTTGCACAGCGACCGTGAGCCGCAAAGTCTTAAGCTTAATCCAGCCTTTTTGAAAATTTTGCAAAAAGAATTTGAGTTAGATGGGTTAAAACAGCATCAGCTGCTAGAAAAAAATATCAAACGACTATCAGAAGTCTTCAGTTATTTAACTAATAATGAAAGCGAAATAAATGGCCAGCGTCGTAAACCAGAGAAAATAAAACCCTATACTGATTTGGTATATACGCTCCTTTTTAAGACCATCATTAACCCTTCGTTCAAGCAAAAAATCCCATTACTGAAACAAGTACTAGAATTGGGCAGCAGTCTCTCCAGGCTTTACTATCAATATTATGGTGAGCTAAGTACGGCCTATAGTTATTTACAAGATGCTCAGCGCCTTTTTAAAAAAGCATTGCCCCCAGAACTCATCGAACACTATAAGCAGGCGCCAGATAAATTTAGCGCAGGCTCTATCCGTGTCAGTGAAGAGGAGGGCGAACTGCTCAAACTGTATGCAGAAGAATATCTGTGTCAAAAATCTACCCTGGCTTCTCAGCTGACTTCACGAACCTTGCTAGATGGGAAAGTTATACAAGATTTTAAAGATAGCTATGCCATTCAAATAAATTTAGGTGAGAAGGGCAACCCTGAAGCGATTGCCTATACGCTACGCAGCTTGGTTCGTGCTCTGCGCAAACAGAGTAGTTTTTCAGTTGAGGTGGATGAAACCTATAAAAAATTAAGGGAATGGATAGATAAACATCAGGGCGTGTTCAATCCACGCCTACGTGCAGAACTTTTAGTTGATGAAGGGATCATGCTGAAGGAGCTGGAAGATACTCGGCCAAAAGGTCAGCAGCGGGATTATCAAGAAGCGATCAATCTTTTATCCGAAACAGAAAAGATTTATTTAGCACACGAAACAGAAAACAAGGACCAGGCATTAGGGATGCTCGTCATTTACCTTGGCGATGTACATCTGGCCGCTGGGAATTTTGAGAAAGGTATCACCTATACTTGCCAAACTCTTCATTACGCTGGTGCTCGGAAAGAAAGAAACGCCCGCGCTTACTTCACACTAGCAAGTTCGTTTCACGAACAAGGGTATAACGCTTTAGCTAAGCTCTTTATTGATGCGGTGAAACCCCTCCAAATAGGAACTCGTTTGGCCAAGACGAACGCCCTGAGTCAGAAGATTAATGAAAAAATATCGAAACAATATCCGTTAACTGACTTATCCCAAATTCGTGTTCAAGTAGCTAGCTATAAAAATCAAACCGAACTGATGGAGCATTGCAAAGAACGATTAATTGAAGATAGTAAACCGTTGCAAAATGAGTCATCGAGAACACTTTCTCGCGAGCAGATCAAGATAATAGAAACGCTCGCCAGCAACTGGTTACAGCAGGAACAGATAAAAGTAGGTAAAGAAGCTAGGGATGCCCGGCTCGCGGAAGAACAAGAGCAGATAGATGCGCAAAAAGCAGAGCAGGCTGAGGAAAAAGAGAGGCAGAAGCGGGAAGCTAAGTTGCAACGCGACAAAGATGAAATTTGGTATTACAATTTCGAGAAGCAAATTGATCTGAACGTATTAGAAAACAAGCCTGCCTCCTTCTTTGCTGAGCAATTCAAACAGGCGCTACAGTCTCAAATTATTCAGGAGTTGAGTCGAGCAAATGGCGATCCACGACCGATGGATAAGACCGAGTTCAATGCCCGGCTAGCCGGTGTATTAGCAGGACTTTTGCCTCAAATAGAGTTGGGCTCAGACGGAGTTAGCGCCTCAATAGATCTAGCGAACGTTGTGCAAGAAGGAATCAAACTGGGCTTAGAAAAACGCCGTCAGCAGAAAGATTACGAAGCCCATAATGTGGCGAAGACTTTCGATAATTCTGAAAAAAAGAAAAAAGCACAAGCCCGTATCGAGAAGCAGATAGATGATATGGTCTACTATGCGGCCCGCTGCTGGCAGCCTTTGTTCTCAAGCTATGCTTGGAGTGACGGAGATATTAAGACATTGGCTAAGTTTGGTGCGGAGCGCGTGATGGATAGCCTCAAAGCATCGCAAGTTACTTCCTTCTCTTCCGAGGAGCGGGTTGTAATCGCACTGAGGACGATTGGAGAAAAGACACGCTTGAGTTTACGTAAGAATGGAAATCAAGAGCATTCGCTTACGTCTAAATGGAGTGTGAGAGGATTTTTCTCCAAACCCGGGATCAAGGTGAAAGCACAACAAGGCGAGGAACCAACGTTCTATCTGCCCCCCAAAGAGGTGCGACCTCGTCCTAGCGTTTATGGATATCGCCTTGGCTCACCTGTTGAAGCGCGTGCTTTAAAACATTCGTATCAGTCGTTTAAGAGCGAGGCCGATGCACAAAAAGCCGAGGAAGCGCTCCCGCAACAAAGTGCCTGTATTGTCATGTAGGTTAGTGCCCAAAAACTAGTGGTCTACCTCTAATAGCCTGTTCACAATCTTTTAAGGAGATAATGAACAGGCTTTTTCTAGCATTAACACTTCTACAAGCGCAATGCGATAACCGCCCTGCATCTGGTTTATCATCAAGATCTAAATGTAATTTCTTTTGCCTGCCTCAGGCATTTCGATATAAAAAACTTTAAAAACGTATAACGATGTTTCCTGGCCATATCAGCATTTCTGCTTCTCACTCTCCGTCATCTTTGACTGTTCCGCCATCTGATCCATCAGAAGTGCAGGCTCGACAAAAGATATCTCCTTTAAATAACGAAATTGCGCCTATCACCGCCGCCATTCGACCTTCGCCGCTTGATGCGATAACTCAACAAAAAAATGAGCTGCTAGAGCATCTGTTTGACAAAGTGCTCTCAACGTTAGGCGCGCTAAAACTTTCTTATCCACCCAGCCTATTTCTTGTCTATGCGCACAATAATTCGGCTTACGGACGAGCGGAGGCGGATACGGCTAAATATTTCATAAATAAATTATCTCAAATTCACATCAACCTCTATTCAGATCAAACCCCGATGGGGCGACCATATTTAGACGCTTCGGAAGATAAAAAAAAACACGGGAAACTCGAAGATATTTTGACCAGTCAGTTTTGCTTGCTTCCCGCTCAATTAATAGATGAGGTAGCCCCTGTTGATAAGATAGTGGTGTGTTGTTCTGAGGTATTAGGCAACTATTTGAAGTGGCCAGATTATAAAAACTTCTACCAGGCACTTCGCACTGCTTATTTCACCGATCAAGAGAGCTATCGCACAAACAGCTCACAAGCACGGGCACCAGCTATCCGGGAAGTAGTGAAAACGTTTTCTCAAAGACAGGCGAGTTTTCACCATGTATTGACCGAAATCGCTTTTTTGCAAATACGGCAAGAGCATCTCAAAGATCAGCACGGTATTATTTCGGTTCCACTAACGCCCAAAAGCCATGCGTCTTGCCTAGCGCACTTTATTGAAGAAACTGCCGTTCGAATAGGCGATATCCCTCGATTTGAGACACAAGCTCAAGCAGGGAAGGTGGTGTATCCAAATCAAAGTCGACATTTGGTATTGTTTAAACTGATGGAACGGGTGCTAGTGAATAGTGATGAGGCCACAACATTTCTGAATAAGTTTTGGAGTGGCTACACTCTTTGCCTCGGCCAGTTAAATAACGGCACTTTGCCGAGTGCATTTGCATTTTCCAGAGAGTTAGATCACATTTTCGATGAGATACAAAAGGAGCTAAACTCCCAGCTCGTTTCTACTGTGCAATATGCACGCGATCATACTGGACAGTTAATCGGTAAACTCGAAAAACTCATTCAAACCGTTACAAAAAACCACGAGGAGCAAAAGCAAGCGCTCTACAGAAGACAAATAATGCTGCTATGTGGAGGCAGCGTGCTTATCCTTGCTTGCCTGATAGAAATATTCCGTAAAACCAATGTTTCTAATAGGCCAAGTGTCTCTATTTTGGGTGGGTCCGAGCGACTGCCTGCCTCCTCGTATGATTTAAATAATGCGCGTCATCTGCGCCAGGCTCATCTAGGCAAGTGCATCAAAACATTGGAAGGGGATTGCTCCCAATCTATAGGAATCGATACGATCCACGATGTATTGACTCACTATATTGCACCAGAAGGACAGGAAGAGGTGGGAGCCGAAGAGGGCTTTCCTTTGTCAATTGGCATCCCTCTCATTTCTCAAATTAATGAAGCTTTATCGGCTTATTATCAACCTCGTATTGCCATTGAGCGCATTTCTGGAGATTCTCTATCACTGGAGGATTGTTATATCAACCTAGCAATTGTGGAAGGGAAAGGACAGCGAGAGCAAGAAGCCAAAGCATTAGGTGATCGCAAAGTGGTCGTTCGACGACTCGAAAGCTATGAGAGGATCAGCGAGGCTAATTTACAAGCACCAATCCCGTTAGAAGATCTTTTTAATGAACGCACATTGAGCAATGGAAATAAAGGTGTTCCTAAAAAAATTCTGATCCAAGGGCGCGCAGGAATTGGAAAGACAACGCTGTGTAAAAAGCTGGTCTATACGTATGAGCAGCAATGGAAAGATTACTTTGAGGCTATGTTATGGATTCCACTGCGTGAACTGAGGCAGTATAAAAATGCTTATGGCTTAAAAGATATTTTGCGTCAAAAATACTTTCCCAATACCGAAACGTATGCCGATTATATCTATGCGCATAAAAACCACGTCCTTTTTGTTTTAGATGGCTTGGACGAAGTGGCGACGGATATCGGTCAAAACAACCGTATGGGGAATCTATTAACGGAATTGCTCAGCCAGACGAATGTCATTTTGACTTCTCGCCCGTCTGGAGTGAAATCAGGAGTACTTCCGAATCTGGACCTTGACCTCGAGACCATCGGATTTACTCAGGAGAATGTGCGGACCTACGTAAAGAAAATAGAACCTAAAGCCTCTTTTGATATTCTAACCTTTATTGAACGCACACCAGTGGTGCGAGAATTGGCGAATATTCCAGTGCAGTTAGACGCCCTTTGTTATAGCTGGAAAAAGGTGCAATCTTCCATTGCCGAAGGAAAAACCTTAACAGTTACATTGCTCTATCAAGCAATGATCAACAATTTATGGCAAAAAGATGGGGAGCGTTTAGAAAAAGAACAAAAAGGGCGCTTGCTAACTGTAAGGACGCTTCAATCTTTATCACGGACGCAAATCGAAACCCAGGTCGTAGAAGCAGAAAACACGTATCTTAGCTATCTCGGCTTTCAGGGGTTGAGAGATGAACGTATAGAGTTTGATATCTCCTATTTAAATTGTCTTACAGATACACTTAATCAAGAACGAGCACATAAAGGAGATCTCCCTTTTCATCTGAACGACGATCTCAAGCAAACTTCTTTCTTACATACGCTAGATGCCAATATCGAAGAAAGGGAGCGTACTTGGCATTTTCTGCATTTAACATTTCAGGAGTTCTTTGCAGCAAAATGGATCGTGCGTCATATAGAAGCTTATTGGGCACCAATAATAAAGTCTAATGCCACCCTCGTATTAAGCGAGCAGGATCTCACCACTTTTATCCAACAGCATAAATACGACCCCCGTTACGAGATCGTCTGGTGGATGGTCGCAGGCCTACTCAAAAAAGGAGAAGAGCTGGAAAAATTCTTTAGGGTATTAAGTCAACCGCCGCGAGACTTGATCGGCCTGCACCATCAGCTGCTAATAATGAGGTGTTTACAAGAGGCCAGAGTCAGATTGAGGTTAGAGACGATTGCGCAATTGGAACAGGAACTCGGGCAGTGGCTAGATTTAGAAATAAGCAATCAGAAAGTATTTAGTAGCGTTTTAGGGAGACAACAAGCTTTTCCAGAACACCTTCTGCTCCACAGAATGTCTCAAGTGGGAGCGAGTAACAAAGTGTACCTATTGAGAATACTAGGCGATCGTCCTATTTTATCCAAAGATGGGACAGTAGCTCTGATCGACATTTTTACGGAGAAAGATGTAGATCAGTCGCTCAGGACTGAGGCTATGGGGGTCTTAGGCAAGCAATCAGCATCCCCTGAGGGGATAAGGGCCTTGATCGACGTCTTAAAGGATAAAGATGCGGATAAGTTGCTCAGGTATACGGCTGCAAGGGCCTTAGGTGATCAATCAGCGTTGTCCCTTGAGGGGATGGAGGCATGGGTCGACGTGTTGGAGGATAATGATACGGATCAGGAGCTCAGGTATATGGCTGAACGGGCCTTAGGCAAGCAAGCAGTGTTGCCTCCTGAGAGGATAAAGGCCTCGATCGACCTCTTGAAGGATAAGGATGCAGACCAGGAGCTCAGGTCTGTGGGTGCGTGGTCCCTAGGCAATCAACCAACGTTACCCCCTGAGGGGATAAGGGCCTTGATCGACGTGTTGACGGATAAGGATACGGATCAGGAGCTCGTGTCTGTGGCTGAATGGGCCTTAGGCGAGCCATCAAAGTTGTCCCCTGAAAAGGTGAGGGCCTCGATCGACCTCTTGAAGGATAAGGATGCGGATCAAGAACTCAGGTCTGTGGTTGAGAGGATCTTAGGCGATCAAGAAACGTTCCCCCCTGAGGGGATAAGGGCCTTGATCGACGTGTTGAAGAATAAGAATGCGGATCAGGAGCTCAGGTCTTTGGCTGCATGGGCCTTAGCATGGGCCTTAGGTCTCACGCCACCTGATAGGATCAGGGTCTGGATCGACGTGCTAAATGATAAGGATGCAGATCAAGAGCTCAGGTCTGTGGTTGAGAGGATTTTGAGCGGTCAATCAGCGTTACCTGCTGAGGGAATGAAGGCCTTGATCGACGTGTTGAAGAATAAGGGTGCGGATCAGGAGCTCAGGTCTCAGGCTGCGTGGACCTTAGGCGATCAATTAGCATTGCCCTCTGAAGGGGGGAGGGCCTTGATCCACGTTTTCATAGATAAGGATGAGGATCAGAAGCTCAGGTTTGCGGCTGGGAGGGCCTTAGGCACGCAATCAGCATTGTCCCATGAGGAGATTAGGGCATTGATCGACGTGCTAAATGATAAGGATGCGGAGCAACTGCGCAGAGATGACGCCGCGATAGCTTTAGGCAATCAATCAGCGCTGCCCCCTGAGGGGATGAGGGCATTGATCGACGTGTTGAAGAATAAGGATGAGGATCCGTGGCTCAGACCTCAGATTGCGAAAGCCTTAGGCAAGCAATCAGCATTGCCCCCTGAAGGGATGAGAGCCTTGACTGATATCTTAACGGATAAGGATGCGAATCAGTGGCTCAGGTCTGAGATTGCGAAGGCCTTAGGCGATCAATCAGTGTTGCCCCCTGAGGAGATGAGGGCATTGATCGACGTCTTGAAGGATCAGGGCGCAAATGAGGATCTCAAGTCCGCGGCTGCGAGGGCCCTAAATTCCCATATTCATATAATTTACTCGCGCATTGCAAACCTAGATATTCTCCAAATCCAAGCTGTTTATGTTCACGCTTTGCTTCGTCTCCAACAGATTGCCCCTCTCTATATTCAGGACAATCAACTGCACTTTTATATAGCGAATGGTCTTGGGCAACCCATTGAACTTAGCGCGGAACAAAGCCAAAAGGTCACGAAAGCTTTTATTGATGTTCAGGCCGAGGGTGGAATAACTTCGGTGCTGCTTAAATCAACGGAGGAATTGGTTGAAATAGAGCAATAGTCATGATTCTAAAACTATCCATTGCTCTGCGACTTAGAATGTAATAACATGTGATTACATTCTAGCTTGAGGAGCTTATTTCCATGACAACCTTATTTAACACTCGTCAGTTTCGAGCAGGGAACTCACAAGCTGTGCGCATTCCTTCGGAAATGGCGTTCCCACCTAAAACAGAACTTACGGTTCACCGTGAAGGCGACCGTATCATAGTGGAGCCAAAGGAAAGAAAGCTAGGCGAGGTTCCTAAACTCTTTTATGCGTTGAATAAATATTTTATTGATGATCGTCCTGATTTTGAAGAAACTGAAAGGGATTGGTCATAATGAAATACATGCTCGACACTAACATTTGCATCCACCTCATCCGAAAGCATCCGCCGGAGATCGTGAAAAAGTTTGACACTTACCGAAAAGGAGAGATTGTCATTAGCTCGATTACCTGGGCGGAACTGTGTTGTGGCATCCAAAAAGACGGGAGTGCCATCGTTCAGCAATTGTTATCGATGCTAGATGTCTGTCCATTTGGCGTCGAGCAAGGTCGCTTGTATGGTGAATTGACTCATCAATTTCCCAACAGGAGGGCCAACTTAGATAGGATGATTGCTGCCCATGCAATGTCATTAGATATTACACTTGTAACTAATAACACAGACGATTTTGCAATTTACAAATCCATCGGTTTGAGCATTGAGAACTGGGTAGTACCTACTGTAGAGACCTGGGCATAGCCATTCATGCCTCCACTCCCTCCACACACCATACATCGATAAATCTAAAGGATAAGTGGTGGAATTTAATCGATCTTTAATATTCTCCACCAATAACGGACGAAATCTTTCTAGCGCAGAGGGGGAGGTGAGCAACCAGCATGGAGATTTCCGACGCTGATATACTGGATACGATAATGTTAACGTTGGGCTGTTCTTTTTTAATGGCGGTCTTTGCTTAATACTAAAAACGTGGTGATGAATCGCCCAGCTGTCTAGCAATCCTTGAGTTGGGGGGATTTTAATCAGCGTGCCTTTTATGAGCTTAGACTTATGCCGCCGCATCTTATTTCAATGTAAGTGACCATTCATAATGTACTCTGCTTTCCCCCTTATTCCCATCAACCATGAACAAACCGAAACAGGCTTATTAAAGCTGCAAAAACGGTTTAATACACTGATTAAGAAAATCGGCCAGCAACGTCAACAGTTAATGGAATGGCAGTCTACGATTTCCCTGCATCAACAAAAATACGCACAAGAATTTGAACCGCTTATCAAAACCTTCAAAACACTTCAGTCGGATATGGTGCAGTTGCTGGATAAAAGCAGCCACACAAAGAAATTCACTGAACGTCAGAAAAAAAAGCTTGACAACGTCATTTGTAGTATGGCTGGGGAATTAATTATTGAAAACAACGATGAAACGCTAAAAGGTATCTACAACAAGCACAGTGATATCGATTTTGATGCGCAATATGAAGAAGACAATGACGAATTTAAGCGCATGGCAAAGGAAATATTTGGCATTGAGCTGGATGCAGAGATGGACTTAAGCTCGCCTGAAGACCTGTTTGAGCAGGTAGGGGAGAAAATGCAACAAAAAATAGAGCAAGAAGAACAAGCCCAGCAGGAGCATCTCCGATCCTCTAAAACGCGCAAGAAATCGGCTAAAACGATGGCTAAAGAAAAGCAACAGCAGGAAGAAGCGAAAAATATCAGCAAATCCCTCCAAGAAGTCTACCGGAAGCTGGCAAGTAGTTTGCATCCCGACAGAGAACAAGACCCTGCAGAGCGTGACCGTAAGACTGCTCTGATGAAACAGGTCAACAACGCTTATGAGACAAAGGATTTGCTTAGGCTGCTAGAGCTGCAACTGGAGGCCGAGCAAATTGATCAAGCAACGATCAAGACGATGACGCAAACACGCCTGAAACATTACAATCAAATTCTCAGTGAGCAATCCAAAGAACTTCAGGGCGAAATTTCAATGATCTGCTATGACTTGGCTATGCGTTTTGGGATTGCACAAAAGGCTTTATCGACACCCATAAAGATTATGCGCATTTTGGAAGCAGATATTCAGGCAATAAAACAAGATATTCTTAAGCTTCAAAATGATCTGGTTTCATTTCAGGATGTTAAAAATATTAAAAATTTTTTAAAACCCTATTCTCCTGCCCCACAATACTTTTTTGAGGAAGATGAAATGGACCTAGACTTGGAAGAATTTTTTGAGCAGACATTGGCGTCATAAATAAAAAATGTCTCTCTTATTCTTATCTATCCAGGCGTACTCGCTTTTGGTAAAGATATGGCACATATAGGAACCGCAACTAAAGTAGTGACCGCACATGTACCGATTGAGCTAGCTAAAAAAGTTGACCAATTCGCCGAGCAAAAAGAGCGCCCGCGTAGCTGGATCATAAAACAAGCATTAACAGCTTGGATTGATCAGGAGGAAGAGCGTAGCCGCTGGACCTACGAAGCATTAGCTGATGTGGATACAGGGCAAGTCATTAGTCACCAGGCTGTTCAAGCATGGGCAGACAGTCTTAGCACCACTAAACCTTTACCGTTACCGCTCTAATTTATGAGATACGTTACGAAATCCAAAACTTCGTGCACCTGATCTACCTTGCACCCCGTTGCCTGAGTAGCTTTGCATTTTGAGGGCTCAAATTGTGGGCATTTTCAATTAATGCACCTTCCGCAGTTAGCATGCCTTGCTCGACTTCTCCCTCATCAATATACCCCTGTGCGGGGGGGCGATCGTCCGAAATATGCCGCAGCCTCACCGTCTTATCATCACTTGCAGATGCTAACCACTGGCTGTCATTTGAGAAGGCGATGCTATTCACCCAAGACTTATGCTCAGTATAGGCGCATACAAGAGATCGATCGCTAAAGACGTGCCACAGTCTCACCGTATGCATCAAATCTACAGACGCTAACCACTGACCATCGTTTGAGAATGCGACTTGCATTACGTCTCTATCATGGCCAGTATAGGTGTGTGCGAGGGATGGATCACCCGAGACATGCCACAGTTCCACCCTATTAGTCTTTCCAAACGCCAAATATTGGCCATCGGCTGAAAACGCGGCGCCTCTTCCCCAATCCGCGAAGCCACTCTCCCAATCTGGATATCCAGGAGACGTCCTTGCAGGATATGGATCACCCAAGATATGCCATAGGAATACCTGCCGAGTATTATCAGCAGCTAACCATTGGCCATCATGTGAGAATACGACTCTACCCGGCCCAATCTCACTGGCGCCAATAGTATATGTGCGCGCAAGAGATCTATTTCCCAAGACATGCCACAGTTCCACAACACTATAATTACTTTTATTTTTAAGCGCCAAATATCGGTCATCAGCTGAAAATGCGACATCTCCATATCCGATATACGTGTGTGCGAGAGATCGATCGCCCAAGACATGCCACAGATTCACCCTCTGGCCATCACCAGCAGCTAGCCACTGACCATCTCTTGAGAACGCAATGCTATACACAGAATCCTCATGGCTAGTATACGTATGGACTTTCTGTAAATTCTCTGTTTCATAGAGATAGATATATTTGCTTTCTGTCACAGCAAGCCAGCGCCCATCCGGTGAATAACGACAAGCCTTTACTGCATTTTCCATCTGCAATGCGGGTCTTTCGCCTAACCTTAGCCCCTCGAGATCGGTCCTGTCTAAATTGACTCCTGCTAGCTGGGCATGGTACCAATTTACATTTCTTAAATCCGCACCTTGAAATTGGGTATTATCAAATACGCCATAACTTAAATCTGCGCCAGGCACGCGTATTTTGCTGAAATCTCTATTATTCAATTGCATGCCGGCTTTCACTAATAGCGTTAGCGCATTGGCTGCCACAGCTTGTACTTCTTCTGTCTTAGAACGCTCCAGCCAACTCAATAACTTTTGTTCTAATTCAGAGTTATTCTGAATTTCTTCGTGTAAATATATAAATATCTCTGGATCATTGACCAATCGTAGCAACTCAAAAAGTGCAAATTTCTCTACAATCTGATCAAGTTGATCCAAGTTCCATAGCTCATCCCACACAAAAGCATTCATGCTCTCGTCTGAGTTGATCAAAGCTTCCTGATATTTGGCTTTAATCCTATCTTTGATTAGATATAGCTTCAAGGCGGGCGAATCTATAGGTTCGCCATTACGAGTCGCCGTAATCAGTGCTTTAAAAAAATTCTGCTGGTCCCCTGGTTGCAAATAACTTTCTACTTTTTCTCGAATTTCGAGGGGGAGTGAGAGTAAAGAAGGTGCTGTAGCTTTTTGCACGACGGGATAGGATTGAATTGCGGTGCTCGAAATAGGCGTTAACATAGATATTCATATTCAATTATAGAGGGGCCTCACTGGGCTCCAAATCAAGGCCATGCGACCACCCAGGCACATTGATGTAGTAGCGCACCGCTTTGCCGACGCCGTGGCTCCACAGTTGCCCGCCCGCGACCATCTCCGAAAGATCGCGTGTTGCCGTGGCCTTTGAGACGCCGGTCATCTTCATGTACTTGTCGACGTTCAAGCCGCCCAAGAAGCCACCATCCCCGTCATCGAGCAGGCGCTGCAGCATCTTGCGCTGCCGCTCATGAAGTTTGCCGCCCTCGTGCTTCTCCCAAAAACGCCTCTTCTCGATTGCCTGGTCAATAGTGTGGCTTGCGGCATGACAGGCGGCCGTACATTGGCGCACAAACCACTGGACCCACGCTGTGACATCGGTGTCGCCACATTGAGCTTGGTTTAGAGCATCGTAGTACGCCGAGCGCGAGGTTAGTAGCTGGCGCGAAAGGCTATAGAGGCGCACCGGTTGTTGCAAATGCTGCGCCATGGCTATGTCAGCAATGGCCCTCCCAATGCGGCCGTTACCGTCCTCAAACGGATGGATGCTCTCGAACCACAGGTGCGCGATGGCGGCACGGGCGAAGCCATCGATCTTCTTGCTGCCCGCAGACACTGGCCAGGCCTGCGAAGGCGATGTTTGCGCAAACCACGTGAGGAAGCGCTGCATTTGCGCCGGCACGTCCTTGGATGGCGGCGCCTCGTAATGCACCACTTCACGGCCGAACGGACCGCTCACGATCTGCATAGGGTCGTCATGATCGCGATATCGGCCGACGACGATGCGGTGAATGCCGGACGTGCCACCAGGAAACAAGGCCGATTGCCACCGGCACAAGCGATCCTCATCGAGAGGCATGTCAAACTCTGTCGTGGCATCGCTAATAACCTCAACAAGGCCATCAACATGGTGGTTGGAGGGGGAGGGTCCTGACGTCGAGAGCCCGAGTCGCCGCATCACGGATGACCGGACCACATCGAGCGACAAACGCTCTCCTTCTATGGCGGCAGTGGCCAGCACCTCATCCGATAGCGCATCCAGTGCGACTTGACTGGTACTTCCAAGGCCGATGGCTGTAGCCTTGCCTTCGACCACACCGTGCATCCGGTAGGCCTGTGCCAAGTCAGGTGCGGTCATCTGCGCGTCGTAGGCAAGATCAGGCCATTCAGCCCGACGCCAGATCCAGGTGGATTTCTTATTCATGAGCTGCAATCTACCATATTCGGCTCATATTGTGAGCCGAATATGGTAGATTGCAGCTCATGCAATCATAAAAGGAGATTTTTGTGGGTAAAAACCCTGTAGACGATCTATCAGGACAATCCCAGTCAACCGG
The DNA here is from genome assembly GCA_031963225.1 of Mycoavidus cysteinexigens. Taxonomy (GTDB): domain Bacteria; phylum Pseudomonadota; class Gammaproteobacteria; order Burkholderiales; family Burkholderiaceae; genus JASSUD01. Next base: position 44,068 of record JASSUD010000011.1, read on the forward strand.
CATAGAGGGGATCCCAGCCCCAAGCGGCAAAGCCAACCTTATCGACACCGACTACGTTATTGGGCAAGACAATATCCGAGGTCAGTTCTCTTTTTCCTTGGATATTCACGGTAAAGTTTTCATCATCTCCGCGGCTACTATTCTGCTGTTCGTCATCATGACGCTTGCACTGCAGAATGAAGTCGAACCGCTTTTCAGCGCCATGCGCAGTTGGTTGACTGAGCATCTGGCCTGGTTCTTCATGAGTGTCGCCAATATCTTTGTGGTGTTATGTCTGGCGCTGATTGTCTCGCCACTGGGCAAGGTTCGATTGGGCGGCAGGGATGCCACGCCGGATTATTCGTACCTGGGCTGGCTCTCCATGCTGTTTGCCGCTGGGATGGGCATTGGCCTGATGTTCTACGGCGTGGCAGAGCCCATGTCTCATTACTCTGCGGCCATGGGAGGTGTCACACTCGACGCCGCCGGGGCGCGTACCGACTGGGCCCCTCTGGGCGGCGCAGTGGGCGACATGAAAGCCTCCGCCGACCTGGCCATGGCCGCGACGATTTTCCACTGGGGCCTGCACCCTTGGGCCATCTATGCCATCGTTGGGTTATCCTTGGCTCTGTTTTCCTTCAACAAAGGCTTGCCGCTTTCGATACGCTCGATCTTTTATCCAATGCTGGGTGAGCGCGTCTGGGGATGGCCCGGCCACATCATCGACATCCTGGCGGTATTCGCCACGTTGTTCGGGCTGGCAACTTCGCTGGGCGTCGGTGCCGAGCAGGCCGCAGCGGGGATTGAACACCTGTTTGGTATTCAATCTACCAACGTGAGCAAAGTTGTGCTGATCATCGGCATCACCTTGATTGCCCTTTGGTCGGTGCTCGCCGGGCTGGAGAAGGGCGTCAAGCTGCTTTCCGAAATCAACATGGGCCTGGCGCTGTTGCTGCTATTGTTCATTATTGTGGTTGGGCCAACTCTGGCTATCCTCACCGGCTTCTTCAAGAATCTGGTGACCTATGCCGAATATTTACCGGCGCTTTCCAACCCCTTTGGTCGCACAGATACCAAGTTCACCCAAGGCTGGACGGCGTTCTACTGGGCCTGGTGGCTCAGTTGGTCGCCTTTCGTAGGCATGTTCATTGCCCGTGTCAGCCGTGGCCGTACCGTTCGCGCGTTCTTGATATCGGTTCTGTTGGTGCCTTCGCTGGTGTCGGTATTGTGGATGACGACCTTTGGCGGAACCGCCATCGACCAGGCCGCCCTCCAGGGTCTTAGCGGGGTTAAGGATGCGGTGTTGGAGCTCAAACTGTTTGCCATGCTCGAAGGGCTCCCGCTTAAGGCAATCACGTCACTGCTCGGTATCGTGCTGGTGATCGTATTTTTCATCACCTCTTCGGATTCCGGCTCCCTGGTCATCGATACGATCACCGCCGGCGGCAAGGTCGATGCGCCCGTTCCACAGCGTGTCTTCTGGGCCATCATCGGAGGGGTGGTTGCCATTGCCCTGTTGTTGGGCGGAGGTTTGATCGCATTGCAAGCCATGGCAGTTTCCACGGGTTTACCGTTTGCCATCGTCTTGCTGCTGGGCTGTATTTCGCTGGTCAAGGGATTGATGTCTGAACCGCGAGCCTGACCCGCTAGTAAAGCGTTAACCCCATTGTGGCGAGAGAGCGTGCTCCCTCGCCACAATGTCATTTCAATCCCACAATTGCCTGATAGGGATGGATGGGCTGTAGTGAGTGGCTATTTGTGCTTGCAGCAGCTCCGCGGTAGCCAGGGCATCGGTCAAGGCATGATGGGCGTGATAGGGCGGCAGATGGTAGCGCACGCGACTGTCCGCCAGCCGGATAGAGGCAGGGGATCGCCGAAACAGCCGGTAAAGCCAACCGCGATCACCGCAGACCTGCCGCGCCTCCAATTGCATGGTGTCAATCACCGGGAAATGCAGGCCTTCCCCGAAGTGGTGGCGTAACGCCTGATCTAGAAAGTTGCGCTCAATGGCTCGGTAATGCACGACCATGATTTTCCCTTCCATTGTCTCCAGCACTTTTTCCATGACGTCCGGCAACCGAGGTGCATGGCGGACGTCGGCGTGGGTGATGCGGTGAAACGTGACCGATTCATGACTCAGCTGCGAAGGCTTGATCACCCAATACAAGGCTTCGCCACAGCGTATCCGCTTCAGGGTGAAAGGCAGCAGGCCGATACTGACGATACTGTCGGTGAGCGCATTCAAACCGGTGGTTTCCAGGTCCATGGCCAACAGTTCTACCTGCTCCAGCGGGGTTTGGGCGCTGATGACGCCAGCCTGATAAAAACGCTGCAGCAGGGGGTGCCGGGCTTGCTGCGCCAGTAGCTTAAAGCGTGCCGCCCAATCTAGAGTTTCCTGCCCCTTCGGGGGCTGTGGGTTGTTCATCGTGTTGGCCAGGCGTGACCGGGATAACGGAACCGCAAGAATTTCTGCGCGTTACTCAATACCTGAAACGCTTCCTTGAGGTTGTGACGCTCAGTCGTGGAAAAGCGCTCGGGCTCGATGTAGTTGTCCGGTTTGAGGCCTTGTTCGATGGCATCGGCCTGGTGTCGAATGCGCACCATCGAAAGAAATTCCAGCGCGTAGCGTAAATGCTCGATGGCTTCGGGTTGCACCAGCTGCGTGGTGCTGATGGCTTCGAGTCGATCAAAGGAGTTTTGCGCCGTGGTCCCGCAAGCCAGTGCATGGATGCGGATCAGGTCGGTCAGGGGCGCTGTACCACGACCCTTGAGGTTGATGATCTGTTTCTGCCTGCCGTCGGTTTCCATCACAAATGTGCGGAAGAAACCCAACGGTGGCGTCCGGTTCAATGCATTACGGGCCATCGCCGCCAGGAAGGAGGGCGTCACTCTGGATTTTTCAGCGCAGAGTGCCTTTAGCGCATCCACCATTTCCAGCTGACCATAGACCCCGTCCAGATCAAAGAAGATGTAACTGTTGAGAAGGGTGGCGGCGTTCGGCTTCTCGATCCACTGGCTGAAATAGTCGCGCCACACCCGCAATGGCTGACGCCATTGGACATTGGTTGCCATGATGCCGCCCTTGCAGTAGCTATAGCCGCATTGTGCGAGCCCGTCGCTGACGAAGGTGGCCAGTTTCCTGAAATATTCGTCGTGCTGCGCCGGATCGAATCTATCGTCTAACACCAGTGCGTTGTCCTGGTCGGTGGCCAGCAATTGCTCGTCCCGCGCCATCGATCCCAGCACCATGAAGCAGTACGGAACCGGAGGCGGTCCCAGCTCTCGCTCGGCCAATTCGAGCAATCGCTGAGTGAAGGCGCGGCCAATGCCCGAGATGGCGCTGCCGATCATATGGGCCGTCGCACCGTTGCGCACCATGCGAATGTAGGTGCCGCGCAAATCCCTGAGCAGCGATCGCAGACCGTTGACGGAGGTCTGGTTGGAGATGCTGTTAACCAGGTACAGGCTGCTCTGGGACTCGTGCCGGATAATGTCCGACAAGTTGATCAGGCCCAGTGTGCGGCCCTTGTGAACCACCGGCAGGTGATGAATATTGCCCCTGAGCATGCACAACATGGCTTCGAACAACGAGTCATCGCCCTGGATGACCACTAGATCGGTCGACATCACTTCGCTGATGGCGGTGTCGCCAGCGCGGTTGGCGGCTACCACGCGGGTACGCAGGTCCCGGTCGGTGACGATGCCGAGCATTTTTTCCGGATTTTGTCCGGCCGGCTCCATGACCACAATACAGGAGACACTTTCCTGGGACATCAGCCGTGCGGCTTCGTGGATGCTAGTCTTGGGCGTTACCCAGACCAGATCCCGCGAAATCAGCGCACGGACTTTGAGCTGGATCAGTTCGCTTGCACGCCCCTGGGCCTCGACGGCCGACTTCAGCCTTGAGTGACCTTCGGCCTCGACAAAATCGGCGAAGCTGTCATATCGCTCACACAGCTGGGCAAAAACATCCGCTGGGATGAAATAGATCAGGCTGTCTTCAAGGGCCCGTGCCGGGAAGCGAACTTTGTTACTACCCAACAGGCTGGCCTGACCGAAGATATCACCCTCCACCAGACGGTTGTAAAGCTCGCCACTGCGCCGATAGATTTCGACTGCGCCACTGCGCACATAATGCAGGTCGTGAATTGCGGCGCCGGCCTCTAGGATCTCACTTCCGGCCTTGAAGTAGCTGACCTCGACGCGTCGGGCGATGCCTTCCAGGGTTTCCTGGGGCAGGGCGTCGAAAGGGGGAAAGCGATGAAAATGCTCGCTGATTTCCAGTAACTCGATCTGCATGGAACCTCGTGGTGTCAACAGCAATTGAAAATTGATACAGTTTTTGAAGAGTATGTGGTGGAGCGGATAAAGCCGCTTTATTCAGCAAGCCTCATGGCATTGCCGTTACTGTGGATTATGACAAAAAACCTAGCGGCGGATTAATGACAAGAATGAAAAAGTGGAACTTTAAGCATCCAGGCACTTGCATTTACAAATGCCTTTGAAGCCCAGTGATGGAGATTGGGTGATATACAAAAAAGACAAGCGTACTGCTCAACGCGTTGCACAACATATGGTCGAAGAGCCAAAAGCAGGGAAATTCGGATGCCACGGCACTAAACCGGATATGTTTTTGTTTAACTACGCAATTGATTGCTTTGTTGAATGACGGGCTATCGAGTAGCTTAAAATGCCGTAACGCTTGGCTATAGTCGGTTACTCGTATATTGGGGTCACGTAGCAAAGCGCGAATTTCTCTAATCTGTTTTGCATTCGGCGCAGCCTATGGCTCCGTCTGCATGCGCATCGTGTTTCTCTCTTGCGGGGGCGGAATGAGCGGCTATTTTTGTTCGCCAGGAGGAAGGACTTAGGAAAGACGGCGGTATGGCAGAGAGGCTGTAAGGATTACTTCGTAACTAAGTAATATTTATCTAAAATTTTTCTTTCTTGTAATTTTTTAATAACCGCCCAGCCAGCATCTGTCAACTTGCTATTGAAAGTGAATAGATCTACCACCTTTAGATTGGGTAACTTCCAAAGTTGAGCGAGAACTTCATCTGTAATTTCGACTTTTAAGCAAGCGCTTAAAATAAATTGTTCCAGTTTGACTGAATTCTTTAGCATAGCTACCAGGCCAGCAGCCGTAAACCCGTTAGAATTGCATAGGTCTACCACCTTTAGATTGGGTAACTCCCCAAGTTGGGTGAGAACCTCATTTGTAACTTTCTTGCTTGAGGTTAGACTAATTTGCTCCAGTTTGACCGAATTCTTCAGCATAGCTACCAGGCCAGCAGTCGTAAACTCGCTGTTATTGCTTAGGTCTACCACCTTTAGATTGAGTAACTTCCCGAGTTGATCAAGAACCTCATCTGTAACTTGCTTGCTTGAGCTTAGAATAAATTGCTCCAGTTTGACTGAATTCTTCAACATAGCTACCAGGCCAGCAGCCGTAAATCTAATTCCGCTGTAATCGCTTAGGTCTACCACCTTTAGATTGGGTAACTTCCCGAGTTGAGCAAGCATCTCATCTTCAAGATAGCCGCAACCGCGTAGAATAACTTTCTCCAGTTTGACCGAATTCTCCAGCATAGCTACCAGGCCAGCAGCCGTAAACTCGCAGGATCGCCCTAGATCTACCACCTTTAGATTGGACAACTCTCCGAGTTGAGCGAGAACTTCATTTGTAACTGACTTGCTTGCGGCTAGACTAATTTGCTCCAGATTGACCAAATTCTTTAGCGCAGCTACCAGGCCGGCAGGCGTAAATCCCTTATCATTGTGTATGCTCAAACGCCATAGTGACTTTGGCAATTTTTGCAAATCAGCGTCGGTGAAAGCGCTATTTTTCCACTCCAAGTCAAATTCAGAGTCACCGAAATATGAAACATAACCTTGCAGCCTTATGCTGAAATTCGTCTTTTGACCAAAGATCTGCGCCGCTCGTTCAATATCCTTTCCATCATGAATTTCGATCTCATGAATAAGATCATAACCTGCTTGCCCCAAAGGTTTACAGGATAGCCGCGCATTATTAAAAGCTTGTTTTTCTGCTTTCACAGTGTCTATCGCTACTACTTCCAAGGCATATCTCGTTATGTCTAAATACCCCAAGATGTTGAGGAGTATCTCCGGTGTCTTTAGAAGGGGGAAATTATTTTCATTCTGGCGCGTCTTTTCCTTGTTCAATAACTGAAGTTCAACCTCAGAAAGATTGTCATTTCTGCGGTCGCCCTCCGGCTTATGACGAAGAGGAATGGATGAGTGCCCAATAGGGGAGATAGAAGAGAGTGGGTTCATATTAAATAATCTAGGTAGGAGTATTTAGGATTAAAGTACATCATGCCCTTATTCAAAAATAACTCAATTCATGTCCAGGACAAGATAATTAGCAGAGAAAACCACTTAAGCCCAGTTATAGTCGAAGAGTAGAAAGAAAAAGAGCTTAATCTCAATTAAATGTAGAGCTTTATAACAGTATTAAAAATGGGTCTATTTAGCTTTGCTACTATATTGACGGCGGATGATTACCGTTTTAGCCACACGGTGTAAAAATTAATGTTACTTATTTAAGAACTAATCCTTATGGCACCCCTAGTTGCGCGTTTTACATAGTTTCAATTTTAGATAAGCAGATTTGTGCAGTTTTTAAATTGAAACAATCGCTTTTTTTCTGCAAAATGCATAGCTGTAATAACGCAGCCCATCTTCCGCTTGCTATACCGAATTTTTTCTTCATGTGGATTGTAATTTGCAGCAATTTCCTCGCAAAGCGAGGTCTAGTATAGTTTTCTTCTATAAAATTCAATATTACCTAAGCTACGGCGTTTATACATACATGATTGGTCAGGGCCCACCATAGTGGGCTATGATCATCAAATTATGGATGCTCGCCGGGATCAATTTGAATCAATTCGCCGCGATGGTGAGATGCTACTGCCCTATGACTCGGTCCAGTTCGCTCATGCTTCGTAATACATCCAGGTTTAGCCATCATGCACACCTCAGATCAGCGATATAAATTGCTTAGCTATGTTGATTTGCACTGAAAAGTAAGCCACATGAAGTAAATGGGTGTAAATGGGTGTATGATTGGTTCATGTTCAAAACTGACACCCTTCAGATCACACCGGAGGTCTTGGGCCTGATTTCCCGGATCGATGAATTCAAAGGTGCATGGTGTGCCGTGAGCACGCTTGCACCAGATCGGTTGTTGTCCCTGCGACGGGTGGCAACCATCGAGAGTATTGGCTCATCAACCC
>JASSUD010000039.1:0-26245 GCA_031963225.1 Mycoavidus cysteinexigens
TCTAGGAACACATTAGTCTTTTTTTCAGTAATACTCGCTGAAGACTGAGCATCTACATTCCTCTCTGCGGAAGAATTTTCTGTTCTTGTGTTATCTAAAATCAATGGGGAACGTGAAATTGGCTGAAGTATCATTTTTTCAAAAAAATCTTAATTTGCAGTAGCTACTAGTAAATATGGGGTCATGGTCAATCTCCGAACAACTGTAAAAAACTCAGTAGACACTCAAAAAAGTGAATGCCTAGAGTTAACACGCTGCTTAAAAATCCCAATAACGGCCGAGGCTTTTCTTGATGCGCCTTTTGTATATCTGCTAACGCTTCGCGGCAGACGATTAATACCGTTTCTATTTTTTCTTTTTACGCCTTCCTACTATTTTTAATGCACGCGCTGCTGTGTTTTCCCCTTCCTGAAAAACTATAGGTATCACCGGATTCCTGCCACTCCTTCTTATATCTAGTATTCGCATGAACCCCGTTTCCTGTCTAGCGCTTTACCTCGCATTAAGCGTAATAGGATGTGCGCTGATCGTTCATGAGCGTGGCTGTTTTGCGTGACATGAGAGGTTGGCTTGGCATATTTCTCATTGTTTGCTTGAGACTGCGGATGATTAGAAAATAAAACTAATGAGGATAACCATGCTGTCACGTATCACGGCAAAGATAGTGGAGTCTTGGCAACCTAAGGAAAGCGCACTAGACCGTGCAAAAACGCATCTGGAACAAGCAAAGAAGCAGAAAGAAGAAGGGAGCAACGACGACGCGTTGTGGAGCCTTATTCAAGCTAAAGCTGCCCTCAAAACGCATCTTAAAGGTGGCGTGCAAATAGCCGAAACAAGACGTCTACTGGCCGAACTCCATTGGGTGCGTGCGGAGATTTTGCCATTAACAAAAGATTTTACGCTTGATCAGGTACGTCAAAGCTATCTCAAAGCACAAGCCTATTCACCTAATACGGCACAACAAGAAAACATACGAGCCTGCTTAGATGGTCTCGCACGCCCTCAGAACTCAACAATAATCCAGAGAAGGCCGACTCTTTCCCCTTCTGATGTGCTGCCTGCGCCAGTGTTAGCCACTGGTTTGCCTATCTCCTTTTTTACGCCATCCTCGCTGCTTTCGCCGGTGACGCTGGATTATCAGCTAGTGTGGCCTGATGAGATTAAAAATACGCGACATCTTGCGTGGTGTTTGCAACAAACGCATTGCGATACCGCGCAACGCAAACAGCTATTAGCACTCGCGCGTGAGGTTATAGAACGCTTTGGTCAGCGCGCTGGCAAAGATTTAGTCTGTCTGCAAGAAGCGGCAGAATTAGCGGTAGTCCCTTCTTTAGAAATATACAGACAATTAATTGCGCATACAGTAGTCGAGCTGAATCCCGCGCGACATCCCACGCTCGATATGGGCGTTGTGCAAGGCTTAGCCGTAATCGTGCGCAACTGCCCCGAGGCTTTGCTCAAAAAAGAAGGTGGCGTACGTGGCAATACTTGGACCAGTATCTTAAGCGTGTTAATCACACGTCTTAACACCGTGTACAAGGGTCAGTCTGAACTCGTCAAAGAATTGATCGAGGCCATCTCGCAATTACTTGATGCGATGGTACAAGCTGGGGTATCTGGTATCAGTCGATTGAAGCTGCAAAAACCATTAGCTGATCTTTTACGAGATAGCAGCACACTGAATCCTCATCAAGATCAAGAACTCGCTTGGCACATTCGTTACACGCGCGAAGCCTTAGCCTATATCCCGAATGATGAGAGTAGAGCGCAAGCGGTGCTACGCTGCCTCTTTTCCGCGAGTATGGGCATACTGAGCTTGGCAAGTGCAATCAAAAGTTGCGATATAGATAAGTTATTAGAAAGCTTTAACCACTTTGAAGAAACTTTTATCTGCGCACAGGAGGCAGCGAAAACGGTCGACGCAGCTGGCGGATCAAAAAAGGCGGCGAAGTTAGCGAACAGATTCAGCGCACCTGGCGGATTAAAAGAAGCGGTGAAAAATGTAGAACAGATGCTGGCTTCGTTTGGTGAGTTACAAACTAGCTATGAAGATCGCACCCGTCAAAAAGGCTGGTATACCGCGCTGCAATGCTTGGATATGTTGATCGAAACAAAAGAGTGGGAGAAATTCGAACAGTTTATCCGCCAAAGTGCGTACCGTCAGAACGCTCATTTTTTACAAGGGGTATGCCAGCGGCTAGAGCGCATAGTTTGTGTCGAAGACGATCAGACCATTCAAGCACAAGCGATTCAGTTTCTCAAAAGCTTGGAGACAAACGCCAAGCAGTGGTTGAGTCGGGAAGGAGGGAAGCTATCTCCTTCTCCGTCCGATATTGACCATGTCCAGCAAATGGCTCAGGTGAGCCTAGCGCGTTTGAAAAAACGGGCCGATACAATACTTGGTTTAGATGATATCGACTTCTCTCTAGATTGGTATGCGCTTAGCAAAGACAACCTCAGCACACAACTATTACAAACCGCGCGTCGTAAGTTAGACAAATCCTTAGTCCAGAAGTTATTCAACACCTTAGCGCAGCATATTGAGAAATTACGCACGGATTATTTAGAAGGCTTGGCACAAGATAAAGAGATCAAAGATGCGCTGGCCAATTATGTGCCGCCTGAAGGGATGAGTTTGTATGATGATACCCGCTTTGATATAGCGGAAAAAATCCAAGCATTCTTGGATTCCGATAAAAAATCTTTATTGCTATTAGGTGAAGCGGGAGCCGGTAAATCAACATTGAACCGACACTTTGCTCGCCAGTTGTGGCAAGCGTATATGCACGCTAATAAACATGAAGAGCAGGCCATTCCCATTTTTATCGCGCTCTCTAGCTTGCTCAATACTTCTCCTAACCTCGTCAACACGTTCTTCAAGCAGCAAGGTTTTTCCGAAGAACAGATTCATACTTTACAAACCCAGCATCGTTTTGTGCTGATTTTGGATGGGTTTGATGAAATTGAAGGTCGGCATCGGGATTTTTACAAAGATAATCAACTCGCTGCGTGGAAGCACGCCAAAATTATCATCAGCAGCCGCCCTGAATATTTAGGCTCTGACTATCAATACAAATTTCATCCAACAGGTGAGCCTACCGCGCTGCAAGAGTATCGTCTCGCCCCTTTCTCGCCAGCAACGGTTGCACGTTATGTCGAGCAATATAGCAAAAATCATCCCACTGCCCCATGGCGTGCAGAAAACTATAAAAAAGCGCTACAAGAGCCGAATTTACAAGCATTAGTGAGTAATCCATTTTTACTCAAAATGGCGGTCAGTGAGTTGCCTAACTTAAGTGCAGCCGATTTGCAGGGATCCAGTTTAACTCGGTTATCACTGTATGCACAATTTGTGAAGAGTTGGTTTGCTCGCTCACGGCAACGTTTGGCACATATTCAACTTGATGCAGAAGAAACGAAAGAGTTCAAGCGTGTAGATGGAGAGGGGTTTGATGCACAGCAGATGGATTTTAGCCAAGCGCTGGCGATTCAGATGTATAAAGCGGGAGAAGTGGTCAGTAGTTATACGAAGACGATCTCTTCTTTAAGAGGGAGAAGCCGAGCGCGCGACGAACAGGATTGGCGTGCGCGATTGCTAGGTAATGACAATACAGAAACCAAACTCAAACGTTTGAATGCGCCGCTGATTGTTCAAGATAAAGCCAACGGGGGAGGCAAAACCTATCGCTTTATCCATAAATCCGTACGCGATTATTTTGTGGCACAGACATTATGGGAGGAATTCGACGCGCAGAGTGAACTGGAACCCACTTCTTGGTTTAATACCTTTAATCTCGTTGATGACCCAGCGATATTGGATTTTTTATCAGAAAGGGTACACCAAGCGTCGGCGTTTAAGGCGCAGCTCTTGAACGTGATTGAACGGACGAAGACAGAAACTAAATTCGCCCGAGGTGCGGCGAATGCAATCACAGTATTAGTCGGAGCAGGCGTGTCATTCCTGGGAACCGATTTATCTGGCATTCAGATTCCTGGCGCGAATCTCAGTTACGGCGTATTCGATTCGGTTCAATGGCTTGGTGCAGATCTGCGCCAAGTAAACCTGACCGGTGCCTGGCTACGGAACGCAGATTTAAGCGGCGCGCGCATGGAAGGGGTGCAGTTTGGAGAGCTGCCAGGGTTGCGTCTTGAAAATGAGGTTCATGCCTGCTGCTATTCATCGGATGATAGGCTGTTGATCGTGGCGCATGGCAACACCGTGACCCTATACGATACCCACACGCTCGAAGAAAAAGGGCATTTGATTGGGGATAAGATGCAGGTGACTAGCGTCGTGATATCGGCCGATGGTCGGTATGTGGTCTCCGGCGGTGATGACCATATGGTGCGTGTATGGGATTGGCAAACGCCCGAGGCTTTGCCCTGCATCCTCAGGGGGCATCAGTCTTCGGTGAATAGCGTCGTGATGTCAGCCGATGGTCGGTATGTGGTCTCCGGCAGTTGGGACAATACGGTGCGTGTATGGGATTGGCAAACGCCCGAGGCTGCGCCTAGCGTTCTCAGTGGGCATGAAAATAAGGTGAATAGCGTCGCGATGTCGGCCGATGGTCGGTATGTGGTCTCCGGGGGGGATGACAATATGGTGCGTGTGCTGGATTTGCAAACGCCCGAGGCTGCGCCCCGCATTCTCAGGGGGCATAAGTCTTCGGTGAATAGCGTCGTGATGTCCGCCGATGGTCGGTATGTGGTCTCAGGCAGTTGGGACAATACGGTGCGTGTGTGGGATTTGCAAACGCCCGGGGCTGTGCCCACCATCCTCAGCGGACATCGACGTTGTGTGACTAGCGTCGTGACATCGGCCGATGGTCGGTATGTGGTCTCAGGGAGTGATGACAGTACGGTGCGTGTGTGGGATTGGCAAATGCCCGAGACTGCGCCCCGCATCCCCAGGGGGCATAAGTCTTCGGTGAAGAGCGTCGTGATGTCTGCCAATGGTCGATACGTGGTCTCGGAGGAGAGAGATGACAATACGGTGTTGGCGTGGGATTGGCAAACGCCCGAGGCAGCGCCCAGCGTCCTCATCAGCGGATATAACGATCGGGTGAATGGCGTCGTGATATCAGCTGATGGTCGGTATGTGGTCTCAGGGAGTGGGCGTGTATGGGATTTGCAAACGCCTGAGGCTGCGCCCCGCATCCTCGACGGGCATACAGATTCAGCGAGGAGCGTCGTAATGTCAGCCGATGGTCGGTATGTGGTCTCGGGGAGTGGGGACAATATGGTGCGGGTGTGGGATTGGCAAACGCGCGAGGCTACGCCACTCCTCCTCAGGGGACATAAAGATGGGGTGACTAGCGTCGTGATATCAGACGATAGTCGGTATGTAGTCTCCGGGAGTTGGGACAAGACGGTGCGGGTGTGGGACTTGCAAACGCCTGAGGCTGCGCCACGTGTCCTCAAGGGACACGAAGGTATGGTGAATAGTGTCGTGATGTCAGCGGATGGCCGGTATGTGGTCTCCGGGAGTGTAGACAGTACGGTGCGTGTATGGGATTGGCAAACGCCTGAGGCTGCGCCCCGCATCCTCCGTGGGCATACGTCTTCTCTGCATAGCGTCGTGATGTCAGCCGATGGCCGGTATGTGGTCTTCGTGAGTGGTATCAGTACTGTGCGCGTGTGGGATTTGCACACGCCCGAGGCTGCGTCCCGCGTTCTCAAGAGACATGAAGGTATGGTGAATAGCGTCGTGATGTCAGCCAATGGTCCGTATGTGGCCTTCGCGGGTGATGACAGTACGGTGCGGGTGTGGGATATAACTTTGGATCAATGTCTGGCGACATTTCACGGGTTTAACGGAGCAGTTAACAGTGTTGCCTGGCAAAGCGTAGACGGCCTTGATTATCTGATCACAGGCAGTGACGACAAAATGGTTCGCTGCTGGCAATTGCTTCGGGCAGATGATCAATGGCAGGTCAGGTTACGGTGGGCATCGGGGCAAGACATATTGACCCTGGTTGGTGCCAAGATAGAGGGTGTCGAAGGATTAAGTCCAATGAATTGCCGTCTGCTCGAGCAACGCGGTGCAACGGGAGAACCGCGTGAAACTATAGAGCAGCAATCGCAGCCATCACTGACAGAAAGAGCAGAAGCACCGATGGCCATGCGCCTTGCCCAAGCGAATAGTCGATCCAGCTCAGGCCATCTCAATTTTGCCTAAAGTCGGATAAGCATTGAGTGTTTGGATCGATCCTCTTTTTTTAAACACCCTTGCTATCGCGCGCCAAACATCATGAGCGCGATAGCTGAGCTGTAATAATTCAGACCAGATCTGAGCTACTACAGACTGATCTGAGCGAAGCTCGCTTAAATCATTAAAGCTTTGGAATAAACAGGGCAGGGCTTACATCAAAAAACTTGCCCAATTTGCCAGCTAATGTTGCGCTAATTTTTCGCTTCCCCGCTAGAATTGCTGAGAGGTTGCTTTGAGGTACTATATCCGACAGATGCTCCTGTTTAAGTCCGCGAGCACTTATCAAAAATCTTAACGCTTCTTTAGGCTCAACAGCCTCAATTGGATAGTGCATCTGCTCATACCTTGACACCAAGTCACTCACTAGATCAACTAAGTTAGATAAGGGGTGCTCTTCATCATCTCCCGCAACATCTAGCAGCGAATTCATTAAATTAACCATATGGTCATAGTCTGCTTCGCTACGGATAGGATGAACATGTGTCATTGCATCGAAAATTTGCCACGATGCTTGAATCGCTTGAATGTTGAGCTGAGGATACGTATGTTGCATGATTACACTTTTCCTTTACGATAGCGTTTATTCCAATCGTCATATTCCCGGTGAGTCATGACCTTCTGAACGAATACCTTCTTAAATCTGTATCGAACGATGACAACTATGCGATAGTTGTTACCACCCACATCAAAGATGACGTACGGAGGTACATAGTCGGCTGAGTTGAAAACTGCTCTAATATGATTAAAGTCTCTGAAATCAACATGTTCTACTGTCGTGTGCCATTGTCGCAATACGTGTTCTGCTTCGGGATGTTTTTGCCAGAACTCGCGTAGCATCTTAAGAGAAATGATATGCATAGTAATTTTATATCGTTTTGATATAATTGGTCAAGGTATAGTATCTATCGGCCTGTACATTGACGTCATGTTTGGCCCATTGGAAGCAAAGTTACAATTCAATGACATTTGAGGTTTGGTAACAAAAATTTAAAGCACGAACATCAACATGCGTACCGCCCTGACGTACGTTAAATCGAGGCGCGATCAATAGACAATAACTTGATGACATAAGGCTTTTGCAGTAGATGTGTCCATACCTCGATCAAAGGCAACTCACCAAATTCTGTGTATTTAGTAATGCAGTTTCTTTCACCTCCAGTGCCTGCTGACTAGGTTTTCAAAACAAACGCGCTATTTGAGCAATACTAGAGTCATCTAGCAAAAAATCTAATTTTCTTTGCACTTCGGCTTTGCGCATCAGACTGAACGGATCCGTACAACTGGCAAAATATTCCAACGCGCGCGCATAGCGCTCATGCACCGCCTCCACATCAAAGCCCGCTTGATGTTGTAAAAGTTCGGCTTGTTTCTGATAGACCTGCGCCAGTAGTGGCTGGGTTTCTGCTTCTTCTTCAATAGATACCTAATGCTTTAAAGCGGCTTTAGCGATATGAAGGCTGCTCCGTGCTTGCTCAAATTCTAGATTTTTTTGATGCTCCTCCGCCTGCTGTAATGCGGCTTTACCGCGTTCAAGTGCAGTAGCAGTGGACTGCGTTAATTCAGTTAATCGAACAGAAAAGGGAGCGAGCATGGGAGGTTTTTTCCTAACGCAGGGACAGACTATGCACATATGGATAAATCGAATAATGCATATCAGTCGTGCTGTAACGCGCTGAAAAGTTTATAAGATTATTCTTGTTTTAAAAGTAGCTACACAGCTATAAATTGTATTAGTTACCGTTTAATCTGACATAGTGGAAAAAGAGAAAGTCCGAGATGAGCTTCCCTTATGGCATGGTGGGGATTAAAAATGAGCTTATAGCAAAAAAATCTCAAACCTAAACTATGGTTATTTAAGAATAGGGCATAAGACTGAGAAAGCTTTTCGCTCAATAAAATTTTAATAACAGATTAATTTCTATCAATAGGTGTTGCTGTCTATTTACCGAAATACGCGGAGAGTGGCCTATTGAAATATAAAAAAACTAACTAAGGAAAAAAAATGTGGGGAACAATATCCAATCTATTCGTTAGTGGATCCTCTCAGTTCTCGCCTGCCACTGCATCAGATTATTTCCTGCAGGCGCGTCTGTATAAGGAGCGTAATAATATAGAAGCTGCACAACAAGCTTATGACATAGCCATTCATTTAGCTGAAGCTGAAGTACAAACTGATATTTTTAGTCAGGCAAAAGAAAATACGCTTATTGACCTGTATCTGGAGTATGCAAATTTTCTAAATGAGTATAGGCAAAGCAAGGATAAGGTTAAAACGCTGTGTGACTCTGCGTTACAGAGGGTTGACGCAAAGCAGCAACGTTTTGCTGATGCTCCCCAAGAGAAAAAGGCTTTGCTGAAAGTATATGGGGATTGGTTAAATATTTTAGTGAACTGTGACTTAACAGAAGAAGCATTTAATCTTTCCCAAAAAATCTCTACGCCCGCATCAAGCCCACGCCTAACTCATGCTTCCCGTGCTTCCACGGCGCTATCTATAAGTAGTACGTCAACTTCAACTCAGATATCTCAGTCCACCAAAAATGCGTTGCTGCAACAGCCGAGCACTTCCGCTGCTCAGACAAAAGGCCGGCTGGTAAATCATCTGTTCGAAAAGATGATTTCGACGTTGGGAGCTTTGAAGCTATCCGATACGCCGAGCCTGTTTCTTGTGTATGCACACGATAACGCTAGCCAAGGGCAAGCCGAAGCCAGTACCTCTCGCTATTTAATCGACAAGTTATCTCAAATCCGCGTGCTCAATTTGTATTCGGATCAAACGCCGATAGGGCAATCAAGCTCTCTGGAAGGTCGAAACCATCCTGGCAAAATGGAAAATATCTTAACCAGTCAGCTCTGTTTACTGCCCACGCAGCTACAGAATGGGGTGCAGCCGGTCGACAAGGTGGTGGTGTGTTGCTCAGAGGTATTAGGTAACTATTTGCAAGAATGGCCGCATTTTAGAGATTTTCAACAGGCCCTGCAAAAAGCCTACTACCAAGACCGTAAGCAGCGTAGTACGCAGGCGATCCGTGAAGTAGTTAGAAAATTTTCCGAAGAGGCGCCTTATCGGGAAGGCTTTCATCATGTGCTTACGGAGATGGCTTTTTTACAAATTCGTGCGAAAGAACTCGAGGATGAGCACGGCATTATCCCGGTGCCTTTGACCCCGAATAGCTATGAACGATGCTTATCCGATTCTATTCGCACAACAACAGTTCGCATCGGCGATATCCCGCGTTTGGATAGGCATGTGCAAGCAGGACATGATATCTATCCCAACCAAGATCGGCATGCGGTTCTATTTAAACTGATCGAACGGCTGTTAGTGGGTAATGATGAAGCCAAAATATTTCTGGATAAGTTTTGGCAAGGGTATGGCAATCTGCTTTCTTGGCTAAAGAATGAGCCCACTACCTCTACATTTGGCGAACATGGGCTTGAGTTGGTTAAACTCGTCGACGATATTTTTGATGATGTAGAAAAAGAGCTGAACAAGAAGCTTTTCTCCACCGCTCAACAGTTTTGCAATGCTGGTTGGCAGCAAGCTACCATTCAGTTGTTAGATCAATTGCAAAATTTATTTCCGGTATTCATGCAGCAAGCAGAAGCTTTACAAAAATTATTCCCATCGAGTTTCTCATCAATCGAACTACGTGAAGCATTGCGTCGGTATTACGACCAATCTGATTTATCAATCCAACGGGTATCAGGAGATAAAGTCTCGCTTAACGATTGCTATATCAATCTTGCGATCGTGGAAAGCCAGGCCCAACAAGAAAAAGATAAGGTGGAACTGGAAAATCAAGCAAAATCGTTCGAACGCTTACCCAGTGGTGATCAGCTTGAGGCGACAAATATCAATAAATTGATTTCGCTAGATCAACTCTTTGCGAAGCAAAAACTACGTGATGGGTCAGAGGCTATCCCTCAGCGAATTTTAATCCAGGGACGGGCAGGTATTGGTAAAACAACTTTATGCAAAAAGCTGGTTTACGAATTCCACCACAATAAACTTTGGCAAGATCAGTTTGACTGTGTGTTGTGGGTACCACTGAGGCAGCTCAAAGCGCACCATCTGACACGCTTCGAAGAGTTGTTTTGCAAATATTATTTTACCGATCATAAAGAAGATAGAGCGAAAGCGTTAGCCACCGCTCTTTACGATCATCGAGACAAGACGCTTTTCGTTTTAGACGGTCTAGATGAAGTGATAGATGAATTGGATGAAAGACTTTCTCTAAAGAAATTTTTGCAGCACTTACTTGATCAAAAGCACGTAATAATCACCTCTCGACCAGCTGGGGTAGATACTCAAGTGCTCGGAAAACTGGATTTACAGTTAGAAACAATCGGTTTTAGCCAAAAGGATGTCCAAACCTATATTGAGAAGTTTGTACCTCAATTAGATCAAGTTGAAATTCAGCAATTCATTAACAGTACACCCGTGGTTCAAAGCTTGGTAAACATTCCCATCCAGTTAGACGCACTGTGTTATAGCTGGGACAGACTCCCGAAAGATCAATCCATAACCATGTCAATGCTGTACGACGCAATGGTCGATAAATTATGGCGTAAAGATGCGATACGTTCAGAAAAACACGAAAAAGGTAAACTCGTAGCTGCTAGATTGATTCAAAAAGCTTCAAAAGCCCAGCTAGAAAAATTGATGAGAAATGAAATCGATTATCTCGGCTATTTAGCTTTTAAGGGGTTAACACAAGGAAGAATAGAATTTAGTGTTGATGAATTAGATCAATGCCAAGAAGAGATAGAAGAAAGTTTATCGGGAAAAGAATTATCTCTCAGCTTTATTGATGACCTGAAAAAAACCTCTTATTTACATACAGTTGATACAGAGCAAGATGAAACTAAGCGTCATTACCATTTTCTGCATTTAACATTTCAAGAATTCTTTGCGGCGAAGTTTCTAACCAAAAATTTACAAGCGTATGCAAGAGAGGAAATCTCCTATGTTCCTACTCACCTTGTCCAAAATAATTTAGGCGTAATACCAGAGCACAATGAGCTGGTAACGTTTATCGCGACGAATAAATATAACTCGCGGTATGAGATCGTTTGGTGGATGGTCGCAGGTTTGCTCAAAGATGCTGCACTGGAAAATTTCTTTAAAATCTTGGATCAAGTCCCGCAAGATCTAATTGGAGGTCGGCATCAGCAATTGATGATAGGGTGCTTGAATGAGGCGCGTAGTCAATTAAATCAAGCAAAAATCTTAGAGCTAGAGCAAACATTTAAGCGCTCACTCCATTTTGAAATGAAATGGAATGAAAATGGTTTGAGTGAGCTGGGCCGCCAGACTCTATTTCCGGAACATTTGCTGCTTGAAGAATTAAATCAATTTGATAGTAAAAAAGAGCAGATTATTAAAATTTTAGGTACACGTTCAATTTTGTCTGAGAAGGCTATTTTTGATTTGATCGATTTATTAAAAAATGAAAATAAAGCAATTAAAGATGCAGTAGTTGAGGCATTAAGCGAGCAAAAAATATTGTCAAAGGCCGCTATGTCTAAACTAAAAGAGGTTCAACTTAATAGTGATGAGGCCATCAAATCTGCTGTCAACAAAGTATTAGACGCTCATAGCACACGTCCCGATGCGGCTATTTTAAGGCTGATTAATAAGCTGTCTAATCAAGATACAAAAATAAAAGTTGCCGCGGCGCAGGCTTTAGCCAAACAAAAAAACTTCTCACAAAAAGCCATTTCTGCATTGACGGACGGGTTACAAGATAATAATCGCCAGGTTAGATTTGAGGTTACTAAAGCATTAATGAGTCAGAAAAAGTTGCCAAAAACTACGATGTCGAATTTAATCCAGTTGCTGCAAAACGAGCGTAAAAGTGAAAGTAAAAAGGTTACCTATGAGGTAATCGATCTGCTAGGTGAACAGGAAAAACAAACAGAAGCTGCCATTTCTATCTTATGTGACATGCTAAAGGACGACGATAGGGTGACTACACAGAGGGCAATCCTTGCATTGTGCAAACAAAACCAGTTGTCTGAGACCGTCATTTTAGCTTTAACTGAGGTACTGCGATCTCAAGACAATTTAAATAAAATGTTCGTTGTTATTGGATTAAAAGATCACAAAATGCGTGGAAAGCTGCCACCAAACATTATTTCAGCCTTTATTGATATGTTAAAAGACGAGGAGATAAGACCAGCCGCAATCCAAATACTGGGCCAACAGAATACGTTATCCGATACAGCTATCTCTGCTTTATGCCAACTACTACAAGATAAGGATTACGAAGTAAAAAGTATGGCGGATGGGGTATTAAAAGGCCATAACACGCTACCAACCACTTCCATTCTTAATTTAAGTGCCAAGCTACGGGATAAGAGCGAGTCAGTCAGAGCGGATACAGCTGATAAATTAAGCGCACAAAAAAATCTGCCACAGCCGGTCATTTCAATGTTGATCGATACGCTCAAAGATCCAAGCGAAAAAGTCAGAGTTGCAGCTGTTAAAGCACTATATCTGCAGAAAACTTTATCAGAGGCCATTATTTCTACGTTCGACAATGTGATTTTAGGCGGGGACAAAGCTATGAGGGCCATGGCCGGCGATGCATTTGTATTTAGAGAAACACTACCGGAAGCTGCAGTTTCTCTTGTGCTTAAGACGTTACAAGATGAAGATAAGGATGTTAGAGATGCATCTGCACTTATATTAGGTAAACATGGTAAATTACCGGAAACTGCTATTTCCATCGTGTGCGATAAATTACAAGATAAAAATGAGAATATTAGATTTGCATTTGTTGGGGCATTAACCACTAATAGCCAGTTGCCTGAGACTGCTGTTTTTGCCTTGAGGGACTTGCTACAGGACAAAAATGTGTACGTCAGGAGTAATGCGCTTCTAGCATTAAGTAATCAGAAGATTTTACCTGAATCCGTTATTTCTGCATTGGTGAATTTTGTAAAAAGTAACGATGGCGTTTTGAAAATGGCAGCACTGAATCGATTAAGCAACGAGGAAACACAGCCGGAAAATGCTATTCCCGTTTGGATTCAGGTGTTAAAAGATGAAAATGAATCTATAAGAAATATAGCTCGAAAAATATTAAGGGATCAAAAAAAACTATCAGAAACTAATATTTACACGTTAGTTGACTTATTGAAAAGTGGCAACGATGAAACTAAGCATGGAGCTGTATTAGCACTGGAAAAGCAAGAAACGCTGCCAAAGGATGTCATTTCAGTGTTGATCAATGCGCTACAAGAAAAGCACAAAGTTGTCATATATTGGGCAGTCAAAGCATTAGGTAAACAAGAGAGGTTATCAGATGATGCCACTGATGCTTTACGTAGAGTGTTAGAGGAAGACGATGATGCGTTGAATAGAACCGAAGCAGCCAAGGCATTAAGTAATCAGAAAGAACTATCAGATGAGATCATCTCTGTTTTGAACGATGCATTGGAAAAGGAAAAAGAATGGGGTGTTAAGGAGGCTATTGCCAGCACATTATGTGAAAGGGCTACGCTCCCACAAGCGTCTACTTTTGTCCTAATCAAGTTATTACAAGATAACGATGAAAAAGTCAGATCATTAGCCGCTTGGGTATTGAGCTGCCATCTAAACGAGCTTTATAAGTTGCTTCCAGGTCTATCGACTGAACAAGTTCAATTTCTTTACACCAAAGTCTTATTCCCGCAAAGTTGCAAAAAAATTACATCATTGATTGTTCAACGTAATCAAATTCAATTTGATACGGTGACGGGCCAAAGACATTCAATTGACCTCGAACCCGACCAAATCAAAAAGGTTATCGAAGATCTCTTACCGGTTCGGACGGAGGCTGGAGTTGCGCCGTGATCCAGAGTAAAACAGAACGTGTTGCTTTAAGTTTTCGATATCGAAGAGTGATCCATCGCAGAAGCCGTTGACTGAGACCACTTTACATGAGTAATCAAGAGTGATCTCGGATGTAGATTGATGCTACATAGCTGAAATAAGAAAGCCCTCTGAGAGGGCTTTCTTATTTCAAGGGCAATTTTTACAGCTCAGGTTAACCTAATTTGTAGCAATTCTGATTTGATCGTACAGTAAGACCTTGCCAAGAGGTGGGGTTACCCGGTTTGATTGAGGTAGCGAATCTTTATTAAACCAGCGCGTAAGCGCCCAGGAGTAACCCTATGTATAGGATTTCCCAAAATATCATCAAGCACAAGGTAGGACTGCTGAATCTAGCAACCGAACTTGGAAACATATCTCGCGCCTGTAAAGTGATGGGATTTTCACGCGATACGTTTTATCGCTATCAAACCGCGGTATTTTTATTTCCCCATCTGGCGTACGAACCGTTTGGTTACGGCATAACTTCCAAGTTCTTTCAGCACTCGCTCAGACATCCCGCCCTGACTATACCAACTAGCCCAGCTATGCCGTAATTCGTATTTATTCTAGGTTGGGCTGCACAATAGGCAATATGCGTGCTGGCGTAAGGCTTTTGCAGTAGACATATATCGAGAATGAAATTTAAAGTGCTAAATAGCAATTAAATTTTATGCAATATAGGCTTGTGTTTATAACTATATGCATCGCCCATAAAAATAGCCTTTTTAATAAAGGGTTATTTTTATTGTGGCACATTTATTGACGAGGATGGCGGGGTTATTGATTCCCTTCGCCGTTACACTGAGCCACCGCTTTCTAAATTTGTCGCCGAATGGGCTGGAGAAAAAATTGCTTAACTTCATTGCTGGAATGCGTCCGTCATCGCCTGCCCTGTCCCCGCAGCACCTGTTAGGCAAGGCGCAAGCGTATCGCACCATGGGAAATCAAGAAGAAGCCCAAGAATGGATCATGGAGGCGCTCAAGAAAGCTAAAACTGAACATGAAAGAAATCCTCATGATCCGCAAGCAAAAAAAGACTTAGAAACGATACGTAACGAGTTATCGATTTTTTTAAGCGGGCCCCAAAACCCATGTGCAGCGGCTGACGCTGGAGGACAAAGTCATGCCCCCATCTCCCAAAATCAATTGCTTCCGATCAACGGTAATGATGCAGTCACACATCGACCTCTATCGGCTCAAAGGGCGCAGGATGCGGCGCAAGCTCTATCTAGCGGTATCCAGCCTTCTTTTTTAAAGAGGCGATCCTCGGCTGAATTAACTTTAGATGAACCTGCTGCATTAGCCTTAATGCCCGCTCAGACACTGCAGATTGCTTCGTCGCTCCAGGAAAAAAGCAAGCAGGTGAATTACCTGTTTGAAAAGGCGCTGTTGACACTACAATCCTTAGCATTGTCCAACAAAACTAGTCTGTTTTTGGTGTATGCGCACGGTAATCAAGCGTATGGAAAGGCCGATGCGGATACGTCTAAATATTTAATCGAGAAGTTATCTCAAATTCGAGTCAATCTGTATTCGGATCAAACGCCGATGGGGCAAGCGCATTCAATGGCCTCGGAAGCGTTGAGCGAAGACGGCAAGCTAGAAGATGTCTTAACCAGTCAGCTCTGTTTGTTGCCGACTCGATTGAGAGCGGATGTGGAACCGGTTGATAAGGTGGTGGTGTGTTGCTCTGAGGTATTAGAAAAATACCTGAAAGAATGGCCGCATTACGACAATTTTTGTCGGCAGCTTCAAGCAGCCTATCGCCAAGACTGTGAAAAAAAGAGCACTTTGGCCATTCGTGAGGTGGTCAGAACATTTTCACAAGACCAAGAATATAAGGCAGGGTTCCATCATGTGTTGACGGAAATAGCTTTTTTGGAAATCCGAGCAGAGGAGCTCAAAGATAAGCACGGGATTATTCCGGTTTCGTTAACTCCAAAGAGCTCTAAGGAATGCTTGGGACATTTTATTTCCCAAACCACGGTTCGCATGGAGGATATTCCTCGGTTTGAGGCACAAGCTCAAGCAGGACAAGAGGTGTATCCGAATCAAAGCCGGCACTGGGTGCTGTTTAAGTTGATCGAGCGGCTGTTAGTGAGTAGTCATATAGCCCAAATATTTCTGAACCAATTTTGGCAGGGGTACAGTGAGTGTATTTCTCGGTTAAAGAGTGGGCCTTCAGCGCTTGGGTGGTTTGAGTTTGTCGAGCTAGTAGACGGTATCTTCAACAACATAGATAAGATGCTACGAGACCAGCTTGTCCTTACCGTGCAGCAGCAACAGCTTAAAAAACTAAAATTGAAGAAAGAACCGCTTGCGATCTTAGGCGAGAATATCGAAGAAGAATATTTTAAGGCTTGGGAAGAAGAGTCGGGGGAAATTCAGGAGGGCCTAACGATGTACGTTGCCCCTCATGCGATGAGCATCACGGATAGAAGTATTACTTTTAATTTAGAAGAAGCCGTTACGGCCTTTTTGGCGCAAAGGAATGATTCTGGACGGAAAACTCAGGTGTTGTTATTGCGGGGCGAAGCAGGTTCAGGCAAATCAACTTTTAACCGACAATTGGCCCGTCGCTTGTGGCAAGAATATGGCGCAGCGTCTACTTCGGATGCATTACCGATCCCGCTCTATATTTCGTTGTCGACGGTAAAAGAGCCTAACGAAAATCTGATGGTTCAATATTTAATGAAAAACCATGGTTTTTCATTAAAGCAGATCGAGGCGTTGCGCAAAAGTCAGCGCTTTATTTTGATTTTAGATGGCTATGATGAGATTGCTCCCGAACAGCGGAATTTGTATGCCGATGAACAACTGGATAAATGGGACGCCAAAATAATTGTCAGTAGCCGTCCTGAGTATTTAACTGAAGGGTATCAAAACACTTTGCAGCCGCGAGGCTATTCACGCTCTCCGCTTGAATATCAACTGGTGCCGTTTTCAGAACAAGAGGTTGACACCTATATTGAGCAGTACGTTAAGCATACGAAGGATATGCATATTCAGTGGAAAGCCCAAGACTATAAAGACGCATTAAAACGTATTCCCAATGTTAAAGAACTATTGGGTACCCCGTTTTTGCTTAAAATGGCCTTGAAAGTTCTACCTACTCTAGGTGATGCAACCTTCAGTCTGACTCGAGTTAAGTTATATGAGCAGTTTGTACAGAGTTGGTTTGAGCGTTCTCTGGCTCGTTTAGATGCGATTCATTCTAAATTTACTGGGGAAGAGAAAAAAGCTTTTAACCGCTTAAAAAAAGCAGGCTTTATCAAGCACAGTCAAGTATTTAACATGAACTTTGCGCTGGCAATGTATAAAAAGAGAACCACGGTGGCGGAGTATTCAGATATAGCCGATAGTGGGGAACTACAGAATAAACAGTATGAGGCATTTTTAAATAACGAGGATGAAAAGATAAATTTGTTGCGTTTTAGTGCACTCCTTATTTGTCAGCATCGGCAGTATCGGTTTATCCATAAATCGATTCAGGATTACTTGGTGGCTCGAGCAGTGTGGGAAGAGTTGGCCAGATTTGGGCAATCCAATGAATTTGATGTGCTAAAGGAAATCAAAGAGGTCCAACCGCTATGGGAGGCGCTTGGCCATCCCACTCAAGTAAATGTATCCGCATTATTTAATACTTTCAATTTAGTGGCGGACCCAGCTGTCCAGAGCTTCTTAGTCGCGCGCGTGCAGCAGGAGAATGCGTTAATCAAGCCGCTATTAAGTTGGATCAAAGCCTCAACGACGAAAGATGAAGTAAAGATAGCTGCAGCTAATGCGATCACAATCTTGGTTAAAGCAGGGATACAGTTGAATCGATTGGACTTGAGCAAAATCAAGGTGCCAGGAGCCAATTTAAGTAATGGGGTATTTGACCAAGCGCAATTTGAAGAGGCAGATTTAAGCAACGTAAAATTGCGAGGCGCATGGTTGCGTGGAGTAAATTTAGAAAATGCAAAGTTCAATGGAGTTGACTTTGGTGAATGGCCTAGTTTAGAGCTAGATAGCGCAGTTAGTGATTGTTGTTATTCATCCAATGGACATTGGTTAGCTGTTGGTACGCTTGGTGGAATTAAGCTATATCAAACTAAGACATTGGAGTTAGAGCCTATGTTTGAAGGGAATAATGACTCTGTGTTAAGTATGGCTTTTTCTCCAAACAACCAGCTCTTAGCATCGGGAAGTAAGGATGGAATAATTAAACTGTGGAAAATAGGGGAAAGAGATGTGCCGCATATGCTTAAAGGGCATAGTGCTGCGGTGCTGAGTGTGAGTTTTTCGCCATCTAATGGTGAGGTCTTAGCGTCAGGAAGCGTGGATGGGACGGTAAAGGTTTGGAATGTAAAGAGCGGAGACGTCCTGCATACGTTCGTAGGACATAGTCGTCGGGTGAATAGTGTAAATTTTTCCCCAAATGGCGAGTGCCTAGTATCGGCAGGTTCAGATGATACGGTGAGGCTGTGGGATATTAAAAGCGGAAAAGCATTGTGTAGGCTTGAAGGGCATCATGAGAGTGTGAGTAGCGTGAGCTTTTCTCCGGACGGCAAGATACTGGCGTCTGGCGGTAAAGATAAGACAGTGAAGCTATGGAATGTTGAAAACAGAGAAGAATTGCATACCCTTAAAGGGCATAGTGGTTGGGTGAATAGTGTCTATTTTTCGAAAGATGGTAGGGTTTTGGCCTCTGGAAGTGCAGATAAAACAGTAAAGATCTGGAGTGTAGAAAACGGAAAAGAATTGCATACTTTTGAGGGCCATAATGGTTGGGTAAGTAGTGTGCGTTTTTTGAAAGGTGAACGCATTTCTGGCTCAGAGAGCGATGTTTTGGCTTCGGGAAGTCACGATAATACGGTGCGGCTATGGAAAGTGGAGCATGGGGAAACGCTGCATACGCTTACAGAACATGATGGGTGTGTAAGTAGTGCTAATCTCTCTCCGGATGGCAGACTTTTGGTAGCGGGAGGTGAAGATGGAACGGTCAAACTTTGGAGAGTGGAAAATGGGATGGCACAAGCTTTCCATACACTTAAAAAACATACCGCCAAAGTATTGACCTTGGATTTCTCGCCAAAGAGCGAGTTTTTAGCCTCTGGGAGCGAGGATACAAAGGTGATGCTATGGGACGTGGAAAGCGGAAAATTATTAAGCGAGTTTGAAGGGCATAGTGAGGCAGTGCTGAGTGTGAGTTTTTCACCAAGCTCTGAGCTCTTAACGTCAGGAAGTAAAGATGGAACAGTGAAAATATGGGATATAAACAGTAAGAAAAATCTTTATTCGTTTGAAGGGCATTATAACGAAATCAAAAGCGTTAGCTTTTCTCAGGATGGCAAGTCTTTAGCTGCTGGCAGTCGAAGCGGAGAGATACAAATATGGAATGTGGATGGCTGGGAAAATCGATATTTATTTGATGAATATAGTGCTGGAGTGGAGAATGCTGAAGTAAAGATAGTTCGATTTTCTCCAGATAGTAAACTGCTGGCATCGGGTAGTGATGATAAAGCCGTGAAATTTTGGGAAGTAAATGGAGAGAAAAAGAACCATATCTTTGAGGGGCACCGTGATGAAATAAGTAGTTTAAATTTCTCTACAGACAATTTATGGCTTGTATCTGGTAGTTGGGATGGAACTGTGAAAGCGTGGTCAATAAATGAAAAGAAATGCATAACAACCCACGCGGGTTTTGCTGGATGGATCGGTTCTATTTTCTGGCAAGAGCCTTTTGAAAATAACAACAGAGTAGTAGCAGGTGGCAGGGGCAGTGCCGTTCATATTTGGCAAATAAACGAGAAAAATACCACAGACGTCAAATTATATTGGACCTCTTCTCAAAACGAACTGATTATGGCCGGTATCTCTGGAAAACCTCAGGGTTTAGACAAAATGAATGAGCGTTTGCTTTTACAAAGACAAAAAATTCCATTACGAAAAAAATCTTGGCAGCTAGGAGCAACGGAAGAATAACGATCTGTAGTACGATCCAATTCATTACCTTAAAGAGAGTAATGAGTATTTAGGTCGAGCATATCAGCAGCAGTTAAGTAAAAATCTTTCCGAAGCTCAGTGCTTGTTCATAGAAGCGCAAGAAAATTTCAACAGAATGCTTCTTGCAGAAAGAATTCCAATGGTTAACCAAGATTTGGCCCAGTGCTATCTGGAGCATGGTGATCGGTTGCGAGATTTGAACGAGCTACGGTCACATTAAAATTCATCCAGAGGAAATCTGATAATGTTAGACAATCCTGTTTCTCAAGCCCTAGTGAGCAAACAGCTGCAATTGCAAGCGCAAAGCTTTTTAGAACAGGCCCGTCTCCAGAAGACAGCGCAGCGTCTCGAGATGGCCTTAGCCTCTTATGACCAAGCAAAAGTGACCTTTAGACATGCTGCTAATGCGCGCCAACTAGTTCCGTTATCGGGGGTGAAAAGCGCTTTAAACCAAGCACGCACGCCTCAGACAGCCGAAGAAGACGCTTTGCGGCAGCGCATCTCTGAGGTCTATTTTGAGCGGGCGGAACTCTTGGAGAAATTAGGAAACCCGGACAAAGCGAAGGCGAGTTATCAAAAAGCTCAAGCTTGGAGCTATGGGGGGATTGCGCCTGCGCCTACTGCCACCGCCGTATCATCGTCTGCGTTAACCTCGTTAAAAGCACCTGTAATGGAGGAGTTCAACGGGTTAGCAGACAGTATGTTGAAGGCTTTTTCACAAACAAAAGTTAAAGATTTATCTTTATGGCGTGAAGTTCTCCCGTTAGCTTCTAGCCAAGACCCGGCGAAATGCCGCTATTTATTAGAAGAAATCGATAAAATATTAACTAAGCAAGAGCGTGAGTTAGTTTTACCCGGACTTCAAAGCCTGGCTATCTTAATTCATAATCTACCCAAATCATTATTTAAACGCACCTCAGGAAATATAGTCAAAGTACTAAAATCTTTGATTAATTATTTGAAATTCGAATATTTAGAATACGAATCATCAAAAGGCAATATAGAACGGCTTCAGCTATTATTGCAGGCGACTTCCCAGATTTTAGATGAGCTGGCTAAAGCTGCTATTACAGGTATCTTATATGCTCACGTACAAGAGCCATTGGATAAACTTTTATCTAAGTTATGTGAGATTACTGAGTTGGAGTTTCAAGCCTATTATGCGCGCCAAGCTCTGGCTCATATTCCTAGAGATGATAGTCGGTGGGAAGAGCGATGGAAACAGGGAGCAAATATAATTTTAGGCGCTCCTACTCTAGTTAGTGCGATAAACACATTAGACTTGTGCGAAATATTAGAAATCTTTGATCATTTTAGCGAGATATTTTCTGGTACAGAAGGGACTGCCAATAGGTTAGCCGAATTATCCATTGTGATGGAAGACTTCGATTCAAGTAAGCCAGAAAATAGAGTGGTTACTCCCCGGCGTCTAATAAAAACTAGGCAACAGCAGTGGTATGCGGCGTTGCAATTCTTGGATATTTGTTTAGAAGAAGGCCAATTTGAGAAATTTGAGCAATTTGCTTGCCATAGCATATATACCCACAATGTGGCTTTCCTATTAGGTCTATCTCAACGTTTAGAGCAAATTGCCAGCATGTACCCGGATATGGAAACGCAAAAAGGTGCAAAGCAATTATTAGAAAATCTCCTGCAAGACAAGGTTCAGTGGGGCGGCCACGAGCGTGTTATAGAAATGGCACAGATTGCTTTGAAACGCTTAGAGCAGCCTGTACCTATAGGTCAAGGTTACATTCCTACTTGGGCTTCCTTCTGGCAAGAGCCGCCAGGCACTCAATTGCTTCCGATCAACAAAGATGATCTAGCCATACACAAGCCTTTATCCTTGCAAAGGGCGCAGGATGCAATTAAAGCTTTATCTAGTGATATCCGGCCTGCTTTTCTTGAAAAGCAGGCCTCGCCAGCCCATGCTTTAAGAAGCCAGAGCACGTTGTCCGAAGCGCAAGCGGCGACGCAGTTGAAACCTGGGCAATCTGTGCCTGGTCCTAAATTGTCCATACCTAAGTTACCAAGCCTCCCAGAGAGTGATGTTCCCAGAGCGCAGTCGGCTCAACTATTGGAACTACTAAAGGATCAATCCAACGCCTTGATTGAAATCATCGGCCCCCTTGGTGTGGGCAAAACTACGCTGATTAAGAGCCTGATACATCCACATCCTGATTCATTTTTCGTGTCTTATGATTTGATTGCCTGGATTGACTGCAGCAGTACGAGTCGCGCCCATGCTGATATTCAAGCTATCAGCCATACACTTGGCTATGGCAACTTAAACCCACAAGCCGCGTTACGGCAGTTTGCGAATTATGTACAACAACATCCTCGTTCACTTTTGATATTGGATGGGGTCGCTGCCAGTGATATTGAGTCGATCTCAAGCTGGCTGAAACCCTTTTTTAGTATGGGCCAATTAATCTATACCACCACCCAATCCTTGTCAGATAAATTGAGCGAAAGTTTAGAGCGACCTGTTCAATCGTTCTCGCTTAGTCCTTTTAACGCAGATCAAGCCAAGCACTTAGTTCAGCAGTGTCTCCCGAAAGAATCATTTAAGGATGGTGATTTTGCCCAGGTCATTCAAATGACGGGGGGATATCCAGGGGTGATCAAAGCGTTATGCCGGCATTATCAATCGATGTCCGTAATGTTTAAAGATTTTGCTGACTTTTTAGCGCAACCGCACAAACATCAAGGCAAACGAGATGTTTTATTGAGTGAGATAGCAAAGGCAAGTCTTGAGCCACTCGAAGAGCAAGCATTGACGCATCCCGTTGCAGTCCGGGCATTGACGCTGCTTAAGCAGGCGGCTTGGCTGGGGGATCACTCGATTCCATTTGCTTTTTTTGTCGATAAACATCAGCAAGTGGATCTCATCGCGATCCAGATGCTGTATGACAAACAGCTTGCGCTGCTAGAGATTGATCACACGGCCGGAAGCTTGAAGATTAATTCAGCTTTTATGAGTGCGGTGCAAAAACAATTTGAATCAGAGCAACATTTGCTGTTAGAAAAGAACATCCAACGCCTATCTGAGGTTTTCAGTTATTTAACGAATAACGAAGGTAAAAAAGGACTTAAAAGCCAGCCGGCTGATTTAAAACCGTATGCGGATTTGGTTGATACGCTTTTATTTGAAACGTGTGTGAAGCTTTCTTCGTCTGAGAAGAAGGCTTCTTTATTAAGCCAAACACTGTCTTTGTCCGAGAACAAGCTAACTTTATTGAGCCAAGTGCTGGCATTAGGTAGCAGTCTAGCCAGACTCTACTATTTGTATCACGGAGAATTGCAGTTGGCTTATGAACGTTTAGACAAGGCCCAAGACTTCTTTAAGCTGGGAGCATATGAAGAGCTGATTGCTCATTTTGAGCAGTCACCCGAAAACTTTACGCCATACTCCATTAGCTCAGAAGAGGCTCAATTACTCAAGTTGTATAGCCAAGAATATTTGTATCAAATAGCATCGCTCGCTTTTCAGCTAAGCCGACGAGGCCAGGTACCTGTCACCGTGATACAGAATTTTGAGAAGAGTTATGCGATTCAAGTGAATTTGGGGAAGCACGTTGATCCTGAAGCAATAGCCTATACGCTGTGTAACTTTGCCCGCGCGGTGCGCAAGCAGGGTCTTTTAGTCAGTGCGCTTGAAATATATGGCAAATTAGAGCAATGGATGGAGCAATATCCCAAGGTGTTTGATGAAAGCACGCGTGCTAGGCTGTTGGTCGATCAAGGTATTATCCAAAAAGAGGTGGAGGATGCCAAACCTCAGGCTGAACGGAACTACACAGCAGCAATCAAGATGCTGCTCGAGACGCATGATGTGTATCTGCGCAATGAAGCAGGAAATCAGCGCTGGGATTTGGGGATGCTATCCATTTATCTTGGTGAAACCTATTTAGCGGATGGGAAATTTGAGCTAGGTATCCAGCATACTTGTCAGATCTTGTATTACGACGGTGGGCGCCAACAAAACCAAGCGCGTGCTTACTTCAATCTAGCACGCGCGTTTGATGGAGCCGAGTGCGGTGCGCTGGCGAAACTCTTTATTGATCAAGCCGCACCGCTGCAAATCAAAGCGTATGAATCCACGACAGAAGCATTGCGTTTGAAGATAGAAGCAAAACTGCTGGAGCGTTATCAGCAAACTGAGTCGTTCGTGCCAATTACTAAATGGGAAACGCAAACTGACCTAGCTGAGCATTGCAAGAAATTTTTGGTCAACAGTAGCGCCCCATCTCAGCATCTTTCGCATCAACAAATACAAGAGCTGGAAGATCAGGCTTACAACTGGTTATGGCAGCATGATGCAAAAATCAGCCCCGAAGCTAAACGAATTGAGATTGCAAAAACAATCGCTAAGCTCGACACGGCGAAAAAAGAAGAGGCGGAAAGACTTGCGTTACAGCGTGAACAAGACGAACTGTGGTATCAATATTTCGCTCAGCGGGCTAAGTTAGACAACCCCTCGGCACGTAGCTTTGCTAAGCAATTCAAAGAAAAATTGTGGTATGAAATTGTGCAGCAACTACGCTTGGCGAATGGAGAACCCATGCTAATGGGTAAAACGGACTTAGTTGATGGCTTGAGCCAAGCAGTCTCAGGCGTACTACTTCAAACCCAACTGGGCACCGCAGCAGGTGATGTGGCAACTATCAATTTGCTAACGATTATACAAGGGGTAACACAAATACTGAGTGAGCATAAACAGCAAAAGGCAGAAGCTCAGCACACGACGGACGCTCTTGAAGAACCTGAGCGACAATCAAAAAGCTCACAGATATATAAACGTATCAAACAGGAAATTGACGAAATGGCCGAATACGCTGCGCGTTGCTGGCAGCCTGTATTCTCGGGACAAACCTGGAGTAACCAAGATATTCAGACGCTGGCCGAATATGGTGCACGCCGCGTAATGGATTACCTCAAAACAGGGGGGGCGGGCATCTTATCTCCCAAAGAGCAGGTGGTAATTGCCCTGATGACGGGTGAAGCGAATGCCCGCTTAATGCAGCCTAAAGTGGGAGAGCAAGGACAGTTGTTAGGGGGCAAATGGAGTGTCCAAGGATTTTTTGCCAAACCTGGTATCAAGGTAGAGGAGATAAACGGAGAGCAAGCGGTGTATTTGCCTGATCGGCAGGCGCGTCCTGATACTTATGGGTATCGATTCGGGTCACCCGTTGAGGCGCGTACCTGCCTCTATCAAGGACCATTCAAGAGTGAAGCTGAAGCTCAACAATGTGCAGAAGCGGCGCGGCATGAACAAAGTAGATGTACGGTCATGTAACCAATACAACTTAAACGAGTGCTCACTATCGCTTACTTTGATCGTCTTGGCATGCCGCGCCTCTCTTAACCTCAACTTCTCGAACCGCCCGGTGCGGACCCATCAGAGCACAAAAACATTCCTGTGATCAACCTAAAAAAAATTATTCTGTTTCTACAGTGGAAAAAGAGAATTGGATTTATATTCCAGTTCCTGCGCTAGTTAATGAAGCTTTGTTTGAAACCGTGCAAGAGCAGCTCAACGAAAATAGAAAGTTAGCACGGACGAGACAGCGAGGGGCTAGTTATTTGCTTCAAGGATTAGTCGTATGTCAATGCTGCAAGTATGCTTATTATGGGAAGCCCGTTAGAAACAAATGTGGAGAAAAAATCCGGCATTATGCATATTATCGATGCATTGGGATGGATGCGTATCGTTTCGGCGTAAATAGAATTTGTGATAATACTAAAATCTGAACCGATACTCTAGAAATAGCTGTGTGGGAAGAAGTCAAATGTTTACTACAAAATCCAGATCGACTAGCGCAAGAATATCAACGTAGACTTTTAGAAATAGAAAATACTCCTTTAGAGCAAAAAAGTATTGCACTTGAAAAACAAATTGCCAAATTACAGCAAGGTATTTCTCGGCTCATTGATGGATATACTCAAGGAAAATTTACCAATGTTCTAGGCTTTCTGGGCGTGCACCGCTTACCCCTCTTCGGAAAGCGGCAAGCGCATATAAAAACCTATTGAGCTCTAGGGCAAAAGCTTCCCTACCATCGAAAACCTATTTACTTTTCGGCGTTTAAGCGATTGTTACGAACTGAGATTCTTAATGAAGTGGCCCTGGAATCATTGATATTCCTGGTAAGCTTGACGTAGCCTGTTTGCAATTTCAC
>JASSUD010000040.1:0-26184 GCA_031963225.1 Mycoavidus cysteinexigens
TGGGGTTCCTTCGTCACCACCAACCTACCATTCTTTGCTTTTCTTGTGGTTGGTGGAGTTTGGTGAACCCCTTTTACATTGCCATTTCGGTAGGTTGGTGGTGACGAAGGAACCCCAACATGCATACCACTGACTTTTTGAATCCCTGCGTAAACTCAATAAGTAATTTACGTTTTTATAGTAAAAAGTAGTAAGAGTGAACAAAAAACACTTGGTATCATTACTAGTTGTAAAAATACGGCATTATAAGAAAGCCTAGGATGTACTCTGAACGTAGACTTTCCTGATTCTATGTGTTTTGAAGCCTGTTTAAAATTGCACCTGTAATGCGTTCATGCGGAAAACCCGCCTCGCACCTCAAGAGCCAAAAAGAGCCTAAGGGGCCTTTATTGTTTTTTTACGGAAATATTTTTCACGATGAATTCGACTCAAATGGCTTCTCCTCTCTCTTCCCGTAGCAAGTTTCTTCTGTGTGCCGTAATGGCCTGCATTACATTGGCTGGATGCTCCCGTAAGCCTGCAATGCCTGCTCCTCCTCCCCCTGAAGTCAGTGTAGTGGCGGTGCAAACGCACAGTATTCCAATGACCACGGAGCTACCAGGGCGTACTTCCCCCTATTTGGCAGCAGAGGTGCGTGCACGGGTAGACGGAATTGTATTGCAGAGAAACTTTGTTGAAGGCAGCGAGGTGAAGGCAGGGCAGTTACTTTACACGATTGATCCAGCTGTCTATCAAGCGCAGTTTCAGAGTGCTAATGCAGCGCTAGCTAAAGCCGATGCGAATCTCAAGGCAGCTGCTGCACAGCGTGTACGGTACCAAAAATTAATTAGTGCGCGCGCGATTAGTCAGCAAGATTATGACAATGCCGTTGCGCAGCAAAATCAAGCAGCCGCAGAGGTAGCCTCGGCACGCGCAATGGTTAACAGTGCGAAGATTAATTTGGGATATACCAAAGTAGTCTCGCCGATTGCAGGGCGTGTTGGCCGCTCGCAGGTGACAAAAGGGGCCTATGTACAGGCTGCTCAGGCCACGTTGCTTTGCACGGTGCAGAAAGTAGATCCGATGTATGTGGATGTTACGCAATCCAGTGCAGATCTTCTACGCTTGCGGCGTGAGATGGCTTCGGCACAATCTACCCAAGCACAGCAAATGAAAGTGGATTTGATTTTGGAAGATGGCACGCCTTATAGCTTGCCTGGAAAGCTGGAATTTTCTGACATTACTGTTGATCAAAGTACGGGCGCCATTGCATTACGCGCTATTTTCCAAAACCCTAAGCAAGAACTGTTGCCAGGAATGTTTGTGCGTGCACGGATTCATGAGCGCTTTAATCGTGAGCTGATTGTAGTACCGCAAATGGGTGTTACGCATAATGCTAAAGGCCAGCCTACGGTTTTAGTAGTGGGCGCGGGCGATGTCGTTGAGCAGCGTACTTTAGTAACACTGAAAACGATGGAAGATCAGTGGGTCGTGCTCGAAGGATTGAATGCGGGTGACCGAGTTATCGTGCAGGGATTGCAGAAAGTGCAGCCTGAAATGAAAGTAACCCCCGTTTCTTGGAAAAAAAATCTAGAAGTGAACGAGAAGAGGACAGAAGCCCCGTTAGGAGGTTCCGAAGAAGTTTCTAAAGAAACGCCTACTAAAGCAGCGCTCAAAGAAGCCTCTAAAGAAACACCTAAAGAAGCCTCTAAAGAAACACCTAAAGAAACACCTAAAGAAGCCTCTAAAGAAGCCTCTAAAGAAGCCTCTAAAGAAACACCTAAAGAAACACCTAAAGAAACACCTAAAGAAACACCTACTAAAGCAGCACTCAAAGAAGCATCTAAAGAAAATTCCAAAGAAGCAGATAAAACGGCTCAATCAAATAGCCTGGTTAAGGAGCGTAGTTAATGGCTAAATTTTTTATTGATCGCCCTATTTTTGCATGGGTATTAGCCATTGCATTGATGCTTGCCGGAGTTTTATCTATTCGAAGCTTGCCTGTCGAACAATACCCTGCAATTGCGCCACCACAAGTCGAAATTAACGCAAGGTATTCAGGCGCTTCCGCCAAGACCGTTGAAAATACGGTTACCCAAGTTATCGAACAGCAAATGAATGGTTTAGACCATTTGCTCTATATATCTTCAAATAGCGATAACTCAGGTAACGTATCTATTTCACTGACTTTCGCTCCGGGAACCAATCCAGATATTGCTCAAGTGCAAGTGCAAAATAAATTGCAGCTCGCTCTACCGCTTTTACCTGCTGAAGTACAACAACAAGGCCTGAAGGTATCGAAGTCCAGTGGCTCTTTTTTAATGGTCTTAGCTTTTTCGTCTGCAGATGGCAGCATGAATCGCTATGATTTAGCGAATTATGTAGCATCGTCGATACAAGATCCCATTAGCCGGGTGGATGGTGTAGGTGCAGTTAATTTATTCGGGTCGCAGTACGCGATGCGTATTTGGCTGCACGCTGACAAATTGAATAATTACAAATTAACGCCTGTAGATGTGCGTGAGGCGGTTGCGAGCCAAAACGTACAAATTGCAGGTGGACAATTAGGGGGTACCCCCGCCGTTTCTGGACAGCAACTGACTGCCTCTATCACCGAATCTAGTTTGCTCAATACCCCAGAGCAGTTCGGCAATATTGTGCTAAAAGCGAATGCAGATGGCTCCCAAGTGCGTTTGCGGGATGTGGCGCGCGTGGAACTTGGGGGAGAAGATTATAGTTTCGATAGCCGCTATAACGGCCGCCCTGCAGTGGGTTTAGGGATTCAATTAGCGACAGGAGCAAATGCTTTAAATACGGCTGATTTACTACGCGCACGTATTGCCGAGCTCACGCCCTATTTCCCGCATGGATTCAAGGTTGACTACCCATACGACACTACTCCTTTTGTGCGTCTTTCCATTAAAGGCGTAGTCAAAACGCTGCTTGAAGGGATTGCCCTGGTTTTTGTGGTGATGTATTTGTTCTTGCAAAATTTTCGAGCAACGATCATTCCAACGATTACCGTACCTGTGGTGTTGCTCGGTACCTTTGCCATTATGGGTGCAGCTGGTTTTTCGATTAACACCTTATCCATGTTTGGCTTAGTGCTGGCTATTGGGTTGGTAGTGGATGACGCTATCGTGGTGGTCGAAAACGTTGAGCGTGTAATGGCGGAAGAGGGTTTATCGCCACGCGATGCGACCCGGCTCGCCATGAGTCAGCTTACTAATGCATTAGTAGGGGTGGCGCTAGTTCTATCTGCTGTTTTTGTACCCATGGCTTTCTCGTCAGGGTCGGTAGGAGCTATCTACCGCCAATTCTCTCTCACAATTGTGAGTGCGATGACGCTCTCGGTTTTGGTGGCGATTATATTGACGCCAGCATTGTGCGCGACCCTGCTAAAGCCGATTCCAAAAAACCATCAGGAAGCAAAAACAGGCTTTTTTGGTTGGTTTAACCGTACATTTAATCGAAGTCGTGCGTTTTATCAAACAGGGGTGCGGTACGTTATTGCACGTGCAGGCCGTGCCTTGCTGGTCTATGGAGCGATTATTGGCGTGGTGGCGTTGTTGTTTATGCGCATGCCTACTTCTTTTCTCCCGGAAGAAGACCAGGGTATTTTATTTGGTTTTGTACAAACCCCACCAGGCTCAACGCAGCAACGTACGCAGCTGGTGCTCGATGAAGTGACCGATTATTTCTTGAAAGATGAGAGCAAGGCCGTCGAAGCCGTCTTTGCGATTAATGGCTTTAGCTTTGCAGGTAATGGCCAGAATTCAGGGATAGTTTTTGTCAAACTCAGGGATTGGAAAGAGCGCAATGCACCGGAATTAAAAGCACAAGCGCTGGTTGGGCGGTCTTATATGCGGTTTTTGCAGATTAAAGACGCGATGGTTTTCCCGGTAAATCCACCGTCTATTATCGAGCTTGGAACTGCCTCAGGGTTTGATTTGCAGTTACAAGACCGTGGAGGACTGGGTCACGATGCGCTTATACAAGCACGTAATCAATTGCTTGGTTTAGCGGCTCAAAGTACGGTGGTTTCTCAAGTTCGTCCTAATGGTCTGGATGACATGCCAGAATTTCATGTGGACATTGATCGTGAGAAAGCTAGTGTTTTAGGCGTACCACTGTCTGGGATTGATCAAACTTTCTCTATTGCTTGGGCATCGTCTTATGTCAATAACTTTTTAGATCGCGATAATCGTGTGAAGAAAGTATTGCTCCAGGCCGATGCACCACATCGTATGAATCCTCAGGATGTGAATCGCTGGTATGTGCGTAATATCCATGGCGATATGGTTCCGTTTTCTGCTTTTTCGACGACGAGCTGGACATATGGTTCTCCCAAGCTTGAGCGTTACAACGGTGTGGCTTCAGTCCAGATTCAGGGAGCAGCTGCGCCCGGGAAAAGTACAGGCGAAGCTATGAAAGAAATGGAGAAGTTGATCACTCAATTACCCAAGGGTATTGGATATGAGTGGACGGGGATGTCACTCCAAGAGATTCTCTCAGGCGCACAAGCTCCGTTGCTATATACCCTGTCAATTTTAGTGGTGTTTTTGAGTTTGGCAGCACTCTATGAGAGTTGGTCCATTCCCTTTTCCGTTATTTTGATTGTGCCGGTTGGTGTATTAGGTGCACTTTTGGCGACCACTTTGCGTGGCTTGGAAAATGACGTGTACTTCCAAGTGGGCTTGCTCACCACAGTAGGGCTATCTGCTAAAAATGCGATTCTGATTGTGGAGTTTGCAAGGCATTTGCGTGAACAAGGCAAGACGGTGATCGAAGCTGCTGTAGAGGCTGCACGATTCCGACTAAGGCCTATCATCATGACTTCGTTGGCATTTATGTTAGGCGTGTTGCCGCTAGCGATCAGCCATGAAGCAGGTGCTGCAAGTCAACATGCAATCGGTACTGGCGTGATTGGAGGTATGTTGGCTGCGACTTTCATCGCTATTTTCATGATTCCGATGTTTTTTGTTTTGGTGAGCGAAAAATGGGGATGGTTGTCAGCGGGCATGCAAGCAATACAAAGATATAAGTACCATCCTGCAAATGCGCAGAAAAAGGTGGCGCAGTCCTCAAACAAAAGTGTAAAAACAAAAGAGCGTGCTGAACAAGAAACTTTGAAAGAACAAGATTCTTCAAGCAGTTCAAAATCCGATTCAAACACAGGAGAGAAGTAATGCGTGCTGTATTAGCCCGGATTGTTGAGCGTTTTAGTTGCAAGAACCCATCTTGCACGGACGAACAAAAGGGCATGCAACGCCCAATCGGCACGTTTAAACGCGCTGCTTTTTTCTCGGGTAGAACCGCGTCTCCGTTGCTGTTATCGCTCATCGCGGGAGCATGTACGTTGCAGCCCCACTATGAGCGTCCCACAGCACCGATCCCTTTGGTTTACCCTGATCCACCCGTTAATCAGATTGGTGAGGGGGGTGCAGACGCGCTAACTAAAAAAGAATTGCAGGAAAAAATAGAAGCTTCTCAAAAGCCCGCTTCTATAAGCGATATGAAAAATGCAATACACGCTAGTTCCGGAAGTTCTATACAACTCGGTAGCGCAGGGACGGTAGGTTTTGGCAAAGAGAGAGGCACGCTATCTGATAAAGAGGTTGCTGTGCGCGCCTCTATAGATGCAAGCGAGGATATAACTTCGCTAGACGCAGGGTGGCAGGTCTTTCTAGGTGACCCGCGCTTACAGGCTTTAGTAAATTTAGCCCTTAAAAATAACCGCGATGTGCGTGTAGCGGCTTTAAACGTAGAGTATTTGCAGGCTCAATACCGCATTCAGCGCGCGGCATTATTGCCAAGTATGGGGGTAGAAGGACAAATGGTGCGCTCGCGTACCCCTGCAGGTATGTCGCCCTTGCATCAAGCTACAGTGGGGAATCAGTTCTTCGTTGGGCCGGTTGCCTCCTGGCAGATTGATTTCTTTGGCAAAGTAACTAGCTTAAAAGATGCAGCGCTCGCACAATATCTATCCACGCGCTTTGCCTCACGTGCTGCACATATAGCGCTTATTGCACAAGTGGCGGATCAGTATCTACTGCTACGAGCGAGCGAAGCCCAGCTTGCCGTAACTAAGCAAGCGTTAACCACTGCTAATAAGCTGTATGAATTAACTAAATTACAGACTGAAGTTGGGACGGGTTCGGCTCTAGATATGCAAGCGGCTGTGGGTGCACAAGAGCAGGCTAAGGCTAATTATCAAAATCAATTACGTGTACAAGCTCAGGCTGAAAATGCACTGACTTTGCTGATCGGGCAATCTTTACCCGCAGATTTGCCTGCGCCTCTGCCTTTTGCAAATCAAAAAATCATCGCAGATATTCAAGCTGGTTTACCCTCTGAGCTATTGACTCGGCGCCCAGATATTTTAGCTGCAGAAGCGACCCTGCGTGCTGCAAATGCAAATATCGGTGCTGCACGCGCAGCTTTTTTCCCGAGCATTTCATTAACGGGACAATTTGGATCTGCTAGCACTTCTTTAGATGAATTATTTAAAGGAGGAACTGCGAGCTGGAGCTTTACGCCGCAAGTAAACCTGCCTATTTTCCAAGCGGGAGCTAACCGCGCCAATCTGCGAGCAGCAAAAGTAAAAAAAGAAATTGCAATCGCGCAATACGAAAAGGCGATTCAAACCGCGTTTCGTGAAGTGGCCGATGGCTTGGCTGCCCGAGGTACGTATGACCAGCAGCTTGTGGCCCAGGAACGGTATGTGCAAGCGGTACAACGCCGTCTAGAGTTATCGGTGCTGCGCTATCGAAATGGTATTGAAAGCTATTTGAGCGTGTTAACAGCACAAACAGAACTATATGCTGCGCAGCAAGGACTCATTTCAACCCGGCTTGCACGGTTAGTGAATTTGATTGACCTATATCAATACCTTGGCGGCCCTGCAGTGGCAGTGCTAAAGTCAGAAGCCTAAAGTGCTGTTACTTTGACTATCTTCTGACAGATAGCTAAACAGAACGGAGAAAAGACATGACGTTTGCACAACAATTCGAGCAGCAGGGGTTTCGGCTAGGATTTCAGCAAGGCTTTCGGCATGGAATAGAGCAAGGCATGCGCGAGACAGCAAAAAATATGCTGCAAGAAGGCCTGCATGCAGAGTTAGTAGGCAGAATTACGGGACTGAATCAGCAAGATATCGATGAGTTGGTCCCGAGCCTTACGCAATTCACCATGCATTAAGTAACTGATGTCACATAGGCCAGTCAAAAAGACTGTGGTATGCATATTGGGGTCAACCTCACCCCAACCTACCAGATGCATATGTAAAAGGGTTCTATCAAACTCAACCAACCACAAGAAAAGCAAAGAACGGTAGGTTGGTGGTGACGAAGGAACCCCAACATGCACGCCGCGGTCTCCTTGAAAACCTGCTTATAAACGCTCAAAACCAAAGAGCAAAAGTCAGTGGCCTGCATGTTGGGGTTCGTGCCTCACCCCAACCTACCAGATGGTTATGTAAAAGGGGTTACAAACGAAAAAACTTTAAGCAGTGGCATGGGACTGAAAATAACGGTTCAAGAGCGTATGCAGTTCAGCAACAGTGTAGACAATATAGTCGGCGGCCCAGCTCTCTGGAGGAGTAGGCGATCCACAATAGCCGTAGGCAGCAGCAATAGTAGACATCCCTGCAGCGCGGCCAGCCTGAATGTCGCGTAAATCATCGCCTATATAGATGGCTGTAGCGGGGTCTATTTGAAGTTTTTCAGCCGCATACAGCAAAGGCGCAGGGTGAGGCTTGGGATAGGCGGCGGTGTCGGCTCCCACTAAGCAAGCTGTGCGAGTATGGATATTGAGTTTTTCCAGAAGAGATTGTGCTAAATGGGCCAGTTTATTGGTAACTATGCCCCATGGTAAGCCTTGCGCTTCGATCGCAGATAGAAGGTTTTCTATGCCTGGGAAGAGGGTAGTTCGAACGCAAATATCTCCAGAATAGCGTGCTAAAAATTCCGCGCGCATGGCTTCGAAATCAGCGTGGGTAGGCTCTATCCCAAAAGCAGCACCCAACAACCCTGCAATCCCTGCAGACGCCTTATGCCGAAGCATCTCGAATGGCAGTGCATCCAACCCGCGGTAGTGACGCATGTCATTAGTAATTTGGACTAGATCGGGAGCGGTATCCACCAGTGTGCCATCAAGGTCAAAGAGAATGGCTGAAATCTGCATAATGGGGAGAAGGACGGTAGGTTGGTGGTGACGAAGGAACCCCAACATGCACACCACAGCCTTCTTGAAATCCTGCTTGATAATTACCAAAAGCGAAAATTACAAGTAAGTGGCGCGCGTGTTGAGAGCATTTCATATTGGAGGCTTATAACAAGCTAACAAATAATTTGCATTGAGAGACGTCGATAGGGAGAAACGGTTTTCAAGTGGGTGATAGCTTGCCCCACTAAGTGTTTTGACGCAAAGCCCCGCTTGTCTTGCAAAAGCAGCTAATTCTGCAGGGCGGATAAAGCGCTCGTAGTCGTGCGTGCCTCGAGGGAGCAGGCCGGCAATATATTCCGCCCCAATAATAGCGAGCAAATACGCTTTGAGCGATCGATCGAGCGTAGAGAAAAAGATCCAGCCTCCTGGCTTTACAAGGGCGGCGCACGCGTTAACGATGGAAGTGGGATCCGGAACATGCTCTAGCATTTCCATGCAGGTCACTACATCGTAGGTTCCGGCTTCTCTAGCGGCTAATGCTTCTGCAGAGATAGATTCATAACGCAAATCCAATGCAGGTGCGCGCGGCTTGGTAGTGTGCTCAAAATGATGTTGTGCTGCAGCTAATCCGGCTTCTGAAAGGTCAATGCCTAGGACCTGTGCGCCACATTTTGCCATCGCCTCAGCCAGAATTCCGCCACCGCAACCTACATCTACAATCTGCTTCCCCAGCAAATCAACATGATCCACCATCCAATTAAGTCGTACAGGATTGAGCGCATGTAATGCTTTAAATTCAGCGTGTACATCCCACCAACGTGCGGATAGAGCGCTAAATTTTTGAAGTTCTTTGGGGTCTGCATTGCCTAGCAAAAGGGGAATTTTCGTCATGGCTTTTCAGAAAACTAGGAGATTTTGAACGGGCATATTGAAAAAGCCCTGCTGAGCATATCAGGCAGGGCTTCTTTAGATGCTTTTATATTCCACAGCCGCACTACTATACATGCTACCTATATAAAACGTGTGGCTACTGTAAATATATTATTGCATCACGCCAACATCAGGCTGTGCATCATTCACAACTTGGGGCTGCGCATCATGTAACGTACCTACGGCTTGAATTTCAACACGGCGATTCGGAGCCAAACAGCCGATCATATTATTGCGAACTTGCTTTTTGGCTACATGGCTGCCAGGTTGAGGAGCGACCTGTTCTTGGCAATCACTGACAACCGGGTTGCTCTTACCTTTGCCTTCTGTGTAGATATGTGCAGAATCCACACCTTTGGATACCAGGTATTGTTTCACTGCATTTGCACGGTGCTTAGACAGCGTCATATTGTAAGCAGCTGAACCCAGTTCATCCGTGTATCCAGTCACAACAACGACTTCGAGGTTATCTATACCTTTAATTTTGGCATAGAGCTCATTGAGTTTGACTTGCTCAGAAGCTTTTACTTGTGCGTTGTCAAAATTAAAGAGCACGCCTTCTTGATAGGTTACTTTTTCGCTAGCAATAGGGGCGTCAATGGGTCTTGTATCAACAGGAGGGGGGACTACAACAGTTCTTTCTACAATCGCGCCATCACATCCTTTATTGGCTGTTGCCGAAGTCCAGTCAGCTGAACGTACACAACGCGTGCTTCCGTTGGTCATCCAAGCATGTTCACCACTACCGTTAACCCAATTCGAGTTAGTGGCCTGCGGTGAAGCGGTTACTGTGCGTGGGGCAGGAGCATCAACTGAAGTTTCGTATACAGTTTGTGCTGACGCAGATGCAGCGAAAACCGCAGCAGCTGCAAGAAGCGTGAGCTTTTTGAAATTATTCATATTTTTCCTCTCAGATTGAGGATCTGTCCAAAATGTGCCAAAAAGGGCTTTTCTTTATTGTGGTGGGGTACTAACCAATTTCACTGTACAGAAGTGCAGCTTTGATCGCTATACCCTCACCCCCTCAGATAAAGATCTTTCTGAAAGATTTTGGAAAGATCCTGAGATATCGCTGCGGATGATAAAAGAACGCCTGAATTGGCGCCAAACTACAATCCCTCTCAGAACCTGTTTAGTATTTCCCAAAAGAGCCCATCTTCGGGGTCGTGCGGTGTTCAGGTTCTCAGGGAGCTTGACTATACTCTTTTCAAAGGATCGAGTAAGAGTGGCAGTATAGCACCGCAAAAAACGATGTCGACACCCTCTGCGCACTGTTATCTCGGGCGATTGCCTGGAATTATCTTTTTTTATACTGACAAATCAACGCAGCGATGCACTAAGCGTGCGTGTTAAAGTTAGCCTTCTTTTCTGCCTAAGACAATACGGACCATGGACTCATACGCTAAAGAGACGCTTCCCATTTCACTTGAAGAGGAAATGCGTCGGTCTTACCTAGATTACGCAATGAGCGTATTAGTACGACGTGCTTTGCCTGATGCGCGTGATGGCTTAAAGCCAGTGCACCGCCGAATTTTGTACTCGATGCACGAACTCAGTAATGACTGGAATCGTGCCTACAAAAAATCTGCCCGTATCGTGGGGGATGTGATTGGTAAATACCACCCACACGGCGATTCCTCTGTGTATGACGCGATTGTGCGGATGACACAGGACTTTTCGTTGCGCTATATGCTCATCGATGGACAGGGTAATTTCGGCTCAGTAGATGGCGATGACCCTGCTGCTATGCGTTATACCGAAATTCGTATGGCGAAGATTGGCCACGAATTATTAGCCGACCTCGATCGTGAAACGGTGGATTTTGGGCCCAATTATGACGGC
This sequence comes from Mycoavidus cysteinexigens, assembly GCA_031963225.1. Classification (GTDB taxonomy): domain Bacteria; phylum Pseudomonadota; class Gammaproteobacteria; order Burkholderiales; family Burkholderiaceae; genus JASSUD01. The sequence continues at coordinate 10,918 of JASSUD010000040.1, forward strand.
CATGAGTCAGAACCATTGGTTCTGCCTGCGCGTATTCCCAATCTGTTAATCAACGGTGCTTCCGGGATCGCAGTAGGGATGGCTACCAATATTCCCCCGCATAATTTGGGAGAGGTAGTCGATACCTGCTTGCACCTACTTGAACATCCCAATGCCCCTATCGATGATCTGATTAACCTACTCCACGCACCGGATTTTCCGACTGCAGGGTTAATTTATGGGTTAGCAGGTGCGCACGAAGGATATAGAACAGGTCGAGGGCGCGTGGTGATGCGCGCAAAAACCCATTTTGAAGAGTTGGATAAAGGCCGTTGTCGCGCGATTATCGTCGATGAGTTGCCTTACCAAGTCAATAAACGGGTGCTTTTAGAGCGCACTGCTGAGCTGGTCAATGACAAAAAAATTGAAGGTATTTCTGATATTCGTGACGAGTCGGATCGAAGCGGAATGCGCGTCGTATTTGAGCTCAAGCGAGGTGAAGTCCCTGAGGTAGTCCTCAATAATTTATACAAACACACGCAGTTACAAGATACTTTTGGAATAAATCTGGTTGCGTTGGTGGACGGGCAACCCAAGTTACTCAATCTCAAAGAGATGATTGAGTGCTTTTTGGCGCACCGCCGTGAAGTTATTACGCGTCGCACCATCTTTGAATTACGTCGTGCGCGTGAGCGGGGACATGTTTTAGAAGGTTTAGCAGTTGCTTTAGCAAATATCGATGAATTTATCGCTGTGATCAAAGCGGCTCCTGCTCCCCCTATAGCTCGACAGGAATTGATGGATCGTGCTTGGGATTCCTCCCTGGTGCGAGAAATGCTCGCACGTGTTGCAATGGGTTCTGCAATAGAGAATGGTGTGGTATCCGGTGATGCCGCCTATTTGGCTCGATATCGGCCAGAAGGGCTAAGCCCTCTATTTGGTATGCAGCAAGATGGGCTCTATAAGCTCTCTGAAGTGCAAGCGCAAGAAATACTGCAAATGCGCCTTCAACGCCTAACAGGGCTGGAACAAGAAAAAATCGTGTCTGAATATCAAGACATGATGGCGCAGATTACGGATCTTCTCGATATTTTGAGCGACCCTCAGCGCGTACGCACACTGATTAGTGATGATCTTTTAGCCGCTAAGCGAGATTTTGGTGATCCAAGACGTTCGCACATTGAGGTCAATGCAACAGACCTGAATTATGAAGATTTGATTACTCGCCAAGAGATGGTGGTAACCATTTCACATATGGGATATTTCAAAGCGCAACCCCTGGCTGAATATCGTGCGCAAAAGCGTGGAGGACGCGGTAAGCAAGCTACTTCGATGAAAAATGAAGACTGGATCGATACGCTATTTACTGCGCAAACCCACGATATGCTGCTGTGTTTCTCCGATCGCGGACGTGTGTTTTGGCTCAAAGTCTACGAGGTGCCTCAAGGCGGCCGTAATGCACTTGGATTACCGATTGTGAATGTTTTCCCGCTAGATTCTGGCGAGAAAATCACTGCGGTTCTGCCTGTAAAAGAATTTTCAGAAGAGCAGTATGTGGTGATGGCTACCGCGCTGGGTGTGGTGAAAAAGACCCGGTTAACAGCGTTTGGCCGGCCTATGAAGCGCGGGATCATCGCAGTGAATTTGGATGAAGGCGATTACTTGATCGGTGTAGCGGTAACCGATGGTCAGCATGATGTGATGTTGTTCTCTGATGCAGGTAAAGCAGTACGATTTAAAGAGAGTGATGTACGCGTGGTAGGCCGAGAAGCGCGTGGTGTTAAAGGTATGAATTTGGATATGGGCCAGCGTGTGATCGCGATGCTCGTGGCTGAAGAAGGCGATTCGGCGGCAATGGGCTCGGTGCTGACTGCCACAGAAAATGGCTTTGGCAAACGCACGCCGATTGCAGAATACACGCGCCATAGCCGCGCAACAAAAGGCATGATTGCTATTCAAACCAGCGAGCGTAATGGCAAGGTAGTGGCCGCTACGCTAGTGGATGATGAGCGTGAAATTATGCTTATTACGAATGCAGGGGTATTGATTCGTACGCGCGCAAAAGAAATTCGCGAGATGGGCCGCGCAACCCAAGGTGTTACACTGCTTTCTCTGGATGCAGGCACTAAACTCTCCGGGTTACAGTTGATTGCAGAATCTGGTGAAGAATTAGAGGATGCGGAGTTAGAAGGTGCAGAGATAGAAGGTGCGGATACAGAGAATGTGTAAGTGCAAAATATTTTTGAGAATCTGTATTGAAGTCTGAATGAATTTTAAGTAAGTTTGAAATCGTTTAGCAGCACTTATTTCGATAGCATATTGCGAGATCTCTCAAGTGCTGTTAAACGACAATACGGGCAACACCACCCTGCGTTAGTGCAGCAATTATCAGCCAGCTTAGCTGGCCGATATAACCCCACCTGAGGATTTTCAGTTTCTCCTTTTTTCGTAGGGTGTGCCCTCAATTACCCCAAAGGGCCCATCTTTGAGGTCGTGCGGTGCTCGGGATCCTCACTGTACTTAAGTACAGTTCCGGTCCCTGTGCTCCTGCTCCCCCAAATATGAACCCTTTGGAGCAATTGAGGACACACCCTAAGGGTTCTGCACCGCATGACCCCCTAGGGGTGATTGGGGACACTCTCTAATCTATATATCTTTTTGGATTACTAGAGCCGCTCTTTGAAACTCTAAGCATTCCCGCAGTAAAGATCTGGCGATAGCATGTTGTATCAATAGCTATCGCCAGATTTTCCTCATGCAGGCACAAAACCCTGTTTGGCGATGTGCTAAAACACACGGTCTTTTGACCCTGATATTTTTATCCCTTCTGCATGGAAAAAACACTATGGACGACGTCGTTAATGCAATTAAAGCGCTGATCCCTGATTACGCAAAAGATATTCGCCTCAATCTGGACAGCACGCTTGCCCGTTCTTCACTTGAAAAGACTGAAGCACTTGGTGTTGCGCTAGCAGCGGCGTTTGCAGCAAAGAATGAACCTCTCATTCGGATCATTAGACAATCTTCTGCCTTACCCCTGGCGCACCAGCAAGGTGCATTAAGCGCCAGCGCTTTGATGGGCATGAATAATATTTGGTACCCTTATATTGAGATGTCTGGCAGTGCAGATCTTCAAGGACAGCCTGCAGGACTTAGAATGAATGCTTACGCTACACACGGTGGCGTTGAAAAGCGACATTTTGAAATGTATGCACTAGCGGCATCCATCATTGGACGCTGCCATTTCTGCGTCAAAGCGCATTTTGCGACGCTAGAAAAAGAAGGACTGAGCACTACACAGCTCAAAGATATTGGTCGCTTGGTTGCAACTATGCATGCTGCAGCGCAAGTGATTTCAGCAGAATCTAGCCTCACCATTGCTTAAATACCATACAAGCTCTCCATAGCCACTTCCTACTGTCCCTATGTTCGATACCCTAACTCAACGGCTTGCACGCGTCGCTAAAACACTGCGCGGAGCTACCCGTCTTACAGAAGCCAATACACAAGAGATGCTACGCGAAGTGCGTGTGGCCTTGCTCGAAGCAGATGTGGCATTGCCCGTTGTTCGGGACTTCATAGCTAAAGTGAAAGAAGCAGCTTTGGGAGAGGCGGTATTAGATAGCTTAACCCCCGGACAAGCCCTAATCGGCGTGGTGCAGCGTGAGCTCACCGCAGTCATTGGGGGCGATTACGAAGGTCGAGCTACTGAACTCAATTTAGCAGCGATTCCGCCTGTTGTTATTTTGATGGCAGGATTACAAGGTGTAGGAAAAACCACCACAGTCGGTAAGCTTGCTCGCCTTTTACGTGAACAACAAAAAAAGAAAGTGCTCACCACTTCTTGCGACGTCTATCGTCCCGCGGCTATAGAACAATTAAAAACCGTTACGGGTCAGGCGCAAGCAGACTTTTTTGAAGCCCAGCCCAATCAAAGTCCACAAGACATTGCTAAAGCAGCACTTGAGCATGCGAAAAAACGCTATTACGACGTGCTCATTGTCGATACAGCAGGCCGCTTAGGCTTAGATGAAGCCATGATGGCTGAAATCAAAGCATTGCATAACACGCTTTCTCCCACGGAAACTCTTTTCGTGGTCGATGCAATGTTGGGGCAAGATGCAGTTAATACAGCCAAGGCATTTAATGAAGCCCTCCCCTTAACCGGTATTATTCTTACCAAACTCGATGGAGATTCTAGAGGGGGAGCGGCGCTCTCAGTCAGACATATCACTGGCAAACCTATTAAATTTGCCGGGACCAGCGAAAAACTCGATGGCCTTGAAGTATTTCATCCTGGGCGGATTGCCGAACGTATTTTAGGGATGGGAGACATCCTCGCTTTTGTAGAAAAAGCGCAGCGCAATGTCGACGAGCAAGCCGCACAAAAGCTGGCTCAAAAAGTCAAAAAAGGGGGGCAATTCGACCTCAATGACTTCAGAATGCAAATCGCTCAAATGAGCAAAATGAGCAGCCTCTCTTCTTTAATCGACACCTTACCTGCACACATGAAGCAGGCTGCCAATGCAGCAAAATTAGCACAAACCGAAAAGCAAGCTGTGCGCATGCAAGGCATGATCGACGCGATGACACCGGCTGAGCGCAATAAACCGGAGCTCATCAAAGCCAGTAGAAAACGGCGCATTGCAACAGGTTCAGGCGTACAAGTACAAGAAGTCAACCGCATGCTCGCACAGTATGAGCAAATGCGTACGATGGTTAAAAAACTCAAAGGCGGCGGCATGGCCAAAATGATGCGCAGCATGGGCGGAATGATGGGGGGAGGCTCCTTGCCTGGTATGCGTTAATCGTACGTGTTCGACCTGCTCTACTATCCATTGATAGATTCTGTGAGCCCATTAAAAATGCCCGATGAAATCAAAGTCATCGGGCATTTTTAATTTCGTTTTTCTGCACTTTTTTTGCCCTCTCTCTCTCCTACTTTCTGAGCATACCCTACAGTACACGTTCAAATGCATTACCCCTTTCTCATGATAAAGCGCACAGTGGAAGTAAAAACTACAAACATAAAATAAATGGGTAATTTTCTCTATGTAGTAGGTATTTCTTGGAGGAAGAAATGAATAACGCAGGATCTTTGGCTAATAATACACATTTAATATCTCCGCCCCCTATTGCCGCAAGCAGTGCGCGTTCTGGTAGAACAGCGGCAGCTCCTACATACTCTCCCTCCACAATGCGAATGCCTCAAATAGGACTCTCACCCTCTACGCATAATTCACATAGCAATCTTCATCAAAATTTTTTCAGAACTCCTAATCAAAATATGTCTGATGAACATCTTAATCAAATGGAAATGGGATATTTGACTAATGGGACTAATGAAAATTTGACTAGTGAATCTCGTGAAAATCTTAATCAAATAGAAACGGGAAATAGTGCTCCTAATGAAATGACTGGTTCCAGCCCAACATCAAAACTCAAAAAAATTGCAAAATATGCGTTAGCTGGTGGCATAGTTAGTGTGGTTGGGGGCGCCGTAGCTATAGGGGGCCATGCTTTAGGAGTGAAATCTGAAAATTATGATCATGGCGATAATTTTTTAGAGAAGACTGCTGCTTTTAAGGCTGGCGAAGGTCCTGCTAAGATGATGTTGGCTGGCATGGGAGTAGTGGGCTTAGGCGTAGTTATAGCTTTATGGCCATGCCTGCCAAAACCAGTCCGAAATTGTCTCGAAAATTGTGGCTCCGGATGCTGAGGTCTATTATTCATCCCAGCATGCAAACTATTTTTTATATGAGCAAGGCAAAGCACAGTGGCTTTGCCTTGCTTGTTTTAGAAGGCTTAACGCTGTCAGGATGAAAAAGTGCATTTAACGGTATCAAGCCCTTATTTACTTAAGACTAGCTTATCGATATGTTGAAGGAGTTGTATTAGCAGTTTGTGCACCCTATTGCGGTGCGTTATCTACTCCTCCCATTTCCTCTATCGTCATTACCGTGCCTCGTTCCCTAGTGACTCTCTCGCCTTATTTTTTTATACCGTTGACGGTCGCATGCGCGCTTTTTATGGAAGCGGTAGATGAAACGGTCCTCGCCACCTCGCTTCCAATGATCGCAGTGAGCTTTGGTGAAAATCCTATTGCACTCAAATTGGCCCTGACGTCTTATTTTGTCAGCCTCGCAGTTTTTATTCCAATTTCTGGTTGGATAGCAGATAAGTTTGGTACACAAAATGTATTTCGTGCTGCCATTATTATTTTTATGCTGGGCTCTGTGCTATGCGGCATAGCTAATTCTCTGGCCTTTTTCACTGCAGCTCGTTTTTTGCAAGGAATAGGCGGCGCAATGATAATACCGGTTGGCCGTTTGATTATTTTTCGCAGCGTGCCAAAGACGGAGCTCATACGAGCTTGGAGTTATTTGATCATGCCCGTTATGGTTGGTCCCATTATCGGCCCACCGCTGGGCGGCCTCATCACCGCTACGCTGGGTTGGCGTTTTATTTTCTTTATTAATATTCCCATTAGCCTCATTACGCTTGCCTGCGCTTCGCGCTACATCAAAGATATAGAAAAACCTACACCACTACCCTGCTTTGATTTCCTAGGTTTTTCACTGCTCGCACCTGGTTTGAGTTGCTTAATGTTTGGGTTATCGACAGTTGGTCAGCATGTAGTATCACTACCCGTATCCTGTACCGTACTGGGTATAGGGGCATTATTAATAGGAATGTATGTGGTGCATGCAAAACGCACCCCCCATCCCGTTCTTAATTTCTCGCTTTTTCGTTTGGAAACTTTTCGTATTGGGATAGTAAGTGCTTCGCTGCTTCGTATGGGAATTGGCGCCCTTCCATTGTTACTGCCATTGCTATTACAGCTAGGCTGCGAGATGGACCCTTTTTACGCAGGGTTGGCAATGTGCGCCGCCGCTATAGGGGCGCTATGCATGAGTAGTTTGGTGCATACCATTTTGCAGCGTTTTGGTTTTCGCACAGTATTGATGGTTAATACTATTTTGGTAACGCTCTCGACAGCAGCTATTGCAAGCTTTACTGCACATACTTCCTATGCAGTCATGGCGCTGATTTTGCTAGCAGGTGGCTGCTTTCGCTCGCTGCAACAAGCCAGCTTAAACTCCATTTCTTATGCAGACATCCACTCAACACAAGCCAGCGCTGCAACCAGCCTTGAATCTGTCGCTAAAAAGTTGTCGATTGGCATAGGGGTGACGATTGGCGCATTTGCTCTAGAAGCCTTTCATCATGTTTTACACGCTCAAGAAAAGATCGGCATACAAGACTTTAGCCTGGCTTTCATCACGATTAGTTTGATTACCTTGTCCTCTTTATTTTATTTGATGAAATTACCGAAAGGTGCAGGAGATGCAATAGCTAGTCGTTAAAAACAGCCTGTGCAAGCATTGCATCCATTCGGGCACATACCAGCGCTGGATCGAAGAGTTCTAACACGGCATCGATTGCAGGGGTGTGTGTCGTTCCCATAACTGCGAGCCGCAAAGGCATGGCGATTTGCGGAAATTTTAGGCCATGTGCTTGCACGGTTGTTTTAAGGGCGGCTTGAATCGCTTCGCGCTGCCACGTAGCAGAATCTGCCAGTTTTTTGAAAAGAATAGAAAGCGCGCGCAGTGCTTCGTGTGCAGATTCAGTCAGTGTGGAAGCTGAGGATTCTTGCGTATTATTTTTGCTGTGCTGGGGCGGAATATAAAAATTTAAGGCCTGCGTAGCTAGTTCTTTAAGCGTATGCACGCGATCTTTCAATAGCATGAGGACCTTCGCCAAATCAGGCCCCGCTTGCAGCATTGCCTCAGCCTTAACTAGAGCGTTTTCTGAACTAGAAGCTTCTAGTACAACCTCTCCTACAGCCTGCTCAGCTTGCATGTGTGCATCAGCTAGCTGCTTTAGCAAGAAAGGGCGGGTATGCTCAGCCAATAAAGCGGGCTCCATCTGTTTTATATAATGAAGATTTAGCCATTGTAATTTTTCAGCATTGAATTGGGCAGCAGAAGCGCCGAGGTGATCGAGATCAAACCAGGCAATAAATTGTTCTTTTGAAAAAATCTCATCATTACCGTGCGACCAGCCTAATCTAGCCAAATAATTGACCACCGCCTCAGGCAAATAACCTTCTTCTCGATATTGCAGCACGCTCAAAGCACCATTGCGCTTGGACATTTTTTCGCCGCTGGGATCTAACACCGTTGGCAAATGCGCATATACCGGGGGTTGTGCGCCCAAAGCGCGCAAGATATTGATCTGGCGAGGAGTGTTATTTACATGATCATCGCCGCGAATCACATGGGTGATTTGCATATCTAGATCATCGACTACTACACAAAAATTATAAGTAGGAGAGCCATCTGGCCGAGCAATAACCACATCATCCAGCTCACTATTGCTAATAGTGATCGCGCCTTTTACTGCATCTTGCCAAGACACGGAGCCTTCTTGTGGGTTTTTAAAGCGCACTACAGGTTGTACACCAGCAGGTGGTATGGGCAATACTTTGCCTGGTTCAGGGCGCCAGCGACCATCATAGCGAGGCTTTTCTCCACGCGCACGTTGGGCTTCGCGCAGCGTATCTAGCTCTTCTTCTGACATGTAGCACAGGTAGGCCAAGCCGCGCTCTAACATGTCATCGATTACCTGACGATAGCGAGGAGTGCGCGCACTTTGGTAAAAAGGGCCTTCATCAGGCTGTAAGCCAAGCCATTCCATTGCTTCTAGTATGACCTGCACTGCAGCAGTAGTTGAGCGTTGTGTATCCGTATCTTCTATGCGCAAAATAAAAACGCCGTTTTCCTTGCGCGCAAAAGCCCAAGGATACAGTGCAGAGCGAATATTACCGAGATGGATAAACCCTGTTGGACTAGGAGCAAAGCGCGTACGCACGGAAGTAGCAGGCCCGCTAGCAGAAGGTATGGCGACTTGTGAAGAAGAAGTAGAGATCATTATGCAGATGCAAATAGCCGAGTTATACGCTTAGCCCCTGTATAGCGTTGTTTCCAATACCGATTTCCCAGTTTGTCTATACGAATAGTTTTACCTGTGCGGGGAGAATGCACAAACTGGTTATTGCCTATATAAATACCAACGTGTGATACCACACGGGTCTTTCTAAGGCTGTTATGGGTATTAAAGAAAACAAGATCTCCCGGCTTGAGTTGATGGATAGGCACGGTATGCCCTACTCGGCTCATTTGTACAGCGCGGCGCGGCAAGGTTACATCTGCTGCGTTTTGAAAAACATATTTAACAAAACCACTGCAATCCATACCTGAAGCAGGGGTATTGCCTCCCCATTGATATTTGACACCAATCATATGCAGTGCTTCGATGACTACATCTGCTGCACGCATGGCAGAAATGGGCTGCTGTGCAGCTAATTGCCGAGGAGTTATTTGATTTAATGGCCTGGGGCTTATACGGCGGTGAGATGCGTGGGGGGAAAATGCAGAATGCACTTGCATTGCGAATATATCTGCGGTTCCTGCTATTTTTTCATCTGCACAGGCATAGGGTGCAGCAAATGCCAGTAGGCCTAGACGCAGAGTTAAAGCCACAGTACGACGCAGCGTTAATCGGCGCATTTTTTTTATAAAAAGTGGTTGCATACGCAATAAACACTCAAAAAATAGAACAAGAAACGCACCAAAAGCGCTTATTGACCGCAAGCTTTCGGCATCCCAAAAAGGCGCATTTTAGCAGCGCTAGCGCTTGAGAGGTTTTTTTCAACGACTCTAACTGAGCAGCTAGGATTTTTTAGCTTGAAAGCGGTTTGAGATAAGAACCAAAGCTTAAGCGCTGACCCAGCTATTTCAAGGGGTTGAACGATCTACATTAAAATATTCTGCCTCTTTTTCAACCAATTCTCACACATCTACTTGAAAGCATCTTATGGCTTCGAAGTAGAATAGCAACCTTTTTCATTTTCCAAGTCTGACAAAGGCATAAGAATCGGTTCAGAGGACGCACTCTAGATCGAAAAACTATCCGCTCCAGACAGGTTTCAAGCGTTTTCTCAAGGTTATACATATGAGTAAGGACAGTATCGAGCAATGCGTTCGCGAAAGTCTGTGGAGTTACCTCAATGACCTCGATGGGTCACGCCCGCACGATATTTATAAGATGATTATTGGTTGTGCGGAAAAGCCGGTTCTTGAAACGGTGCTTGAGCATACGCAAGGCAATCAATCGCTAGCAGCCGAATACCTAGGCATCAATCGCAATACATTGCGCAGAAAATTACTAGATCATGGGCTGATAAAAAATTGCGAGGTCATGGATTAATGTAATACTTAAGCATCAGCTCAAGCTCCCCCGAAAAACAAGAATTCATGTAGGTTGGTGGTGAGCAACGTTCCCCAACATGCGGACCGCCGCCGCCTTTAAGGCCTGCTTATAAAGAGTCTAAAATCAAAGATTACGAGTAAGTGGTATGCATGTTGGGGTTCGTACCTCACCACCAACCTACACCGTCCCTCACTTATCCCCTGCTCTCATGATTGAACGTGCCCTGCTCTCTGTTTCTAATAAATCTGGCCTCACCGATTTCGCTCGTGGCTTATCTGCGCTCGGAATCGAATTACTCTCTAGCAGTGGTACAGCACGTGCACTTATAGATGCACAGATCCCTGTTATTGAAATTGGTGATTACACGGGCTTTCCAGAAATGTTAGATGGCCGCGTCAAAACCCTCCACCCTAAAGTGCATGGCGGGTTGCTTGCTCAACGGGATGTTCCTGAGCATATGGCGGTACTCCAAGAACATGGCATTCCAAAAATTGATTTGCTGGTAGTCAACCTCTATCCATTCCAAGCCACGATTGCGAAGCCGGATTGCACATTGGAAGAGGCTATTGAGAATATCGATATCGGTGGGCCTGCCATGCTGCGCTCCGCAGCCAAAAATCATCGCCATGTCGCGGTTATAGTGGACCCGAATGATTACAACATGGTCCTTAAAGAGCTACGTGAACAGGGCAATCTGAGCTCGGAAACGCTTTTTGCGCTTGCCACGAAAGCTTTTGCCCATACTGCAGACTATGATGCTGCGATTGCAGCCTATTTAAAGCGCATTACTTCTCAATCAAGCTCCGCTACCTCTACAGAGTCTCCCTCTGATCAATCCATCAGCACACCCTACCCTGCCCATCTGCAGCTGGCATTTGAAAAGATTCAAGACCTACGCTACGGAGAAAACCCGCATCAGCAAGCCGCCTTTTATCGCAATATTGCCGCTGCACAAGCCACTTTACTTCGCACACCACACGATACACTCGTAGATGCGAAACAATGGCAAGGCAAGCCTTTGTCTTACAACAATGTGGTTGATAGCGATGCGGCATGGGAATGTGTAAAAACTTTACCCGCACCAGCTTGCGTGATCGTCAAGCATGCAAACCCCTGTGGAGCAGCGCAAGGCACAACGGCTCTGCATGCGTATCAGCATGCTTTTTCAACCGACCCTACTTCGGCCTTTGGCGGCATCATTGCGCTGAACTGCAGAGTCGATGAAGCTGCGGCACAAGCTATATGCACACAATTTGCAGAGGTGGTTATTGCTCCTGCATTTAGCGAAGCCGCAAAACAGTTGTTTGCTCAAAAGCCCAATGTACGCTTATTAGAGATTGCGATTGCAGCTGACACACTGCCTGGCATCACGATGCCTAAGAAGGATATTGTGAGAGTCGATCTCACCGAGGGTTTGGCTGCAGAAATGAAATGGGTAGGAGGCGGCTTGCTGGTTCAATCACCTGATCTCAAAAATGTATTGGATCATGACCTGCAAGTGGTTACCAAACGCGCACCGACCCCTGAAGAGTGTAAAAATCTGACACTGGCCTGGCGTATAGCGAAATTTGTAAAATCCAATGCGATTGTATTTTGCGCGCAAGAGCGCACTTTGGGAGTTGGGGCAGGACAAATGAGCCGAGTGGACTCAGCTCGTATCGCTTCCTTAAAAGCCCAAGCAGCAGGCCTTAGCCTGACAGGGTCAGCGGTAGCATCCGATGCCTTTTTCCCATTCCGTGATGGCTTAGATGTAGTGGTTGAAGCCGGAGCGACTTGCGTCGTGCAGCCAGGGGGCTCTATCCGAGACCCAGAGGTTATCGAGGCAGCGAACCAGCACGGTATTGCAATGGTATTCACAAAGGTTCGCCATTTCCGCCATTAGGACATGTCCTTTAGGACAATTGAGGACACGCCCTAGAACCTATTTAGTGTTTTTTTTAAAACGGCTGTATTGCTATGACTCTGCCTAAACGCCTTATTCCCTGCCTAGATGTTGCTGGAGGACGGGTGGTGAAAGGAGTAAATTTTGTCGGCCTAAGAGATGCTGGCGACCCGGTTGAGCTAGCACAACGTTATGCGGATGCAGGAGCCGATGAACTCGCTTTTTTAGATATCACCGCCACATGCCAGCAACGCGACTTGCTGTTTCACGTTATTGAGGCGGTTGCCTCACGCGTCTTTATTCCTTTAACCGTAGGTGGGGGCGTGCGTACATTAGAAGATGTACAGCGCTTACTGAATGCGGGCGCAGATAAAGTCAGTGTAAATTCCGCCGCTATTGCCACCCCTGAACTTATTGGGCAGATCAGCAATGCCTATGGGGCACAATGCATCGTAGTGGCACTAGATGCAAAACGCGTTGGGCCCATTGATTCAGACCCCTTAGATAACCCCTCTTTATCCTGGCAACTTTTCACCCACGGTGGGCGCAAGGCAACAGGCATAAATGCGGTCTTATGGGCGCAATCGATGGTGGAATGGGGCGCAGGTGAAATTTTGCTCACTAGTATTGACCGTGATGGCAGCAAATCGGGATTTGATTTAGCACTAACACGTGCCGTCTCAGATGCCGTTTCTATCCCTGTGATTGCCTCAGGCGGAGTCGGATGTTTAAGACATCTGGTAGAAGGTATACAACAAGGGCATGCAGATGCAGTGTTGGCTGCCAGTATTTTCCATGAAGGTCAGCACACGCTTGAAGAAGCCAAACGTTTTATGGCTGATCATGGGATTGCGGTACGTTAGAGCAATTGAAGACACGCCCTAGAACTTGGATTTAGATTATGCCTACAACGAAGCTGCAGCTGCACTCAATGGATCAGGTAAAGTGGGATGCTAAAGGCTTAGTACCCGCTATAGCACAGGATATAGTCAGCGGCGAAGTGCTCATGCTAGCGTGGATGAATCGCGAAGCATTAGAAAAAACACTGGAAACAGGCTATGCCGTGTATTGGTCACGCTCACGAAATAGCTTGTGGTTTAAGGGTGAGACTTCGGGCCACACGCAGCGCATTCATCAGTTATGGCTAGATTGTGACAGTGATGCATTACTACTCAAAGTAGCCGCGCAAGGTGGAGTAGCTTGCCATACTGGGCGACCTTCCTGCTTTTTTCAGCCATTGCATACCGATGCGCTGGATAACGAAAACAAGCTCAGCAATACTCTACAAAACCCTACGCAGCCCTGTACTACTGATTCCTCAAGCGATATTTTTCACCATCTCGCCACCCTCATTCATGCGCGCAAAAATGGAGATTCTGCCCATTCCTATGTTGCCCGGCTTTTTGCTTTAGGCGATGATGCGATTTTGAAAAAAGTGGGTGAAGAGGCAACTGAAGTGGTATTGGCTGCTAAAGAAGCAGCGTATACAGGGGGAGAGGCCATTCAAAAGCTAATTGGGGAGATGGCCGATTTATGGTTTCACTGCCTTATTACACTTGGACGTTTTGATCTAAGTCCCTCAGCCGTATTTGAAGAATTAGAACGGCGCCAGGGCTTATCAGGCCTGGATGAGAAGGCTGCGCGCAGTCGGGTATTCAATACACCCACGTCATAAATGCGCGCCAGCCACCCACCTCTTTAAAGATTAGCCTTTCATGTTTGATCTTGGTATAGCTAAACTGGGAGTTATCGGCATAGTCGCACTGATCGTATTAGGGCCAACGCGTTTGCCGCAGGTGGCACGCACGGTCGGCGCGCTGCTAGGTCGAGCGCAGCGGTATTTGCAGTCTGTACAAGCCGAAGTCTCTCAACAGCTTGATTTAGATGCTCTGCAGCAGGTACGGAATGGTTTACATGATGCAGCGCAAACAGCCAGACAAACCTGGCATGCTACGATATATCCTTCAAGCGATGACGCTCACGCTCCTCCATCGGGAAAGCCGGCACCTTTTGATATGGGCCATTGCTATCCCTTTTCTTCATCACGCCCTACACGCAGCCTAAAACGCTCTTACCCCCCTGCCTTTTATCGTACCAGCGCAGCCCACCCTTCACGCGTTATTCGCTATAAACGCCATATTCACTCTCATGCAGCTCGCGCGAAGAAACACGCGCAGCAGTAAAATATTTTTTAAAACCCCTTTATCTGCGCGCTCTATAAACACCGCTTCCCTACCCACTCACTCTTTATGCAAGAAACCACTATCTCTCACTGGATGGAACTGCGGCAACGCCTTATTCGGGCTGGGCTTTCGGTACTGCTCATTTTCTTTAGTTTAGTGTATTGGGCACCTCAGATTTTTCATCTATTGGCACGACCTCTCCTAGCCAATCTGCCCAAAGATGGCAAGATGATGGTCACCGATGTGACGGGTTCTTTTTTTATTCCGATGAAAGTAACTTTGTTAGCGGCTTTTATGTTGGCCTTGCCCTTTGTGCTTTATCAAATATGGGCTTTTATTGCACCTGCGCTCTACCCTCATGAAAAAAAGGGCGTTCTTCCACTGGTAGGCAGCAGTTACATACTTTTTATATGTGGAATGGCTTTTGCCTACTTTGCGGTATTTCCTGTGCTGTTTCAAATGATGGCGCATTACAACGCACCGTTAGAAGCGCAGATGTCAACGGATATTGAACGCTATGTCAGTCTTACACTCAGTCTTTTTATGGCATTTGGGGTCACGTTTGAAATCCCACTGGTTGTAATACTGCTTGTAAGAACCGGCTTGCTGACCTTGAGTCGCCTTAAGACTATGCGCCCTTATGTGATCGTGGGTGCTTTTATTCTGTCGGCTATCATTACCCCTCCAGATGTTTTCTCTCAGCTGTTACTGGCTATTCCGCTCGTATTGCTTTATGAAATTGGGCTCTTTGTCGCCCGTTTCTTTCAGCCTACTCCGTCGCCGGAAGAAGGGGTAACCTCATAGGCTGGTGTTGGGCAACGTCCCCCAACATGCACATCACCGATGTGTAATCATCGCTTTTGGCCTTGATATGCAGGTTTTAAAAGGACCGTGGTCATCATGTTGGGGTTCGTACCTCACCACCAACCTACAATGAACGGTAGGTTG